>NZ_JBEAJL010000098.1:0-165843 GCF_040065275.1 Klebsiella sp. JB_Kp042
GGTTTTTGCTATCTGAATCCGTGACGCAGATGAATGACTGTCCACGACGCTATACTCAAAAGAAAGCGGCTTATCGGTCAGCTTCACCGCTTTACGCAAAACCCCGCTTCGGCGGGGTTTTTGCTATCTGAATCCGTGACGCAGATGAATGACTGTCCACGACGCTATACCCAAAAAAAAGCGGCTTATCGGTCAGTTGCAACTATCTCTATAAAACCTCTCGACGAAGGTGTTTATTTTTAATTTCAGTCGGTTGTAAATCAGGTTTGCAGAATATCCACTTTTAAACAGTTTTTTGGCTGCTTTAAACACCGGATTCGTTAATACTGTCACGCTACGATGTTTTATTGTCTATCCGTTAGTCTCCATTCCCTGATTTGCAGCGGTCATCATTCAGCTTAATGGATAGCAGGTTTATAGGTTATCCAGACAGGAGTGATAGACGTGAAAAATGTAGTATTATTCCCGCAGCTCAAATCGGCAATAGCCTGGCTTATCGGTCATGGTGAAACAATTATGCAGTTTGCCTGGAATATCGTGGCAGCGCTGATTATTCTTTTTGTCGGGCGAATGCTTGCAAAAGTCCTCGCTAAAGCCTTCGAGAAAATTCTCTTACGACGCAACGTCGATGCGACAATCGTTCATTTCTTTGCTGCGCTCGTTCGTTATATTACGATGGCTTTTGCGATAATCGCCGCATTAGGTCGGGTAGGGATTGAGACGTCTTCCATCATCGCGGTTATTGGCGCGGCAGGGCTGGCAATTGGTCTGGCGCTGCAAGGCTCGCTTTCTAACTTTGCCGCTGGTGTTCTGTTAGTCACTTTACGTCCTTTTCGGGCCGGCAATTTTGTACAGGTCGGCGCGATTTCTGGTATGGTGCAGTCCGTACATGTTTTTTCAACTACACTACTAACCGTTGATAATAAAGAAGTTATTATTCCAAATGGTAAAGTCATCGCCGACAGTATTGTGAATTATTCCTGCCATCCTTTTCGGCGAATCGATCTGACCCTCGGCGTGGCCAGCGAGACTAAAATTGTGCAGGTTAAGCAGGTCATTCAGGCTATCATTGATAGTGAAAAGCGAATCGATCAATCTCGTGGTACTACGGTTCGTCTGCTTGAAATGATGCCGGGCACACTTAACTTCACTGTTCGTGTCTGGGTGAAAAATAGCGAATATTGGGAGACTTATTTTGATTTTCTTGAGGCGATTAAAGAAGCACTCGATGAACATCAGATCACCCTCGCCGCGCAACGGATGGATATTAATTTAACCTCCTCGGCGTTATCGGACCTAAAAAAATAAACAATGCGGATGTTTAGCTTATAGATCATTTGATCTATGAATGCATCCAACCCCTTTTACAATTATGTTCATGCTTTTTTACACATCGCCATTATTGTTCAGGGAATAATAGTGCGTCTTATCATGACGCACTTATACAGGATAATAAAATGACAAAAGTATCACGAGCTATATTATTGACCGCCGCCGTTGCCGGTTTTTCGCTGGCGGCGCAGGCCGCGGAAGAGACTGCGCCAGCACCCGCTAAGGACCCCATCGTCCAGCACTTAAAACTGACTCCCGATCAGGTGAGCAAAATTAACAGCCTGCATCAGCAAATGGAAAAAAACGTTGAGCAGATTTCACAGCAAGACATTAAAGATGGCGCGCTGATTAACGTGATTGATTCCGGTAAATGGAATGAGAAAGCGGTGAAGGATCAGCTGGCGGCATTCAGTAAAATTGATCAACAGGTACGTTATTATCGCGTGAAGTACTATTTTGATGTGAATCAGGTACTGACGCCGGAGCAGCGCACCCAGGTGAAAAAAGATCTTGCCGACGCGCTGAGTGAATAATGCCCTCAGCCCCTTTCGGGGCCGGTATTAGCGGCAGGTCATCAACGATAGTCGAATAATCCATGCTGCAGCTTCAGGCGAGACTTTCTTCATCCCGCAGGCGAATCTCCGCCTCGGCGACGATGGCTTCCAGTTCGCTAAGCATCTCATCATAACCAAAGCTGACGACGCCGACGGTTTCCGGCGGCGTCGGGGCTAGCGGCGTCGGAGACGCCTTTTTTCTGTTTTTCTTCTTACTCACTGACAGACTCCATCCCTTCCGTTGTTACACCGGTAAATCTATCAGCAAAGCGCGCAGCGGCGTATCGGCGACGAGGGTAATGTTAGCTTCGTCACGAATAAATGCCCCATCACCACAGGTGAGAGCCTGTTTGGGTTGTTCCTGCGCGACGGCATGGACGGTGCCGTGGATCGACTGCAGGTAGGCGCGCGGGCCATGCAATTGCACGTTGATCTGCTCACCTTTTTCCAGCGCGATATGATAGACCCAGGCCTGCTGGCGAAGCTGGAGGCTATTATTCCCCCCATCCGGTGAGGCCAGCAGCTGTAGCGGCGCGTTGGCGACCTCGATTTTCTGCTGCAGCGGGTTTTCTCGCTGCGGGCAGGCATCGAGCCATAGCTGCATCCGCGTTAACGACTGCTCTTTGCTCAGATTGTGCTCGCTATAGCTCACGCCAGGCTGAGTGGCGATAATCAACGCGTCGCCGGCCCTGGCCTGCAGGTGATTGCCGTCGCTGTCGCGATACTCCGCTTCGCCTTCCAGAATCAGGTTCAGGATATCGACCTTGGGATACGTTCTGGCCTGGAACGAGGCCCCGGGGGCCAGCACTTCCTGATTGAGAACGCGTAAGGACGCGAAGCCCAGTAATTTTGGGTCGAAGTAGTGGCCAAAGGAGAAGGTGTAGCGGGCCTGCAGCCAGCCGAAGTCTGCTTGTCCGCATTGTTTGGCTGTTCGGGTAGTAATCATGTTCTTGACCTCTCTTTACACTAAATCAATGGTAAAGGTATGGACGCTGTATTGTTAGCCAGATATTCTGCCCGGTATGTTCAAATTTCCTGAATGAGAAAGCGATGGCTAAAGAGAGAGCATTAACGCTGGAAGCGTTACGCGTGATGGATGCGATCGACCGTCGCGGGAGCTTCGCTGCCGCGGCTGATGAGCTGGGACGCGTGCCTTCCGCCCTGAGCTACACCATGCAAAAACTGGAGGAAGAGCTGGACGTGGTGCTGTTTGACCGCTCAGGTCATCGCACAAAGTTCACCAACGTCGGGCGTATGCTGCTGGAGCGCGGTCGTGTGCTGCTCGAGGCGGCGGACAAGCTCACCACCGATGCCGAAGCCCTGTCTCGCGGCTGGGAAACTCACCTGACGATCGTCACCGAAGCGCTGGTGCCCACGCCGGATCTGTTTCCGCTGATTGAGAAACTGGCGACCAAGTCCAATACCCAGCTGTCGATTATCACCGAGGTGCTGGCCGGCGCCTGGGAGCGGCTGGAGCAGGGGCGGGCGGATATCGTTGTCGCGCCGGATATGCATTTTCGTTCTTCCTCGGAGATTAACTCGCGCAAACTCTATTCGGTGCTCAGCGTGTACGTCGCGGCGCCGGACCACCCGATCCACCAGGAGCCTGAACCGCTCTCTGAGGTCACCCGCGTGAAATACCGTGGCGTCGCGGTGGCGGATACCGCGCGCGAGCGGCCCGTTCTCACCGTTCAGCTGCTGGATAAACAGCCGCGCTTAACGGTGAGCACCATTGAAGATAAGCGCCAGGCGCTGCTGGCCGGATTAGGCGTGGCGACCATGCCCTATCCGCTGGTGGAGAAGGATATTGCTGAAGGACGCTTGCGGGTGGTCAGTCCGGAATATACCAATGAAATTGACATTATCATGGCCTGGCGACGGGACAGCATGGGCGAAGCGAAGTCCTGGTGCTTGCGTGAGATCCCTAAGCTGTTTGCCGGCAGATAGTCGAGGACACTCCTCCCGCTAGCGGGAGGAGCAGGAAGATCAGTAGGAAAAGGGTTTTGGATCGGCCCCGAATCGGTTGTTGCCTTCCGTTCCGCGCTGGCAGTTAAAGATCAGGATCACCAGCCAGCCGATGACCGGGATCAACAGCAGCAGCAGCCACCATGCCGAACGGTCGGTGTCGTGCAGACGCCGAAACTGCACCGCCCACCACGGTAAAAAGACCAGTATGCCATAGATGGTCGTCAGAATGCCTTCGCCGCCCGCCCGCTGCCAGCCCAGCATTTTATCGATGATGCTCAATACGCCGGTCAGGATGAGGTTGACCAGAATAAACATCCAGTACTCTTTGCGCCGCGCACGGCCGCCAAATCCTATATAGTTTTTTAATACCTTGAGATACCAGTCCATTTCTACGCCTCAATTAACCGTCAATCACTTGTTTTTTAAGCGATCGCAATAAGAATAGACGTGAATGAATGGTGGGTAAATATCTGTTTTCTGAATTATTGGGCGCCATCACTGGCGCCCGACGGATCAACGGAAGCGCTGGTCGCGACCGTGTGGTTCGCTGAGATCCTGCTGCGGCCCAATGGAGATGATGCCGGTAGGGTTAATGGTTTTATGGCTGCGGTAATAGTGGTGACGAATATGCGGAAAGCTCACCGTCTCCGCGATACCCGGCATCTGGTAGATGTCGCGCAGGAAGCCGTAGAGATTGAGATAATCGCTGATGCGTCGTTTGTCGCATTTAAAATGGGTCACATACACCGGGTCGAAGCGTACCAGCGTCGTCCACAGGCGAATATCCGCTTCCGTCAGCTGATTGCCCGTCAGGTAACGATGCTGACCGAGGATCTGCTCCAGCCGCTCCAGCGAGGTAAACACCGCATCCACCGCTTCGTCGTAAGCCTGCTGACTGGTGGCAAAGCCGGCTTTATACACGCCGTTATTGACGTTGTCATATATCCAGCCGTTCAGTTCATCGATTTTTTCCCGCAGCGCCGGCGGGTAGTAATCCCCGGCTCTGGCGCCCAGGCCATCGAAGGCGGTATTAAACATACGGATGATTTCTGCCGACTCATTGCTGACGATGGTCTGCTGTTTTTTATCCCATAGTACCGGGACGGTGACGCGACCGGTGTAGTGCGGGTCGGCGTGCAGATACAGCTGATAGAGAAAATCGTGCTGATAAAGGGTGTCACCGGTGGCTTCCGGGAAGCTGTCGTCAAAAGTCCAGCCGTTTTCCAGCATCAGCGGATTGACCACGGAGACAGGGAGAAAAGGCTCCAGTCCTTTCAGCTTACGCATAATTAACGTGCGATGCGCCCACGGGCAGGCGAGAGAAACGTACAGATGATAGCGATCTTTTTCCGCCGCAAATCCCCCTTCACCACTCGGTCCGGCCGCGCCATCGGCGGTGAGCCAGTTACGGAAGGCGGAAACGGAACGCTTAAAACGCCCACCGGTGGATTTTGTGTCATACCAGGTATCCTGCCAGACGCCGTCGACTAATTGGCCCATCTTTATTCCTCCTTCAGACTTCAGATAGCAAAAGCGAGGAGTGGCCTCCTCGCTTTTTCATTCATTCAGTATAGTGCGCTTACCATTTCTTATTCAGTACACGGTCGATACTGAAGGCGCCCGGTCCGGTAATGGCCAGCAGCAGGTAACCGCCAGCGATGGTCAGGTTTTTCATGAACATCAGGGAGTTCACGCCTTCCGCAAAGTTGCTGTGGAACAGGAACGCGGTCAACAGCGTAAAGCCTGCGGTGAACAGCGCGGTGGTCCGGGTCAGGAAACCGAACAGAATCGCCAGTCCGCCGCCGAATTCAAGGAGAATGGTCAGCGGCAGCAGCGCACCCGGTACGCCCATGGCTTCCATATACTGCTGGGTTCCCGCATAACCGGTGATTTTGCCCCATCCTGCAGTGATAAACAGAATCGGCATCAGAATGCGCGCTACCAGTACACCAACATCTTCTAATTTTTTCATTTCTTACTCCAGAAAACCCAAAGGGCGGCGGTTTTGTTTTTTAGCGCAATCCCGCGTAGTTACGCGGTGTTGCTGTCGATGGAGAGGATAGTAGCGAGGCGGAGAGGGAATTGTTAGCAAGGAAAACTGTAGATCTAGTTCAAAGTTTCTGAGTAATCGGTAAGAGGGGGCGAAAAATGCCTCAACGCGATAGGTCATGACCGGCGCTGGTAAAGGCCTGGCCGGGCGGAATGGCATGGGATCAGAGGGCTGGCTGACCGCGGATGGCGGCCAGAGGGCAAGTTTTTACGCACAGCGTTGCGTATCGGGCGAGGAAGTGGCAGAGCGGGGCGCCGGGAAAAGCGCCCGCGCTCCGGGCGGCTAACGGACTGCCGACTGGCGCAGGATCCCGCGGACCAGCCGCCAGGTACTCCATAAACCCAGTCCGCGTTTGGTCCAGCGCATTAAAAAATGCGGGTGTCGGACGGACCACACGGCCATCAGACCGCTGCCCACCATCAGCCACGAACGTAAACTAAGCAGCGTATGCCAGCCGCGGTCTAAGGGCGCCGTCGCTTCCAGCCAGTGGCGGCGACAGGCGCTCAGCTCCAGCCGTTGCTGCTGGATCTGGCGCAGCAGCTGCGCCTTTTGCCGTTCACGCTCCTGTCGGCCATTCATGGTTTATCTTCCTCCAGAAGGGCACGGTCGTTCTCCAGCTCTCTTCGCGTCAGGCGCAGCAGCGTGGAGCGTCGCGCCTTACGTAAGGTAAGGATACCGACAATCGCGGCGGCGAGAAGCAGCACGACGGTGGTGGCGATCATGACGTGCAGGCGGTACTGAGCGTCAACGGCCCAGATAACCAGCACCAGCAGACTCATGAGGCCAAACGCGGCAAACAGCAGCGTCAGTCCGGTCATGATCAGCAGCTGGAAGAGGTTGGCTTTCTCCTCCTCCAGCTCCACGACGACCAGGCGCAGCCGTGTTTCCACCATTTCGACCAGCAGCGTAACGATACGCTGGCCAATGGAGAAGACGCGCTGACCCGGCCCCTGCGTGTGTTGAGTATTTGCCATAATCAGCGACGCGACAGCAGGACACCCAGCACCAGCCCGACGGCGGCGCCAATCCCGACCCCTGTCCACGGATTTTCGCGAACATAATCATCCGCTCGCGCGGCGGTCTCACGAGTTTGACGCAGAATCGCTTCGCTGGTCTCACCCAGACGGGCGCGGCTCTCTTTCAGCGCGCTCTCGGCTTTACTGCGCAGTTTACCCATCTCTTCTTTCGACTTGTCCGCCGAGGAATTCAGTACTTCCTCCAGGGTGTCCGCCAGCGTTTTCAGTTCTGCACGAAGGTCGTCAGTCACATTCTCTTTAGCCATGTCGTTCTCCTGTAGCGTGGTCCGTATTGCGAAAGTTAATAGTGATTAGTAATCCCGAGACTCCAGCGTTTTCAACTCCTGTTGCGCTTCATTGAGTTTATGCTGGCGTTTGTTGATTTTTTCCGCATCGCCTTTCTTCCGGGCTTCCTGCAGATCGCGCTGACGTTCAGCGATCTCTTCCCGCTGTTTGGCAATTTTTTGCTGATGATCGGCTTTGAGTTTACTGTCGCTGCAGTTCTCCCGTACCTGGCGTAGCGCGGTATTTAGCCCATCAATGCGACTTTGATTGTGATGCTTTTCGGCATAGCTAATCTCTCGTTGAATATCCTGCTCTTTTTCCTGGCAGGGAGAGGCGGCTATGGCGCTGGCGCTAAGTGAAGACAGGGCCAGAAGCAGAGCGATGCGGTGTTTCATGGATAGTACCTTCCATTGTCTTAGGGGATACCCGGAGGATAAACCCGTTCCCGTTGGTAAACGTGAATGCGTTGATTCACGCAGGTTTAAGCATAGTAACAAATGCGGGAAACCACCAGACTGCGTTGAAAACGCAGTCTGACGGCCGTTTACCCGAGCCGATGCGGCGCGTCGCGCAGGCGGGATAACCAGGCGGTGGGCGAGTTATCGTCTTCCAGCAAGGCGATAATATAACCATGAGGCAGAGCGCGGCCGAGAACCTCTTTCGCCGCCGCGCCCTGGGCGGTGGAATCAAACTTAATCAGCAGGCCATCCTTTTGCGGCGTAATGCTCTTGAAGCGGATACCGTTGGCGTCGAGGTGATGCCAGACGGAGAAACCATCCGGCATACTGACGCCCTGTCCAACCGGACGGATCGCCAGCGTGGCCTCTTGCTGCTGCACCGCCAGCCATAGCCAGAACAGCGCGCAGAGCAGAAGAGAGCCACCCAGCAGCCAGCTGAGCTGGCGCAGGGAAGGGCGTTTTATGACCATCATTAGCCCCGGCTTCTGTATTTTTTCTTCCACAGCACCACCAGCGAGCCGACCAGTCCGAAGACCAACAGCGCAACCGGCAGGAGCATCAGGCAGGACATCAGCTGATCTTCATACTTAAGAAATACCGGGGTTTTGCCCAGCAGATAGCCCAGCGAGGTCAGGATGAGCACCCACAGCAGGCCGCTCATCCAGTTAAAGAACTGAAAGCGGGTGTTATTGAGGCCGGAAAGCCCGGCGATGGTCGGCAGCAGTGTGCGCACGAAGGCGATGAAGCGGCCGATCAGCAGCGCGGAGAGTCCATGTTTATGAAACAGGTGATGCGCGCGCTGATGATAGTGAGAGGGCAGATGCGACAGCCAGTTTTGCACGATCCGCGTATTGCCCAGCCAACGCCCCTGGATGTAGCTCAGCCAGCAGCCGAGGCTGGCGGCGGCAGTGAGCAGCAGCAACGTTTCCGGAAAGCCCATCGCCCCTTTGGCGATCAGCACGCCCACGAGCACAAGCAGGCTGTCCCCCGGCAAAAACGCGGCAGGCAATAACCCGTTCTCAAGGAACAAAATCATAAACAAGACAAAATACAGCATGCCAATCATGGAGGGATTCGCGAGCGTTTCGTAATCCTGAGCCCACAAGGCATTCAATAACTGGGTTAATAGTTCCATTCACGATTCCTGGTACATCGGTTAACGGCACGTCTGAGCGCGCGGCATGTAGGGCGACAAGATTTTTATGAGATTATGGTCGCTGCTTCGGCGCTCTGAACGCTTCCCTGTATAAAATTGAAGTAAGTCGATACCTACTCCCAGAACGGCAAAATGCATCTAATTGTAACAAATCACCTGACTTTCCGTCAGAGAAATTGCAAGGTGTTGCTCGTTGATTTTGCTGATTGCGGCGATGGGAGGCGAGAGGATTTACACAGGCTGACACTATATATGTTTTGCTTACCCCAGCCGGCATGGGGAACAGGCGCGCAGGGGCCGCGCGCCGGGGGGATAAAGGCTTATTTCGCGCCGTTGGCCGCGGTATCGAGATGAACCACCGGGTTTTCGGCAAATAAGTAGCGATCGGCATTAAATTCAAAGTCGTCGCTGGTTTCGTTAAACAGCATTTGCTTGGTATTTTCCAGATGCTGCCACATCGCCAGTTTGGCGGCGTTCGGATCTTTACGCAGCAGAGCCTTCAGGATCTGATCGTGGTCGTCGCACCAGTTATCGACGGTGCGCAGATCGATATGCTCATGCAGCTTTTTCCAGTACGGGTTATGCACGCGCTGGGTCCACATTTTTTCCACGATCGCCGCCAGGGCGCTATTCTGCGTGGCCAGCGCCACCTGGACGTGAAACTGCAGATCCCATTCGGAGTCGCGGAAACACTTTTCGTTGCGCGCTTTCTCCTGAATCTCCATCAGCTTCATGATGTCCTGCTTGGTCACCTGAGTGGCCGCGAATTCGGCGATATTGCTTTCAATAAGCTGCCGCGCCTGCAGCAGCTCAAAGGGGCCATAGTTGGCGAACTCCAGGCTTTCATCGGCCACCTGCTGGTATTTCGGATGGTTGGAGATGACGTGAATGCCCGACCCTTTGCGGACTTCGACATAGCCTTCCACTTCCAGCATGATAATGGCTTCACGAACCACGGTGCGGCTAACGTTTTTTTCATCGGCGATAAAGCGCTCGGCGGGCAGCTTATCCCCTACAAGGTAGACACCTTGTTCGATGCGCGTCTTCAGCTCAGCGGCAAGTTGCTGATAAAGACGGCGTGGTTCAATGATTTCCATATTCGCTCCCGCAAGATGGCGACAATATTCGATTTGTTATACCACTTTTACGCGATTTCCACCACTGGCAGGGATGAAAAAGCCGCCTGAGAAGGCGGCTTGGCAGGCGATCACCTCAGTATAAGCGTCTCTAACTCTGGGTGGCCGGTTTGCGGCTGCTAAGCGGCGTCGTGTCATCGTCAGCCGGTTTGTTTTTCAGCACCGTCCAGATGACCAGCGCGCCCAGCAGGTCAAAGACCGCCAGTACCGCAAACAGCGGGCTGAAACCGATGGTGTCTGCCAGCGCGCCGACGACCAGGGCGAACATGGTGCTCGCAAGCCAGGCGGCCATCCCGGTCAGACCGTTGGCGGTAGCGACTTCGTTACGGCCAAAGACGTCGGAAGAGAGGGTAATCAGCGCCCCGGACAGCGCCTGGTGAGCAAACCCGCCGATGCACAGCAGGGCAATCGCCACGTACGGGCTGGTGAACAGGCCGATCATCCCCGGGCCAATCATCAGCAGGGCGCCCATGGTGACCACCATTTTACGCGACACGATCAGGTTAACGCCGAACCAGCGCTGGAACAGCGGCGGCAGGTATCCACCGACGATGCAGCCGAGGTCGGCGAACAGCATCGGCATCCAGGCGAACATCGCGATCTCTTTCAGGTTAAAGCCGTAAACCTTAAACATGAACAGCGGGATCCAGGCGTTAAAGGTCCCCCAGGCCGGCTCGGCGAGGAAGCGCGGCAGGGCTATACCCCAGAACTGACGGTTGCGCAGGATCTCCCACGGCGACATTTTCTTCGCATTATTGGTCTGGTGTTGAGACTCCTGGCCGCCAATGATGTAGTCGCGTTCTTCGTCAGATAATTTCTTCTGGTCGCGCGGGTGTTTGTAGAAGATCAGCCAGGCGATGGCCCAGGCGAAGCTCAGAACCCCGGAGATAATGAACGCCATCTGCCAGCTGTGCATGACGATCGCCCACACCACCAGCGGCGGCGCGATCATGGCGCCGATAGAGGAACCTACGTTGAAGTAGCCCACCGCGATAGAGCGCTCTTTTGCCGGGAACCATTCGGAGCTGGCTTTCAGCCCGGCGGGGATCATCGCCGCTTCCGCCGCGCCCACCGCGCCGCGGGCCAGCGCCAGTCCGCCCCAGCTGCCGGCGAGGGCGGTCGAGCCGCAGAATATCGCCCAGGCGATAGCGAAGAAGGCATAGCCGACTTTAGTCCCCAGTATATCAAGGACATAACCTGCGACAGGCTGCATGACGGTATAGGCAGCGGAATAGGCTGCAATGATATAGGAGTACTGTTGGGTCGAGATGTGTAACTCTTCCATCAGCGTCGGCGCGGCCGCCGCCACGGTGTTACGGGTCAGGTAGCCCAGCACGGTGCCCAGCGTCACCAGTGCGATCATGTACCAACGTAACCCTTTAATTTTACGCATGTAAACCTCATCGTCTGTAATTTCTCCGCACCAGGTGCGGCCTCTCCTGACGGCGATACGCGGTCGGGAAAGCGAAACGGAGGGTTCAGGAGGGCGGTCTCCTCTGGCCCGAACCTTACCATCAGTTGTTATGTAAAAAGTCGGTATCCATTCCGTATAAGCCGATGCCATAAACACCGGTAAAGCATTCCGTCGGTTTATATGTTGCGACGGCAGAAAGATAACTTGTCATACAACTTTAAAAGTTGAGTGCTGTCACAAAAGCGGGAAAGTTAGTGTGGTCTTTATGATTGGTGAAGAAAGCCAGATACGGCGCGCCCTGGCGAGATGTTTGCCGCGCGCAGACGGTTTTTTTTATCAGCGTTTATTGATCTAACTCACGAAAAACAGTTCGGTCTGTAGAAATTGGTGTGATAACTTTGTCAGCATTGTAGTCAATCATCTGAAAGGCTCCCGCTCCGGAGCGAAGAGGACACACGAATGACACCGTTTATGACCGAAGATTTTCTACTCGATAGCGAATTTGCCCGCCGCCTGTACCACGATTACGCCAAAGATCAGCCTATTTTCGACTACCATTGCCACCTTCCGCCGCAGCAGGTTGCCGAAAATTACCGTTTCAAAAATCTGTATGACATCTGGCTGAAAGGCGATCACTATAAATGGCGCGCGATGCGCACCAACGGCGTGCCGGAGCGTCTGTGTACCGGTGATGCCTCCGATCGCGAGAAATTTGACGCCTGGGCAGCCACCGTGCCTCACACGATTGGCAACCCGTTATACCACTGGACCCATTTAGAGCTGCGTCGCCCATTTGGTATTACAGGTAAGCTGCTGTCGCCTTCCACCGCCGATGAGATCTGGGACCAGTGCAATGCGTTACTGGCGCAGGACGCTTTCTCCGCCCGCGGGATCATGAAGCAGATGAATGTGAAGATGGTCGGCACCACCGACGATCCGATTGATTCCCTGGAACACCATGCGGTTGTCGCCAAAGACACTTCATTTGATATCAAGGTGTTACCGAGCTGGCGCCCGGATAAAGCGTTCAACATCGAGCAGGCGACCTTCAATGACTATATGGCTAAGCTGGGTGAAGTGTCCGACACCGATATTCGCCGTTTTGCGGACCTGCAAAGCGCGCTGACCAAACGTCTGGACCACTTTGCCGCTCACGGTTGCAAAGTCTCCGACCACGCCCTGGACGTGGTGCTGTTTGCGGAAGCGACTGACGCCGAGCTGGACGCCATTCTGGCGCGTCGCCTGGCTGGCGAAACCCTCAGCGAACGCGAAGTGGCGCAGTTCAAAACCGCGGTGCTGGTGTTCCTCGGCGCAGAGTATGCCCGTCGCGGCTGGGTGCAGCAGTACCACATCGGCGCGCTGCGCAATAACAACCTGCGTCAGTTCAAACTGTTAGGCCCGGACGTTGGCTTTGACTCGATCAACGATCGCCCGATGGCTGAAGAGCTGTCTAAGCTGCTGAGCAAGCAGAACGAAGAGAACCTGCTGCCGAAAACCATTCTCTACTGCCTGAACCCGCGCGATAACGAAGTGCTGGGCACCATGATCGGTAACTTCCAGGGCGAAGGGATGCCGGGCAAGATGCAGTTCGGCTCCGGCTGGTGGTTCAACGATCAGAAAGACGGCATGGAGCGGCAGATGACCCAGCTGGCGCAGCTCGGCCTGCTGAGCCGCTTTGTCGGGATGCTGACCGACAGCCGCAGCTTCCTCTCCTACACCCGCCACGAATACTTCCGTCGTATTCTGTGCCAGATGATCGGCCGTTGGGTGGCCGCCGGCGAAGCGCCTGCGGATATCGCGCTGCTGGGCGAGATGGTGAAAAACATTTGCTTTAACAATGCGCGTGACTATTTCGCCATTGAACTGAACTAAGACCAGAGGTCGGTTGATATGCAATACATCAAAATCCATTCGCAGGATAACGTCGCGGTCGCGCTGGCGGATATGACGGCCGGTAGCGTGGTGACGATCGACAATGACCCGGTCACCCTCGGTCAGGATATCGTTCGCGGACACAAGTTTGCACTGCGCGCTATCGCGAAAGGGGAAAACGTCGTTAAGTATGGGTTGCCGATTGGCCATGCGCTGGCGGATATCGCGCCGGGCGAGCATGTCCATGCGCACAATACGCGCACCAATCTCAGCGACCTTGACGCGTATCGCTATCAACCGGAGCAGGTTGCCCAACCGCCGCAGCCAGCGGATCGCGAAGTGCAGATTTATCGTCGCGCCAATGGCGACGTCGGGGTGCGCAATGAGCTATGGATCCTGCCGACCGTCGGCTGCGTCAACGCCATGGCCCGTCAGATGCAGAACCGTTTTCTGAAAGAGGCGAACGGCGCCGAAGATATCGATGGGGTGCATCTCTTCAGCCATACCTACGGTTGCTCACAGCTCGGGGACGACCACATCAACACCCGCACCATGCTGCAGAATATGGTCCGCCATCCGAACGCCGGAGCGGTGCTGGTGGTGGGCCTTGGCTGTGAAAACAACCAGGTGGATGCTTTTCGCGAAACGCTGGGCGAGTATGATCCGCAGCGCGTGCACTTTATGGTTTGTCAGCATCAGGACGATGAAGTGGAGGCAGGGGTGGCGCATCTCCACCAGCTGTATGACGTGATGCGTCAGGATAAACGTCAGCCGGGCAAGCTGAGCGAGCTGAAGTTTGGCCTCGAGTGCGGTGGGTCGGACGGCCTGTCCGGCATCACCGCTAACCCGATGCTGGGGCGCTTCTCAGACTATGTGATCGCCAACGGCGGCACCACCGTACTGACCGAAGTGCCGGAGATGTTCGGCGCCGAACAGCTGCTGATGAGCCACTGCCGCGACGAAGCGACCTTCGACAAGCTGGTGACCATGGTCAATGACTTTAAGCAGTACTTTATCGCTCACGACCAGCCTATTTACGAAAACCCCTCGCCGGGCAACAAGGCCGGGGGGATCACCACCCTCGAAGATAAGTCGCTGGGCTGTACCCAGAAAGCGGGCTCCAGCCAGGTGGTGGATGTCCTGCGCTACGGCGAGCGTCTGAAGGTACATGGTCTGAACTTGCTGAGCGCGCCGGGCAATGATGCCGTCGCCACCAGCGCGCTGGCCGGCGCCGGCTGCCATATGGTGCTGTTCAGCACCGGCCGCGGCACGCCGTACGGCGGCTTTGTGCCGACGGTGAAGATCGCCACCAACAGCGAGCTGGCGGCAAAGAAAAAGCACTGGATCGACTTCGATGCCGGACAGCTGATCCACGGCAAAGCGATGCCGCAGCTGCTGGAGGAGTTCGTGGACACCATTGTGGCTTTCGCCAACGGCAAACCGACCTGTAATGAGCAGAATGACTTCCGCGAGCTGGCCATCTTTAAAAGCGGTGTTACCCTGTAAAGGCGCATTCATATTGGCGCCCGGGCGGCGTTGATCGCGCATTGGCCTGATAGCGCAGCGTCATCGGGTAAGCAACAGCGGCGTTTCAGCCTGTGAAGCGCCGTTTGTTTTTTTCTCTCGGGGAGCTTTCATGACCGCATATTGGCTGGCCCAGGGCGTCGGCGTCATCGCCTTTCTTATCGGCATTACCACCTTTATCAACCGCGACGAACGTCGCTTCAGGCTTCAGCTGGCGGTCTATAGCGGCGTTATCGGCGTCCATTTCTTCCTGATGGGCGCCGCGCCTGCCGGGATGAGCGCCGGGCTTAATGCGCTCCGCACGGTCATTTCCCTACGCACCCGCAGCCTGTGGGTGATGACGATCTTTATCCTGCTGACGCTGATCCTCGGCCTTGGCAAGCTGCAGCATGCTATGGAGCTGCTGCCGATTATTGGCACTGTCGCCAGCACCTGGGCGCTGTTTCGCTGTAAGGGGCTGACCGTCCGCTGCGTGATGTGGTGCTCCACCGCCTGCTGGGCGACGCATAACCTGTGGCTGGGTTCCATCGGCGGGACGCTGATTGAAGGCAGCTTCCTGATCGTCAACGGCCTGAACATTATTCGCTTCCGCCGGATGCAAAAGCGGGGTATCGATCCGTTCAGGGTTGAAAACGCGGTGCAGGAAGAGAGCCCCTCCGCGCGGTAGCGGAGGGGAAAGGCATTAGCTACGCAGGGCGTTTTTCGCCAGCTGGTCGTCTTCCGCCATGCAGGCGGCGGCGGTAAACAGGGCGTCGGTGGAGGAGTTCAGCGCGGTTTCGCAAGAATCCTGCAGCACGCCGATAATAAAGCCGACGGCAACCACCTGCATCGCCACATCGTTCGGAATACCAAACATATTACAGGCCAGCGGGATCAGCAGCAGCGAACCGCCCGCCACGCCGGAGGCGCCGCAGGCGCACAGCGAAGCGACCACGCTTAGCAACAGCGCCGTCGGCAGATCCACCGGAATATTCAGCGTATGGACCGCCGCCAGCGTCAGCACGGTGATCGTGATTGCCGCGCCCGCCATATTGATGGTTGCCCCCAGCGGAATGGAGACCGAATAGGTATCGCGATCCAGGTTCAGCTTCTCACACAGCGCCATATTCACCGGAATATTAGCGGCGGAGCTGCGGGTGAAAAACGCGTAGACGCCGCTTTCGCGCAGGCAGGTCAGCACCAGCGGATAGGGGTTGCGGCGGAGCTTCCAGAACACCAGCAGCGGATTAATCACCAGCGCTACCAGCAGCATACAGCCCACCAGCACCAGCAGCAGCTGGGCGTAACCCCACAGGGTTTCAAAACCGGTGGTCGCCAGGGTGGAAGAGACCAGACCGAAGATCCCCAACGGCGCAAAGCGGATCACCACTTTAACGATAAAGGTCACCGCGTGGGAGACATCGTTGATCAGGTTTTTAGTGGTGTCGTTACCGTGACGCAGGGCGAAGCCAAGGCCCACCGCCCACACCAGAATACCGATATAGTTGGCGTTCAGCAGGGCGTCGATCGGGTTGGACACCATACTCATTAGCAGGCCGCGCAGCACCTCAACAATCCCCGACGGCGGCGTGATGCTGTCGGCGGCGGTGGTTAAGTGCAGGGTCGAGGGAAAGACAAAACTGAACAACACTGCGGTCAGCGCCGCGCTGAAGGTGCCCAGCAGATAGAGAAACAGAATGGGGCGGATACTGGTTTTTTGTCCGTGCTGATGGTTGGCGATCGAGGCCATGACGAGCATCAATACCAGCACCGGCGCTACCGCCTTTAACGCGCCGACGAACAGGGTCCCCAGCAGGCCGACGGCGATGGCCGCAGGCTTAGAGACCAGCGCCAGCAGCACGCCAAGTACCAGGCCGACTAAAATTTGTTTCACCAGGCTGCCTTGTGCCAGGCGGGAAAGCCACCCTGATGAGGGAGTGCGTGTGGTCATAATTCATTCCTTCCAGTGATGTAGCAAGCCATCCCAGCCACGTATTATTTGTTACGTTTATGTCAGGATGTAAGTATATGTTTGCATAGTCGAGTATACGGAAAGAATGACGGGCGGGAAGCGCAAAATACTGTGATTTTAATCTGGATCTTATTTTTTAACTATGTAGCAACATAATTGTGACATGAGCAGGCATTATCGTTACGAAAAGATCTGCTATAGCTGATTACCGCGCCGCCAGCGGGGGTCGACGGCGCGCCAGGCAGGTTACTCAGGCAGTTTGCGCTGCTTGTCGTGCTGCTTGTTGACCCAGGCGTTAATCAACAGCGTGACGGTCAGGATACCACCCACGACCCCCAGCGAGATGGCGACCGGGATATGGTAGAAATCGACGATCAGCATCTTCACGCCAATAAACACCAGGATCACCGACAGGCCATATTTGAGCATTGAGAAGCGCTCAGCGACCCCCGCCAGCAGGAAGTACATGGCGCGCAGGCCAAGAATGGCAAACAGGTTCGAGGTCAGCACGATAAACGGGTCGGTGGTGACCGCGAAGATCGCCGGGATACTGTCGACGGCGAATATCACATCGCTCAGCTCGACCAGAATCAACACCAGCAGCAGCGGCGTGGCGAACAGCACCCCGTTTTTACGGGTGAAGAAGCGCTCGCTCTCGATTTTATCGGTCATTCGCAGATGGCTGCGGATCCAGCGCACCAGCGGTTTGTCGCCGATGCCGGAATCGTCCTCTTTCGCCAGCGCCATCTTCACGCCGGTAAACAGCAGGAAGGCGCCGAAGACGTACAGCAGCCAGTCGAACTGGGAGATAAGCCAGCTGCCGGCGAAGATCATAATGGTGCGCAGAACAATCGCCCCGAGGACGCCATACACCAGCACCCGGCGCTGCAGAGCAGGCGGCACGGCGAAGTAGCTGAACAGCATCAGCCAGACGAAGACGTTATCGACCGCCAGCGCTTTTTCAATCAGATAGCCGGTGAGGAAGGCCAGGGCCTGCGGATCGGCGACGGCGCGGCCCTGGGTTTGCACCAGATACCACCAGAACGCGGCGTTAAACAACAGAGAAAGTGTGACCCAGAGGATAGACCAGCCAGCGGCCTGCTTCATGGTCATGCTATGCGAACCGCGTCGTCCCTGAAGCAGCAGGTCGATCGCCAACATGATCGCGACGACGACAGCGAATCCACCCCATAGCAACGGCGTGCCGACAGTATTCATTTGATATTCCTTACATAAAAACAAAAACGGCTGACGTCGGAAGACGGCAGCCGCTGCGCTTTTATGCATAGACCTCGCCTTCCGGCAAGGTCTCACTTACAACAACCAAAGTTCATCGCGATGGGCTTTGGTAATTGCCCGGCGACCGGATGCGGTGTTACACGCATCGTAATGACGATCGGCCGGCAAGGAAGTTACTCCCCTTTGCTCGTAACAAAATATGTCACGGGGCGGTTTTCGTCAATGGCGGCCAGACGGGCCTTTACACTCTTTTACGCCAGCGGCTGCGTATCGGCCGGGAAGATCACCCCGGTCTGGCGACGAATTTCGCTCGACAGTTTCGCCGTGATACGGCTCACTGCCAGGCCCGGATGGTCGACATCCTCTGTTTCCACCAGCCGCGCGAAGGTCTCCGCCTCATACAGCATAGTATTGATATGCTGCGGCTGCGTCAGGTCCTGGGCTTTGCCGCCGCGCGGCACAAACGCCAGCTTCTGGCACTCGGAGATTTTTTCGATCACTAATACGCCGTCTTCGCCCTGAATTTCACTGGGGATCGCCGAGTCGCTCACCTTGGAATGATGCAGCGTCACGTCGAAGTCGCCGTAGCTCAGCACCACGGTGCCCTGGGCGTCCACGCCGCTGTCCAGCAGGCTGGCGGTGGCATGAACGGCCCGCGGTTCGCCCCACAGCGCCACAGCGGACGCCAGGCAATAGAAGCCGATATCCATAATCGACCCGTTGGAGAACGCCGGATTAAAGGTGTTGGGGTTTTCGCCGTCGAGATAGCGCTGGTAGCGCGAAGAGTACTGGCAGTAGTTAATGAAGGCTTTACGCAGTTTACCCACTTTGCCGAGGGTTTCCTTCAGCAGCAGAAAGTTGGGCAGGCTGGCGGTTTTGAAGGCTTCAAACAGCACCACGTTGTTGGCTTTCGCCATCGCGATGGCCTCCTCGACCTCCTGCAGATTCGACGCCAGCGGTTTTTCGCAAATGACGTGCTTTTTGTGGCTCAGGAACAGCCGCGTCTGCGGGAAGTGCAGGGAGTTCGGGCTGGCGATATATACCGCGTCAATGGCGTCGCTTTGCGCCAGCGACTCCAGCGAGGTAAACAGATGCTCGACCGGATAGTCATTGGCGAAGGCTTGCGCCTGTTCGAGGCTGCGGGAGTAGATGGCGGTAAGTTTATATTTGCCGGTTTCATGGGCGGCATCGACAAACTGCTTAGTGATCCAGTTTGTGCCAACAACTGCGAAACGTATCATAAACGGTGACGAACTCCATTAAAGGGAACCTGTCGTCACTCTATCATGCCCCCATGACAAAACCAGTGCGTGACTACGCAGAACGATTTAACGAAAGGTGCGTCAGCCACAGGCGGGTGTCGAACTCCAGCTGATGGTACTGCGGCTCCATATGGCAGCACAGCTGGTAGAAGGCTTTGTTGTGCTCCTTCTCTTTCAGATGCGCCAGTTCATGGACCACGATCATCCGCAAAAAGTCCTCCGGCGCGTCGCGAAATACCGTCGCCACGCGGATCTCCGCTTTGGCTTTCAGCTTGCCGCCCTGAACGCGGGAAATGGCGGTATGCAGGCCGAGCGCATTGTTCAGCACGTGGATCTTACTGTCATACATCACTTTGTTGATCGGCGCCGCGCCGCGCAGAAAGCGGTTTTTCAAATCCTGGGTGTACTGATATAGCGCTTTATCGCTGTTAACGTCGTGCCCATGCGGATAGCGCTTTTGCAGCACCTCCCCAAGGCGGTTTTGCTCGATTAACGTGGTCACCTGCGCCAGCAGCGATTCAGGATAGCCCTGTAAATAAATGAGTTTTGTCATCGTCTTATCATTATGTTTGTCAGGAGGGCAGTTCAGCCACGGTCATGGTAAAGACCAGCGGCGCGGGCCCCGCATTCCGGTACCCGTGCTCTGTTTCGGTACGGGCCACCGCGGATTCCCCGGCCGCCACCGTGCGGCAGGTCTCGCCAAGCGTCAGCGTCAGCGCGCCGGCTTCCACGTGCAGCAGCTCGAAGGTCGTCGCCGGATGGCCGGGCGAGGTAAAGGCTTCGCCGGGCTGCATCTCCCAGCGCCACAGCTCAATCATATTCGGCCCGGCGGTGCCGGCGAGGAGCCTGGCGCTGCCCCCCAGCGGGCCTTGCCAGAGGGTAGGGATCTGCTCGGCGGGAATAATATGCAACGCGGGTTCGCTAGCCACATTGACAATATCCGCCACCGAGACGCCCAGCGCGGCGGCGAGTTTGCAGAGGATCGCAATGCTGGGGTTGGCGGCCTCTTTTTCCATCTCGACCAGCATGCCTTTGCTGATGCTGGCCCGGCGCGACAGCTCGTCCAGCGACATTTTTTTCGCTTTACGGTAGGCCTTCAGCCGCGTAGCGACGGCGCGACTTACCTGGTCGACATCAGATCCTGAATCGGTCGTTATATTGACTTTTACGTTCATTGGTCACTATGATGAAACAAATTGGTCATTACAGGATTATCGAATGCGTAGCGTAACGCCGTCAATCGAATCTGCGGTCAGCCGCCTGGCGCCGGGCTTTCGGGCATTAAGTATTGTGGTGGAGAGCGCGCCGGTGGCCAATCCCGCCGTCGCGGAACAGGCGCTGGCCGAGGCCTGCCTGGCGGTGCAGCAGGATGATGTGCCCTGGGCGCAAGCGCATCTGGCGGCATGGGATGAAGCGTTCAGCGCCTTCGGCGCGAAGGCGAAACGTACCCCCTGTTCGGCGCAGGCGCTGCGCAAGCGGGTGCTGAAGGAGGGGAGCCTGCCGGCCATCGATCCGGTGGTGGATATCTACAACGCGATCAGCATTCGCTATGCCATCCCGGTCGGTGGGGAAAATCTGGCCGCCTACCGTGGCGAACCGCGGCTGGCCATTGCCCGCGGCGATGAGCCATTCGATACGCTGAAATCGGCAGAGCCGGTGGTGGAATATCCGGAGCCGGGCGAAGTCATCTGGCGGGATGATATAGGCGTAACCTGCCGACGCTGGAACTGGCGGCAGGGCGTACGCACCCGGCTGGACAGCGGCGCGCAGACGATGTGGTTTATTCTCGAAAGCCTGCCGGCGATGCCGTTGTCGGCCCTGCATGAGGCGGGAGAGCGGCTGGTAGGCTATCTGCAGCAGCTGATGCCCGGCGCCCGCGCCTCGATAACGCTGCTGCGAGCCGATGACGAGGACGATCTACGCTGAGCGGCGATGATCAGCGATCTCTCTTCAACTGGACAGGATTTGCGTATAAACTCGCGGGTTTTACTATTCCGGAGGCGGAGAGGCGATGAGCCAGGCAGAGTTAAACGGTGAGTTATTCACATTAGAGCGGTTCCCACCTAACGCTGAAGAAGAAGCGCTTCAGGCGTGGGAAGCGGCGGATGAATATCTGCTGCAACAGGTGAATGACGTCGACGGCCTGACGCTCATCTTCAACGACGGCTTCGGCGCGCTCGCCTGCGCGCTGGCGGAACGCAACCCGGTGAGCATCAACGACTCCTTTATCTCCGAGCTGGCGACCCGCCACAACCTGCGGATGAACGGCATTGATGAAGAGAGTGTGCGTTTTCAGGATAGCCTGAGCCCGCTGCCGGCCGCGCCGGCGCTGGTGCTGATTAAGGTGCCAAAGCAGCTGGCGCTGCTGGAACAGCAGCTGCGCGCCCTGCGCGCAGTGGTGACGCCGGAAACCCGCATTATCGCCGCGGCGAAAGCGCGCGATGTGCATAACTCGACGCTGGCGCTGTTTGAAAAAATCCTCGGCACCACCACCACCTCGCTGGCGTGGAAAAAAGCGCGTCTGATCCACTGCGTTTTCACCGCCCCTGAGCTTGCCGATGCGCCGCAAACCTACAGCTGGAAGCTGGACGGCACGCCGTGGACCATCCACAACCATGCCAACGTCTTTGCCCGCAGCGGTCTGGATATCGGCGCGCGCTTCTTCCTGCAGCATTTACCGTCTGATTTAGAAGGCGAGATCGCCGATCTCGGCTGCGGCAACGGAGTGATAGGCCTGCAGGCGCTGGCGCAGAACCCCCATGCCCGCGTGATGTTCACCGATGAGTCGCACATGGCGGTGGCTTCCAGCCGGTTGAACGTTGAGCACAACCTGCCGGACGATATTGACCGTTGTGAATTTATGGTCAACAACTCGCTCTCCGGCATTGAGCCGGACCGCTTTACGGCGATCCTGTGCAATCCGCCGTTCCACCAGCAGCACGCCATTACCGACCATATCGCCTGGCAGATGTTTAACGACGCCCGCCGCAGCCTGAAATACGGCGGTGAGCTGTACGTCGTCGGCAACCGTCATCTCGACTACTTCCGTAAGCTGAAGCGCGCTTTTGGTAACTGCACGACGATTGCGACGAACAATAAGTTTGTCATTTTGAAAGCAACGAAGGTGCGTAAACAGCGCTGATCCGTGTGGCTATTTCCCCGGCTTGCGGCTGTCGCCTTAGCCGGGCTACCGACTGTCGCCTTAGCCGGGCTACCGACTGTCGCTTTAGCCGGGCTACCGTTCGGGATTATCGTGGTAGCCCGGGGAAGGCGCATCGCGCCGCCCCCGGGACACGGCTAAATCGCCAGGGCCAGCTTCGTGCCCTGGGCAATCGCCCGGCGCGCATCCAGCTCCGCCGCCACGTCGCAGCCGCCGATCAAATGCACCGTTTTTCCCGCCGCGCGCAGCGGATCCGCCAGCTCGCGGCGCGGCTCCTGACCGGCGCAGATCACGACATGATCCACCGCCAGCAGCTGGCGCTCGCCGCCGATCGTCACGTGTAATCCCTCATCATCGATCTTCTCATAGCTGACCGCCGGGATCATTTTCACGCCGCGCGCCAGCAGCGTGGCGCGGTGGATCCAGCCGGTGGTTTTGCCGAGCTCGTCGCCCGGTTTGCTCGCCTTGCGCTGCAGCATCACAATCTGTCGCGGGCTTTGACTCAGCTGCGGGCCTTCAGGACGCAGCCCGCCCGCCGTCCGCAGGCTGGTATCGATACCCCATTCGCGACAGAACTCGCCGATATCCTGGCTGGTGGCCCCCCCCGACTGGCTTAAATACATCGCGGTGTCGAAGCCGATGCCGCCGCAGCCGATTATCGCCACCTTCGCGCCAACCGGCGCTTTATCGCGTAAGACATCCAGGTAGCTGAGCACCTTGGGATGATCGATCCCGACGATCGCCGGCAGGCGCGGGGCAATGCCGGTGGCGAGGATCGTCTCATCGAACGCCAGCAGATCGTCTGCCGTGACGCGGGTGTGCAGACGTAGATCGACGCCGTTAAGATCGAGCATTCTACGGTAGTAGCGCAGGGTTTCATGAAACTCCTCTTTGCCGGGGATCTGTTTGGCGATATTAAACTGGCCGCCGATCTCCGGGAGGGCATCGAACAACGTGACGTGATGACCGCGTGCGGCGGCGTTAACCGCGAAGGCCAGACCGGCAGGCCCGGCGCCGACCACCGCCAGCCGCTTAGGGGCGTTGGCAGGCAGGACCGGCATCAGGGTTTCATGGCAGGCGCGCGGGTTGACCAGACAGGAGGTGACTTTGCCGACAAAGATCCGATCGAGACACGCCTGGTTGCAGCCGATGCAGGTGTTGATCTCATCGGCGCGATCGCTCTGCGCTTTCGACATAAATTCGGCATCGGCAAGGAACGGGCGGGCCATTGAGACCATGTCGGCATCGCCGCGGGCGAGGATCGCCTCCGCGACCTGCGGATCGTTGATGCGGTTGGTGGTGATCAGCGGGATCGACACGGCGCCCTTCAGTTTGCGGGTGACCCAGCTAAAGGCGCCGCGCGGTACCGGAGTGGCGATGGTCGGAATGCGCGCTTCGTGCCAGCCGATGCCGGTGTTGATGATCGTCGCCCCCGCCGCCTCGATGGCTTTGGCCAGCGCGGTGACTTCCGCCAGCGTGCTGCCGTCGTTAACCAGATCGAGCATCGACAGACGGTAGATGATAATGAAATCGTGACCGGCGCGCTGGCGCACGGCCTTGACCACTTCAACGGCGAAACGCATCCGGCGCGCGTAATCGCCGCCCCATTGATCGTTGCGCTGGTTAGTGCGCGCGGCGAGGAATTCGTTAATCAGATAGCCCTCAGAGCCCATCACCTCCACGCCGTCATAGCCTGCTTCCCGCGCCAGCTGGGCGCAGTGGGCAAAATCATCGATCAGCGTGAGGATCTCATCGTGGCTCAGCTCATGAGGGGCGAACCGGTTAATCGGCGCCTGCAGAGAAGAGGGGGCGACCAGCGCGGGCTGGTAGCTGTAGCGCCCGGTGTGCAGGATCTGCAGGGCGATTTTACCGCCTTCCTGATGTACCGCGTCGGTGATCTGGCGATGATGCGCCAGATGGCTGGCATCGTTGAGTACCGCGCCGCCGGCCATGGTCACCCCGGACGGGGCGGGCGCGATGCCGCCGGTGACGATCAGCGCCACGCCGTGCCGCGCGCGCTCGGCGTAAAAGGCCGCTAACCGTTGCGCGCCGTCGGGCAGTTCTTCCAGACCGGTATGCATGGAGCCCATCAACACGCGGTTTTTGAGGGTGGTGAAGCCCAGCTCAAGCGGGGCGAAAAGCGACGGATAGCGGCTCATAATGGCTTCCAATGTAAAATTATTGTTATGTGGTCGGATGAGTTACTAATTTAGCCGTCGTGGAGAAAAAGGGAAAAGGGGAGTGCGGTGATTGTGATGGGATTCAAAGAACGGCGAAGCGTTGCCCCTCACCCCGGTCCTCTCCCAAAGGGAGAGGGGGAAAGCGGGCACTGAAAATCAGGCTTCGCGCTGAACGGTTCCCTCTCCCGCCGGGAGAGGATTAGGGTGAGGGGGAAGACACAGCGCGCGGGCGGCGTTCGAGGCCCGGCGCCTGCCACATCGACGTTGTCAGCCCGCTATCGACAAGACCAAGCTGATCGGCATAGACCGACTGCCATTTACTCATCATCTCCTGATACAGCTCGCGATGCTGCGGATTAGGGGTGAACTCGCGGTGCCAGCTCACTAACTTTTCTCCGGCGCTGGCCATGTCGCCGTACAGCCCGGCGCCAGCGCCGGCGGCGATGGCGCAGCCGAGGGCGGTGGCTTCGCGGACCACCGGCACCCGCACCGGCAGGCCGGTGACGTCGCTGAGGATCTGGCTCCACAGCGCTCCCTTCGAGCCGCCGCCGGCAAACACCAGGCTATCGAAAGTCACCCCGGAAAACTGCGATATCTGCGCCAGGTTGCAGGCGGAGACAATCGCCGCGTTCTCCTCCAGGGCGCGGAACAGAGTGGCTTTATTGCACTTCTCCGGATCGATGGAGAGGTTAATAAACGACGGCGCGGCGTGGTACCACTGCTTAAAGTGCATGGCGTCGGAAAAAATAGGCATCACGCCGTGGGAACCGGCGGGTACGCGGCTGGCCATCTCCTCCAGCAGCGAATAGGCATCGACGCCGAGGCGCTCGGCAATCAGCTTTTCTTCAGCGCAGAAGGCGTCGCGGAACCAGCGCATGGTCAGGCCGGTAAAAAAGCTGATGGACTCCGCCTGCGCCATGCCGGGAATGACGTGAGGGTTAACGCGAATATTCATCTGCGGGTCGGTGCGCACCTGCGGCAGATTCACCACCTGCTGCCAGAAGGTGCCGCCGAGCACTGCGCTTTGTCCGGCGCGCACCACCCCGAGCCCCAGGCAGCCGAGCTGCACGTCGCCGCCGCCCATCACCACCGGCGTCCCGGCGCGCAGGCCGCTCTGCTGGGCTGCCGCTTCGGTGACGGCGCCCAGCAGCGTGCCGGTCTCTTTCACCGGCGACAGCATATCGGCGCGCAGCCCGGCCATATCCAGCAGCGCCGGACGCCAGTCGCGGCTGAACAGATCGAGCATGCCGGTGGTGCCCGCGTTTGACGGGTCGACCGCCAGCTCGCCGGAAAGCTTCGCCGCCAGCCAGTCGCTGATCATGGTGATAGTCGCCGCCTTGCGGTAGATATCGGGACGATGGTGCGCCAGCCACAGCAGGCGTGGCATGGCGCTGAGCGCCAGCGTTTGCCCGGAGACCTCGTACACCTCGGATTCAAAACGATAGTCGTGGATCTCCTTAAGCTCCGCCACTTCGCGGCTGGCGCGGGCATCAACGTTGGCGCAGGCCCAGATGGCCTCGCCGTTGCGGTCATAGAGGACGATCCCTTCGCGCATCGAACAGCAGGCGACGGACTGAATATCGGCGGCAGAGAGCCGGGCGGCGTCGAGCGCCTGGCGAATGCACTGGCAGGCCAGCTGCCAGTTGGTGGTAAGGTCGAACTCCATCGAGCCGGGGACGTTATCGACGCTCAGGTGTTTCCATTCGGCCTGGCCCACCGCCAGCTGGCGGCCATTGAGATCGAAAATGACCGCCCGTATGCTGCCGGTCCCGGCATCTAACGCTAACAGGTAACTCATGACATGCGCCTCACTGTTGTCGCGCGGCGCCGGGCCGTCAGGAGGCCAGTGCGAGCACCGCGCGTGCTGTTGTCTCTTCCGTTACCAGGCCATTAATCCGCTTTCCAGTCAGAGCGGCATGAATCGCCTGCGCTTTTTGTTCTCCCCCGGCGACGCCGACGATGGTCGGCAGCTGCGCCAGCTCATCCAGGGTCACGCCGAGCAGTTCCCGATGGATCTCCAGCCCCTCTACCGGCCGGCCGTCGGCCTGCAGGAAATAACCTAAAATGTCGCCGACCGCCCCTTTGCGGGCGTACATCAGCTGTTCGCCCTCGCTGATATAGCCGGAGCGCAGAATGGTCGCGTCGCGCCGCTGATCGATAGCGCCAATGCCAACCACCGCCGCGTCCGCCGCCGTCGCCGCCAGCATCACATCGCGCACGCTGGATTCGCGGCGCAGGATTTCGGCGACCTCCGCCGACGAGACCCGCAGCGGCGCCGGAATAATGCTCACGCTGCAGGCGGCATCCAGCTGACCGATGCCGGTCATATAGGGGCCGACGCCGCCGGAGAGGGTCACCAGCCGCACCTGCTGCGAGCCGATAAAGCCGCTGAGATGCTGCAGGCAGCTCATGGTGGCTTCGCCGAAGCCGACCGCCAGCAGCTGTCCCGGTTGCAGAATCCCCATCAGCGACTGCGCCGCGCCGATCCCCAGCCGGGTATTCATCGGCGGGGGGTTGAGCGCCGGCAGCACGCGAGCAATCTTGAGGCCAAAGCGCTGCTGGAGTTCGCTTTCCAGCGCCAGACAGCCTTCATAGCGCGAGTTGATCTGCACGCGGATCACCCCGGACTGGCGACCTTTCTCCAGCAGGCGGGAAATCTTCAGCCGCGGCAGCCCCAAACGCTCGCCGATGTCGTTTTGCGTCAGGCCGTCGTGGTAGTAACACCACGCCACCCGCGCCACCAGCTCTTCCTCGGCTAACGCCAGCCCGGCGTAGCGATGGTCTTCCGTAATGCGTTTTTCGCTCATAAATTGAACTCTTATAAAAATTTAGATCATATGTTCGCTATTGCGCGGCCGGAAAGTGTGAGCCGACTGGCAAAACGGATCTTTCCTCTCTGGCCCCTTTTTTCCGGACGATCTAAAGCGCCAAACTGTGATCTTCGCACGGTTGTAAATATAGTTCACCGTCTACGCTTTTGAACATTATTAAATTTAAAAATCATTTGTTCAAACGAGGCGCGACGATGAAGCCACTGCTTGAAGCTCGCCAGATCCGCAAACAGTTCTCCGGCGTTGCCGTGCTGAAGGGCATCGACTTTACGCTATGCGCGGGCCAGGTGCATGCGCTGATGGGGGGCAACGGCGCGGGTAAATCGACGCTGATGAAGATCATCGCCGGCGTCGAAACCCCGGATAGCGGTGAACTGACGATCGGCGAACGCGCGTTTGCGCGCCTTAACCCGGCGCTGGCCCACCAGCTGGGCATCTATCTGGTGCCGCAGGAGCCGATGCTGTTTCCCAACCTCAGCGTGCGCGAGAACATTCTTTTTCGTCTGCCGAAGCGGGCGGATACCGCCGCGCGGCTGCAGGAAAAACTGCAGCAGCTGAACTGCCAGATCAACCTGGACGCCAGCGCCAGCACGCTTGAGGTAGCCGATCAACAGATGGTCGAGATCCTGCGCGGCCTGATGCGCGAGGCGCGGATCCTGATCCTTGATGAACCCACCGCCTCTTTAACGCCGGGCGAAACGGAAAGGTTGTTTCAGCAGATCCGGGCGTTGCAGGGGCTCGGCGTGGGGATCGTCTTTATCTCGCACAAACTGCCGGAAATCCGCCAGCTTGCCAGCCATGTGTCGGTGATGCGCGATGGGGCGGTAGTGCTCAGCGGCGAAACGGCGGGCTACGGCGACCAACAGCTTATCAGCGCCATGACGCCGGCCAGCCGCGACCATGCGCTGAGCGACACGCAAAAGCTGTGGCTGGCGCTGCCGGGCAACCGCCGCACCCAGGCGCAGGATTTTCCCGTTTTGCGGGTGGAGGATCTCACCGGCGAAGGTTTTATCGATCTCAGTCTGGAGATCCGCGCCGGGGAGATCGTCGGCCTCGCCGGGCTGGTGGGATCCGGGCGCACCGAATTTGCCGAAACCTTATACGGCCTGCGTCCGCCGCGCGCCGGGCGGATCTGGCTGGAGAACCGCGAGATTAGTCAGGAGAGCACCCGCGCCAGGCTGGCCAGCGGGCTGGTCTATCTGCCCGAAGACCGCCAGGTCTCCGGGCTGTTTCTCGATGCGCCGGTGCGCTGGAACACGGTGATGTTCAATCAGCCGTCGTGGTGGCAGCAGGGGAAACGGGAGGCGGCGGTGGTCGAACGCTATCACCGGGCGCTGGGGATCAAGCTGGCCGATGGCGATCAGCCGGTGCGTACCCTCTCCGGCGGCAACCAGCAGAAGGTGCTGCTGGCGCGCTGTCTGGAGGCTAACCCGCTGCTGTTGATTGTTGATGAACCGACGCGCGGCGTGGATGTCTCCGCCCGCGCCGATATCTATCAGTTGCTGAAAAGCGTTGCCGCGCAAAATGTGGCGGTGCTGATGATCTCCAGCGATCTGGATGAGTTCGTTGGCCTGGCCGACCGGGTGTTGGTGATGCATCAGGGCCGCTACAGCGGCGAGCTGGCGCGGCAGGCGGTGACCGTCGATCGCATGATGACCCTGGCCTTTGGAGGGCAGGCATGAAAACGTTACTCAAGAATCGCGAACTGAGCGCCTTCTTCGCCATCGTGGCGCTGTTTGCCGTGCTGGTGGCGCTCAATCCGGCCTATTTCAGCCTGCAGACGCTGGCGATGATTTTCGCCAGCTCGCAAATCCTGTGCCTGCTGGCGCTGGGGGCAACGCTGGTGATGCTGACCCGCAATATCGACGTGTCGGTGGGCTCCACCGTTGGCCTGAGCGCCATCGCCGTTGGGGTGGCGCTGAACAACGGCTACGGGCTGGCGACAGCGATCGCCTTCGCGCTGGCGATTGGCGCGCTGGCCGGGGCTTTTAACGGCCTGCTGGTGGTGGGGCTGCGCATTCCGGCGATCGTCGCCACCCTCGGCACGCTGGGGTTGTATCGCGGGGTGATGTTGCTGTGGACCGGCGGGAAATGGATCGAAGGCTTGCCCGATAGCCTGAAATCGCTCTCGGAGCCGCTGTTTATCGGCGTCTCGCCGCTGGGCTGGCTGGTGCTGGCGCTGCTGCTGGCGGGCGCATGGCTGCTGTCGCGCACCGCCTCTGGGCGTGATTTCTATGCCGTTGGCGATAACCTCGCCGCTGCCCGCCAGCTGGGCGTGGCGGTCAACCGCACGCGGATGCTGGCCTTTACCCTCAACGGTATGCTGGCGGCCTGCGCCGGGATCGTCTTCGCCGCGCAGATTGGCTTTGTGCCCAATCAGACCGGCAGCGGCCTGGAGATGAAAGCCATCGCCGCCTGCGTGCTGGGCGGGATTTCGCTGCTCGGCGGTACCGGCACCCTGCTCGGCGCGTTTCTCGGCGCCTTCTTCCTCACCCAAATCGACACCGTGCTGGTGCTGTTCCGCCTTCCCGCCTGGTGGAATGACTTTATCGCCGGCCTGGTCCTGCTCGGGGTGCTGGTCCTTGATGGCCGCCTGCGCCAGGCGCTGACCCGCCATCAGCGGGCGCTGAAGTACAGCCGTTTCCAGCCCGGCAACAAAGGGGGCAAACAGGTTGCCCGCTTTCCCGAACGCAAAAGCAAAGAGGTGGCGTAAATGAAGCTGAAGCTTAACTGGGAAAGCGCGCTGCTGGCGTTGTTAGTCGTGGAAATCCTGCTGTTCGGCGCGCTGAATCCGCGCATGCTGGATCTCAATATGCTGCTCTTTAGCACCAGCGACTTTATCTGCATCGGCATCGTCGCGCTGCCGCTGACGCTGGTGATCATCAGCGGCGGGATCGATATTTCGCTGGGCTCGACCATCGGCCTGTGCGCCATCGCCCTCGGGGTGATGACCCAGGCGGGCTGGCCGCTGTGGCTGGCGGTGTCGCTGACGTTGCTGCTGGGGCTGCTGTGCGGGTTAATCAACGCCGCGCTGATCCACTACACCGGCATCAGCCCGCTGGTGATCACCCTCGGGACGCTGTATCTGTACGGCGGCGGCGCGCTGCTGCTTTCCGGCATGGCCGGCGCCACCGGCTATGAAGGGATCGGCGGCTTTCCCGACAGCTTCACCGCCTTCGCCAATTTAACCCTGGGCGGGCTGCCGCTGCCGCTGGTGCTGTTCGCGGTCATCACCTTTCTCTTCTGGCTGCTGGCCCATCGCGGGCGCTTTGGCCGCCATCTTTTTTTACTCGGGCAAAACTCGCGCGCCGCCCGCTATGCCGCGCTGTCGGTCAACGGCATCCCGTATGTGCTGTATGGCCTGGTGGGCGTGGCGTCGGCAGTGGCGGCGCTGGTGATGGTCTCCTATTTTGGCTCGGCGCGTTCGGATTTAGGCCGTGACCTGCTGATGCCGGCGCTGACCGCGGCGGTGCTCGGCGGAGCCAATATTTACGGCGGCTCGGGATCGATACTGGGTACCGCGCTGGCGGCATTGCTGGTGGGGTATCTGCAACAGGGTTTACAGATGGTCGGCATCCCCAACCAGGTGTCGAGCGCGCTGTCAGGGGCGCTGTTGGTGGTGGTGGTGATGGGGCGTTCGCTGAGCCTGCACCGTGAATGGGTGCGCGCGACCTGGCGGCGTCTTTTCTCGCGTAAAACAATCGGAGCATAAACATACGATGAAAACCAAACGAATCCTCCAGACGAGCGTCCTGGCGCTGGCGTTAAGCGTGGTAACCGCCCAGGCGGCGGACCGCATCGCCTTTATACCTAAGCTGGTCGGCGTGGGCTTCTTTACCAGCGGCGGCAACGGCGCGAAAGAGGCGGGGAAAGCGCTGGGCGTGGATGTCACCTATGACGGCCCCACCGAGCCCAGCGTCTCCGGCCAGGTGCAGCTTATCAACAACTTCGTCAACCAGGGCTACAACGCGATTATCGTCTCAGCCGTCTCACCGGACGGCCTGTGTCCGGCGCTGAAGCGGGCGATGCAGCGCGGGGTGAAAGTCCTGACCTGGGATTCCGATACCAAGCCGGAGTGCCGCAGCATCTATATCAATCAGGGCACGCCGCAGCAGCTCGGCGGCCTGCTGGTGGAGATGGCGGAAAAGCAGGTGACCAGGCCCGCTGCCAAAGTGGCGTTTTTCTACTCCAGCCCGACGGTGACCGACCAGAACCAGTGGGTGAAGGAAGCCAAAGCCAAAATCGAAAAAGAACATCCGCAGTGGCAAATCGTCACCACCCAGTTTGGCTATAACGATGCCACCAAATCGCTGCAAACTGCCGAGGGGATCTTAAAAGCGTATCCGGATCTCGACGCCATTATCGCGCCGGATGCCAATGCCCTGCCGGCGGCGGCGCAGGCGGCGGAGAACCTCAAGCGTCAGGGCGTGGCGATCGTCGGCTTTAGTACCCCCAACGTCATGCGCCCGTACGTGGAGCGCGGCACGGTGAAAGCCTTTGGCCTGTGGGATGTGGTTCAGCAGGGCAAAATTGCGGTTAACGTCGCCGATCGTCTGCTGAAAAAGGGCGATCTTAACGTCGGCGACAGCGTTGAGGTGAAAGATATCGGCTCGCTGAAGGTCGAACCGAACAGCGTGCAGGGCTACCAGTATGAGGCGAAGGGCAACGGTATCGTGCTGCTGCCGGAGCGCGTGGTGTTCAGCAAAGAGAACATCAATAACTACGACTTCTGACGGAGGATGAGATGGCTGATTTAGACGATATCAAAGAGGGCAAGGACTTCGGCCTCGACCGCCCGCAGCAGAACACGCTGTATACCCTGAAAGGCTGCGGCTCGCTGGACTGGGGCATGCAGTCGCGGCTGGCGCGCATTTTTAATCCGCACAGCAACCGCACGGTCATGCTGGCCTTCGATCACGGTTACTTCCAGGGACCCACCACCGGGCTGGAGCGCATCGATCTGTCGATTGCGCCGCTGTTCGAGGAAACCGACGTGCTGATGTGCACCCGCGGCGTACTGCGCAGTCAGGTGCCGGCCGCGACCAACAAACCGGTGGTGCTGCGCGCCTCCGGCGGCAACTCGATCCTCAGCGAACTTTCCAACGAGTGCGTGGCGGTGGCGATGGAAGATGCGCTGCGCCTGAACGTCTGCGCAGTGGCGGCGCAGGTCTATATCGGCAGCCAATACGAACATCAGTCGATCAACAACATCATCAAACTGGTGGACGCCGGCAACCGCTACGGTATGCCGGTACTGGCGGTGACCGGCGTCGGCAAAGAGATGACCCGCGATGCGCGCTACTTCTCGCTGGCCAGCCGGATTGCCGCCGAAATGGGGGCGCAGTTTGTGAAGACCTATTTCGTTGAGGAAGGCTTTGAAAAAGTGACCGCCAGCTGCCCGGTGCCGATCGTCATCGCCGGGGGGAAAAAGCTGCCGGAGCATGAGGCGCTGGAGATGTGCTGGCGGGCGATCGACCAGGGGGCGTCCGGGGTGGATATGGGGCGCAATATCTTCCAGTCCAGCGCCCCGCGCGCAATGCTGAAGGCGGTGAAAAAGGTGGTGCATGAGAATCTGAACGCGCGCGAAGCGTACCAGTTCTGGCAGGAAGAGAAACAGGGAGAGCGGAAATGAATGTGACGCTGGTGGAGATCAATATCAAACCCGAGCGGGTGGATGAGTTTCTCGAGGTGTTCCGCGCCAACCACGAAGGGGCGCTGCGGGAGCCGGGCAACCTGCGCTTTGATGTCCTGCAGGACCCGGAGGTGAAGACCCGCTTTTTTATCTACGAAGCCTATAAAGACGATGAGGCGGTGCTGGCGCACAAGAAGACCCCGCACTATTTAGCCTGCGTCGAAAAGCTGGAAGAGATGATGTCGCAGCCGCGGCAGAAGCGCAGCTTTATCGGCCTGCTACCGCAGGTGTGAGGGAAATCCAGAGCAGAAGATAACCCCGGTCCTTTCCCATTGGGAGAGGACCGGGGGAGGGGCAGTTTATTACGCCTCTTCAACCGAGACGCGCAGGGCCGCCAGCGCCTTACGCGCCGCCTTCAGCACCTGCTCGCACTGCTCAAGGGTGAGCGTCAGCGGCGGTTCAACGCGGATCGTCTTGGCGTTATTTAACGTCCCGGCGACCAGCACCCGCTGTCTGAACATCTCGCTGGCAAAGTCGTAGCCAATCTCGTTATCGACAAACTCGATGGCCATCAGCATGCCTTTCCCGCGCACTTCATTCACCAGGTCCGGATACTCCTGCGCCAGCAGGCGGAAACCGTCCAGCAGCATATCGCCTTTCTGCGCCGCCTGCGCCGGCAGGTTTTGCGTCAACAGCACGTTGATGGTCGCCAGCGCCGCCGCACAGGCCAGCGGGTTGCCGCCGAAGGTCGTGGTGTGCAGGAACGGGTTGTCGAACAGCACCGAGAAGACCTCTTCCGTCGCCACCGTCGCGCCGATCGGCATCACGCCGCCGCCGAGGGCTTTCGCCAGACACAGAATGTCGGGCTGAACGTTCTCATGCTCGCAGGCGAACATCTTGCCAGTGCGGCCCATGCCGGTCTGCACTTCGTCGAGGATCAGCAGGGCGCCAAACTCGTCGCACAGCTTACGCACCGCCGGCAAATACCCCGTCGGCGGCAGGATCACGCCCCCTTCGCCCTGAATCGGCTCAAGGATCACCGCCGCGACGTCGTCGCCGGTTTTCTTGCACTCGCTCAGCATGGTGCGCATGGCGTTGATATCGCCGAACGGCACATGGCGGAAGCCCGGCAGCAGCGGCATAAACGGTTTGCGGAAAGTCGACTTGGCGGTGGCCGACAGCGCGCCCAGCGATTTGCCGTGGAAGGCGCCGCTGGTGGCGATGAAGGTGAATTTACCGCGCGGCGACTGATAGGCTTTCGCCAGCTTGATGGCCGCCTCTACCGATTCGGTACCGCTGTTGCAGAAGAAGCTGTACTTCAGTTTGCCGGGCGTTAAGGCCGCCAGGGTTTTCGCCAGCATCGCGCGTAGCGGATCCAGCAGTTCCTGACTGTGAAGCGGTTGTTTCGCGAGTTGATTCTCGACGGCGGATACCACAACTGGATTACGGTGCCCTACATTGAAGATGCCAAACCCGCCAAGGCAGTCGATAAACTCCTGTCCCTGGGTGTCGACAAGCGTATTTAACCCTCCCGCTTGCCACTCTACGGCTCCGTAATCCCCGCCGGCTGTGACCGATTTTCGATACTCTAAAAACCCCGGATTCACATGCTCTTTAAAGTATTCTCTGACCTCCTGGTTAAGTGCTTTCATTTCCTCATGGTCAAGCGTGCGCTTTTCAATGAGATTCAGTGCGTGTGCGCTGCAGGCCAGAGCCGATGCGCTGGAAGGTAACCTGTTCAAAATGTGCTCCTGGGGCGGACGTATCACACGATACTGGATTAAGTATTGCAGGGATTACGCCAGTTCGGCAGAAGCGGTGAAAATCGGGATAAATGCAAAGTAAAAGACGAAATGTGTAAAATTTAATCTCATGGCGCCATTATTGGCACGTTTTATTCCTGAGCTGACGAGATTTTCTGCCTTGCGGCGTTGAGCGGCACGATCCGTCGTGGTGCGGGCTGCCCCAGCGCGGGGCAGCTGATGGTGAGAAAGGAGGCTTAGTCGAGCTGGGAGATCTCCATCGCCGCCCGGTCGATAATGCCGATGATCTGCTTGAGCTGGGCGGCGCTGCTGGCCTGCTGGTTCACTTTCAGGTCGAGGACCGCTTTGAAATTCTCCAGCGCGCGCTTCATCTGCGGATCGCGGCGCAGCTCGCAGCCGACCATCCGCGCCTGCAGACGCTCCTGGATATGGGCCAGATGCTCCTGGTTCTCCGCGTGCAGCTGTTTCCCCTCTTCGCTGATGACGATTTTTTTGCGTCCGTTGTCGTCTTCCACGCTGATGAGACCCTGGTCCTGGAGCAGATCCAGCGTCGGGTAGATCACCCCCGGGCTGGGACTGTAGTTCCCCTGGGTGAGGGTTTCGATCTCTTTGATCAGCTCATAGCCGTGGCTGGCGCTGCGGCTGAGGATGTCCAGAATAATCAGCCGCAGTTCGCCGTGGCCAAAGAAACGCTGGCGACGTCCGCCGCCGCGACGGCCATGGTCGCCGTGTTCGCTGGGGTCACCGTGGCGCCCGCGCGGCCCACGCCCGTCTTCATGATGATGTCGCATGGTTACCTCCTGCTATGTTTTGATATATCTAATTTATATCTAAAAAATGAATGCTCGCAATGCTGGTTGTGATTTATTTTTTAATTTGTTGATATTTATCTGTTTATTTTTGATGCTGGTATTTTAATGCGGTTTGTTTTGACTATATCAAAAAAAGACTTGCATTCTTTTTAGATGGCAATCATTATCATTTGCATCGAGTTTAGATATATCTATTTACTGTTCACGAAGGCGATCGATGATGACAAAAACCAAAGCAGACAAGTACCCGCAGCGTGTCCGCAATGAGCTGCGTTTCCGTGAGCTGACGGTGCTGCGCGTGGAGCGCGCAGGCGCGGCCTTCCAGCGCATCGTGCTGGGAGGCGAGGCGCTGGAAGGTTTCGTTTCCCGCGGCTTTGACGACCACACCAAGCTTTTCTTCCCGGAGCCGGGCGCGGCGTTTGCCCCGCCGCAGGTGACCGAGGAGGGGATTGACTGGGGCGAGGGCGTGCGGCCTGCTACCCGCGACTATACGCCGCTGTACGATGCCGAACGCCATGAGCTGGCGTACGACTTCTTTATCCACGACGGCGGAATCGCCAGCCGCTGGGCGCTGGAGGCAAAAGCGGGCGATAAGCTGGTGATCGGCGGTCCGCGCGGCTCGCTGGTGGTGCCGGAGGATTACGCCTGGCAACTGTATATCTGCGATGAGTCCGGTATGCCGGCGCTGCGTCGTCGTCTGCTGGGTTTGCGTCAGCTGGCGGTGACGCCGCAGGTGACGGCCATCGTCACTATCGCCGATGCGTCATATAAAGATTATCTGGCGGACCTCGACGGCTTTAACATCGAGTGGGTGGTGGGCCACCATCCGGCGTTCGTCGCCGAGCGTCTGGCGCAGGTGAAGGTGCCGGCGGAGGATTATTTCATCTGGCTGACCGGCGAAGGCGCGGTGGTGAAATCGCTGCTGGCGCGCTTTGAGGATGAGAGCATCGATCAGCAGCTGGTGCGCTCGCAGGCGTACTGGCACAGCAAGTAAAAAGCCATCGTGGTAAAACCCGGATAGCGGCTTGCGCCTTATCCGGGCTACGGTTGGCGCCGATTTGTAGCCCCGGTAAGCGCCGCGCCACCGGGGGAAGTTTATCGTTCCGCCAGCGCTTTAAACATCATCGCCACCGCGTGAGCGCCGGGGTCCATGTTGCCGAGCAGGCTGTCGCTATTGAGATAGGACGCTCGTCCGGCGCCGGCTTTGCCCGACTGGCAAGTGCGATCCGCGCCGGCCTGCGCCGCGGCAAAAGCGGCCTGCAGGTTCTCCGGTTCGGCGAGCAGCGCCGCCAGCGCTGGCTGCAGCGCGTCGATCATTGTCCGGTCGCCTTCCTCGGCGCCGCCGTAAAATTTCATCTGCTCCAGACCGGCGTTCAGCGCCTCGGCCACGCTGGCGCCGTGCCCCAGCTTCTGCCCGGCAGCGGTGAAGAAGATCGACATCAATACCCCGCTGGAGCCGCCCATCACCACCGTCAGGCGTTCGCCCGTGAGCGCGAACAGCGTGGGCAGATCGTTCAGCGGCAGCTGCTGGCGCTGCAGCAGGTCGGCAATCTCACGCGCCCCGGCGGCGAAGGTGGAGCCGGTATCGCCATCGCCCACTTTGGCATCCAGCGCGTTGAGATGGTCTTCAAGCCCGACGAGGGTGCCGGTCACCTGGGCCACGTAATCACCCACCTGCGGGTTGGCCGAAGGCGTAAAGTCGACGCGCGGGCTGGCGAGAGTGGACGGCATGATGTTAACCGTCCGCGGCTGCACCGGCCGCGGCCAGCCGGCGGTTTCCACATCCGCCAGCAGCGCTTTCTCAATACTCTCTTCCAACACGATGGCGCTCAGCGAGAAACCCTTCATATCCAGGGCCGTCACCAGCGAGGCCGGGCCAATCAGCCAGTCAACGCGCGCCTGCAGCGGCGTGTTGGCCAGTTCGCGGGTCAGGATCGCCATTTCGGCCACCGACACGCCGCCGAGGTTATTGAGCATCACCGCCAGACGGCCGGTTTCCGGCAGGGCAGCGGTCAGTTTTTCCACCATCAGGTTGACGATGTCCGCACTGTTTTGCGTGGCGATGGTGGAGGCGCCAGGTTCGCCGTGGATGCCCATTCCCAGCTCGGCGTGGCCGGCCTGATGGCGCGGCGCGCTGTCCGCCTCCTGCGGCAGATGGCAGCTGGCCAGCGCCACCCCGATGCTGGCGGTGTGGTTGGCGGCATACTGCGCTTCGCGCAGAACGGTGGCGAGATTGCAGCCGCGCTCGGCAAAATAGCCCGCCACTTTATGGACGAACAGCGTACCGGCGATGCCGCGCGGCTGTTTGTTTTCCGGCAGCGAAATGTCGTCGCCGACGATCAGCATTTCCACGTTGTAGCCGAGACGGCGCGCTTTCTCCGCCGCGAGGCCGAAGTTCAGCCGGTCGCCGGTATAGTTTTTTACGATCAGCAGGCAGCCCGCCTCGCCGGTCACCGCCTGAATGGCGGTAAGCACCGCGTCGACGCTCGGCGAGGCGAACAGATCGCCACAAACCGCGGCGGTCAGCATGCCTTTACCAATAAAGCCGACGTGCGCCGGTTCGTGGCCGGCGCCGCCGCCGGCGATCACCGCCACGTTGTTTTTATTCAGGTCGCGACGGACCACCACCCGGATCGCCGGATCGCTCTCCAGCCGGGCGAGGTTGTTCCACGGACTGGCGATGATGGTTCCCTCAATCACATCGTTGACGAGGCTGGCGCGCTGGTTAAAAAAGAATTGAGACATAGTGGTTCCTGAAGAGTAAGCGAAAACTCACCCTCCGGAGGCAGGCCTCCGGAGCGGTAACGGACAAAGTGGATTTAGTGACGGATAAGGCGCTGGCGGCGCATATCGAGCGCGATGGGCTCGCCGGGCTGCACGCTGTTCAGCGCCTCGCCCTGCTGACACAGCCAGGCGATCCCCGCCGCGCGGGCGATAATCGCGCCGTGGGCCTGTTCGCTGCCGTCGCGCAGGCACAGGCCTTTCACGCGGCTGGCATCCAGTTGCAGGACGGCTGACGGGAACATGTTGTCGGCGATAATAATGGTCGGCTCGCCGGGCATCGGCAGCGTTTCCTGCACGTCCTGCAGATGGCGCAGGGTGCGCTGCAGAATATCTTCGATATCGATATAGCGCGCCTGGAGATAGGGGTCATCCAGCTGGCGATACTGCTGGCTGAGCTCCATCAGCACCTGATGCCACGCCCATTCCGCCGAGCACGGCTCGGTGAGCAGACGATCGTTGGCGGCATCAAACAGATCCTCATCGTCGAGCAGGGTGTGGTGCCCGGCGAAAATCGCCGCGATATCGGCGTTAAATTTATTCTCCGCCAGCTCGGTCAGGGCAGTGAGATCCGCCAGCGTCTGGTCGATAGCCCGGCGCAGCCGCTGCTGCTCGTGGGCGACATCGGCGGCGGCCGGGCGGACCGGCTGGATCAGGGCCAGCGGATAGCGCAGCGCGATGCCTTCGACGCGCTCGGGGGCGGCCGGGGCCGCTGCCGGTTGCGCCGCAGGCGATTCGCCGAAGTTATCGGCGGCCAGCGCCTGAAACGCCGCCAGCGCCGCATCGGCCTCTGGCCCGCGGGCCAGCAGGCGCAGCTTATCGTTGCGCCGCACCTGCAGCAGGGCGATTTGGTTGAGGCTGTCCGGTTTGACGCACTTCCCGTTTTTCTCCAGCAGCAGATCGGCGTTAAAGCCCGCCAGCGCGGCGACCAGCTTCGACGCCGGACGCACGTGCAGGCCGTTGTGGTTCTGTATGACGACCGCAAGCGACTTGCTGTCGCCATCGTCGGCAAGCGTCGGCGCCGGGGCGGCGTCAGGGGTTGGCGAAGGTAAACCCAGCTGGATCCGTTTGGCCTCCAGGGCGTTCATGGCGTCGGCGATCACTTTGTCGATCCCGGCGCCGGAGGCGGCGCTGACGGTGGCCGCCAGCGTCCCCTCCACCAGCGGCGCGGCGCACAGCCGCACCTTCGCGGCAATCGCCGGATCGAGCAGGTCGAGGGCGGTTTCGGCGCTAAGCAACGCGCTGCCAATATCCATCATCACCAGCACGTGGTCGGTATCGGCGACGGATTCGATCGCTTCCATGACCTTGATCGGATCGGTGCCGATCGGGCTGTCGGGATCGTCGATCCCGGCGGCGATCGCCAGCTTGCAGCCGTCGTTGATTAACATCTGCCGGGCCAGTTCTCCGACACCTTCGCCCAGCCGGGCGCTATGAGAAACAATAACCAGGTTTACCATCGCGATTTCCTTACTCTTTGGCCGCGGCGGCCAGCATCTGCATCATAAACATCACTGACGTGGCGCCCGGATCCTGATGGCCGATGCTGCGTTCGCCAAGGTAGCTGGCGCGGCCTTTGCGCGCCTGCATGGTGATGGTGCTGTGGGCGCCGGCCTCCGCTGCTTTGCAGGCGGCATCCAGCGCGGCGGCGATCGACAGATGCTGCTCGCTGGACTGGCGCAGGGAGTCCACCACCGGCAGCCAGACGTCGCACATGGTTTTATCCCCTGGCTCCGCTTTACCGCGGTTGACGACGCCGTCCGCGCCTTCGCGGATCATCAGGTATAGTTCGTCGAGGGTCAGGCTCTGGTGGGCCTGAGTGACCTGCGCGGCGCGAATGAAGAAGGTGCCGAACAGCGGGCCGCTGGCGCCGCCGACGTTGGAGAGCAGCGTCATGCCGGTGTTTTTGAGGATAAAGCCAATATCTTTATCAGCAATCGACGGCAGCTTTTCCACCACCTTGCTGAACCCGCGGTGCATATTCAGGCCGTGGTCGGCATCGCCGATCTCTTTATCGAGGCCGGTGAGAAAATCGCTCTCTTTAGTGAAGATATCGCCGCAGCGGTACAGCCAGTCGACGATTTGCGTTCTGTTCAGTGACATGTCGTGCTCCTTAGTTTCCCCAGTTCAGCGCCGGGGTATGAACCGGGGCGTCCCATAGCGCCAGCGTCTCATCATCCGCTTTCAGCAGGGTGATGGAGAAGCCCGCCATATCCAGCGAGGTGCAGTAGCTGCCGACGAGGTTGCGTTCGATGATGATGCCGGACGCTTCACAGCGCTGGGCGAGCCGGTGATAGACGCCGTACAGTTCGGACAGCGGCGTGGCGCCGAGGTTATTGACCATGGCGATGACCCGGTCGCCGTTGTGTAGCGCGGTTTTGCTCTGCTTCACTTCCTGCCACGCGCCCTTAACGGTATCCCACTGGCGCAGCGTGCGGCTGTAGGCGCCATTCTCCAGCAGGGTATCGAACATCTCATCGACGGTTTGGTCCAGTGAGCTGAAGCGACGGCGGTCGATGCCCGGCTCGCCGTGAATGCCGACGCCGAACTCCATTTCATCGTCCTGCAGGGTAAAGGAGGGTTGTCCGGCAGCCGGTACGGTGCAGGCGCCAAGGGCGATGCCAATGGAGTGGCCGAGATTATTCAGGCGGCGCCCCAGTTCAGCGCAGGCCTCCAGCGAATCGCCTCGCTCGGCGGCGGCGCCGACCAGTTTTTCGATCAGAACGGTATTGGCGACGCCGCGGCGGCCTGCGGTATAGAGACTGTCTTTCACCGCCACGTCGTCGTCGACCACCACGGTGGTGACTTTTATACCGCTCTCATGCAGCAGCTCGGTGGCGGTTTCGAAGTTCAGGATGTCGCCGGTGTAGTTTTTGATAATCAGCAGGACGCCTTCGCCGCCGTCAATCTGCATCGCGCATTCGAACATTTTATCCGGCGTCGGCGAGGTGAAGATTTCCCCCGGGCAGGCGCCAGAGAGCATCCCCTGGCCGATATAGCCGCAGTGCATCGGCTCATGGCCGCTGCCGCCGCCGGAGAGGAGGGCGACCTTGCCGGCCACCGGCGCGTCGGCGCGGGTGACGTACAGCGGGTCCTGATGCAGGGTCAGCTGCGGGTGGGCTTTAGCCAGCCCCTCTAATTGTTCATTCAGTACATCTTCAACACGGTTAATCAGCTTTTTCATTATTCAGTGCTCCGTTGGAGAAGGTTCGATGCGGCCTCTCTGCTGGCGGAGGCGGTCATCGCGTAGGGGTATCGTCTGACGGTGCAGCGTGCCTGGCGATATGATGATTCTGGCTGAGCGGACGAAAAAAAGAATGCTCCGGCGATCGGGTTTCATTACGAAACATCGCCTGCTGATTTTGTTTCTTTATGGAACGTTTTTGCTGAGGAAACGGTGAAAATGCGAGCTGGCGCGCTTTTTTTCCTCTGCCTTAAGCGCCGGTCATCGCGGCTGGCGCAGCGGGCTGAAAAAATTTTTTGCTAAATTTCCCCCGGCTGTGGGGAAAAAGCCTGCCGCTAAAGGGGGATAGTAAGGGAATTATGCGGCAGAGGAGCGGATCGGGATCGCAATCCTGACGAAGACTAGGGTTTTTTGTTCCAATATGGAACGTAAAAATTTAACCTGTGTTTCAAATCAGAACAAAAAGGCGAAAGATTTTTTTGTTCCGTGCCGGCCCTACAGTGATCGCACTGCTCCGGTACATTCCGTTGAGGCCGCGCTTTACCGGCCGGCGCGGATAACGCCAGGGCTCATCATGTCTACATGCGCACTTATTTGAGGGTGAAAGGAATGCTAAAAGTTATTCAATCTCCAGCCAAATATCTTCAGGGTCCTGATGCTGCTGTCCTGTTCGGTCAATATGCCAAAAACCTGGCGGAGAGCTTCTTCGTCATCGCTGACGACTTCGTGATGAAGCTGGCGGGGGAGAAAGTGGTGAATGGCCTGCAGAGTCACGATATTCGCTGCCATGCGGAACGGTTTAACGGCGAATGCAGCCATGCGGAAATTAACCGCCTGATGGCGATTTTGCAAAAACAGGGCTGCCGCGGCGTGGTTGGCATCGGCGGCGGTAAAACCCTCGATACCGCGAAGGCGATCGGTTACTACCAGAAGCTGCCGGTGGTGGTGATCCCGACTATCGCTTCGACCGATGCGCCGACCAGCGCGCTGTCGGTGATCTACACCGAAGCGGGCGAGTTTGAAGAGTATCTGATCTATCCGAAAAACCCGGATATGGTGGTGATGGACACGGCGATTATCGCCAAAGCGCCGGTACGCCTGCTGGTCTCCGGCATGGGCGATGCGCTCTCCACCTGGTTTGAGGCCAAAGCCTGCTACGATGCGCGCGCCACCAGCATGGCCGGGGGGCAGTCCACCGAGGCGGCGCTGAGCCTGGCCCGCCTGTGCTATGATACGCTGCTGGCGGAGGGCGAAAAGGCCCGTCTGGCGGCGCAGGCCGGGGTGGTGACCGAAGCGCTGGAGCGCATCATCGAAGCGAACACCTACCTCAGTGGCATTGGCTTTGAAAGCAGCGGCCTGGCCGCCGCCCACGCGATCCACAACGGTTTCACCATTCTGGAAGAGTGCCATCACCTGTATCACGGCGAGAAAGTGGCCTTCGGCACCCTGGCGCAGCTGGTGCTGCAGAACAGCCCGATGGACGAGATTGAAACCGTGCTGGGCTTCTGCCAGCGCGTCGGCCTGCCGGTGACCCTCGCGCAGATGGGCGTCAAAGAGGGGATCGACGCGAAAATCGCCGCGGTGGCGAAAGCCACCTGCGCGGAAGGGGAAACCATCCACAATATGCCGTTTGCGGTGACCCCGGAGAGCGTGCACGCCGCTATCCTCACCGCCGATCTGTTAGGCCAGCAGTGGCTGGCGCGTTAATTCGCGGTGGCTAAACCGCTGGCGCCGGTCGGCGGTCTTTCTTTCTCCCCTCTGGCAGCGGCTGCCGGAGGGGTTCTCTATGGTAAAACGCGGAAAACAGTATGACTGTTCAGACTCAGGATACCGGGAAGGCGGTCTCTTCCGTCATCGCCCAGTCATGGCATCGCTGCAGCAAGTTTATGCAGCGCGAAACCTGGCAAAAACCGCACCAGGCCCAGGGCCTGACCTTTGACTCGATCTGTCGGCGTAAAACCGCGCTGCTGACCATCGGTCAGGCGGCGCTGGAGGACGCCTGGGAGTTTATGGACGGTCGCCCCTGCGCGCTGTTTATCCTTGATGAGACCGCCTGTATTCTGAGCCGCTGCGGCGAACCGCAAACGCTGGCGCAGCTGGCTGACCTGGGGTTTCGCGACGGCAGCTACTGCGCGGAGAGCATTATCGGCACCTGCGCGCTGTCGCTGGCCGCGATGCAGGGGCAGCCGATCAACACCGCCGGCGATCGGCATTTTAAGCAGGCCCTGCAGCCATGGAGCTTTTGTTCGACGCCGGTGTTCGATAACCACGGGCGGCTGTTCGGCTCTATCTCGCTTTGCTGTCTGGTGGAGCACCAGTCCAGCGCCGACCTCTCCCTGACGCTGGCCATTGCCCGCGAGGTGGGCAATTCCCTGCTCACCGACAGCCTGCTGGCGGAATCCAACCGCCACCTCAATCAAATGTACGGCCTGCTGGAGAGCATGGACGACGGGGTGATGGCGTGGAACGAACAGGGGGTACTGCAATTTCTCAATGTTCAGGCGGCGAGACTGCTGCATCTTGATGCCCAGGCCAGCCAGGGAAAAAATATCGCCGATCTGGTGACCCTGCCGGCGCTGCTGCGCCGCGCCATCAAACACGCCCGCGGCCTGAATCACGTTGAAGTCACCTTTGAAAGCCAGCACCAGTTTATCGACGCGGTGATCACCTTAAAACCGATTGTCGAGTCGCAAGGCAACAGCTTTATTCTGCTGCTGCACCCGGTGGAGCAGATGCGGCAGCTGATGACCAGCCAGCTGGGCAAAGTCAGCCACACCTTTGAGCAGATGTCAGCCGACGATCCGGAAACCCGGCGGCTGATCCACTTTGGCCGCCAGGCGGCGCGCGGCGGCTTTCCGGTACTGCTGTGCGGTGAAGAGGGGGTGGGGAAAGAGCTGCTGAGCCAGGCCATCCACAATGAAAGCGAGCGGGCGGGCGGCCCCTACATCGCCGTCAACTGCCAGCTGTATGCCGACAGCGTGCTGGGCCAGGACTTTATGGGGAGCGCCCCCACCGATGATGAAAATGGCCGCCTGAGCCGCCTTGAGCTGGCCAACGGCGGCACCCTGTTTCTGGAAAAAATTGAGTATCTGGCGCCGGAGCTACAGTCCGCCCTGCTGCAGGTGATTAAGCAGGGAGTGCTTACCCGGCTCGACGCCCGCCGCCTGATCCCGGTGGATGTGAAGGTGATCGCCACCACCACCGTCGATCTGGCCAACCTGGTGGAACAGAACCGCTTTAGCCGCCAGCTGTACTATGCGCTGCACTCATTCGAGATCGTCATTCCGCCGCTGCGCGCCCGGCGCAACAGTATCCCGTCGCTGGTGCATAACCGGCTGAAAAGCCTGGAGAAGCGTTTCTCTTCCCGGCTGAAAGTGGACGATGACGCGCTGGCCCAGCTGGTGGCCTACTCGTGGCCGGGAAATGATTTTGAGCTTAACAGCGTGATAGAGAACATCGCCATCAGCAGCGATAACGGCCACATTCGCCTGAGCAACCTGCCGGAATATCTCTTTTCCGATCGACCGGGGGCCGATAGCGGCTCATCGCTGCTGCCGGCCAGCCTGACCTTTAGCGCCATCGAAAAAGAGGCCATTATCCACGCCGCCCGGGTGACCAGCGGGCGGGTGCATGAGATGTCGCAACTGCTGAATATCGGCCGCACCACCCTGTGGCGCAAAATGAAGCAGTACGATATCGACGCCAGCCAGTTCAAGCGCAAGCATCAGGCCTAGTCTCCTCGATACGCGCCATGGAGAACAGGGCGTCCGACAGACGATTGCTGTAGCGTTTGAGCGCGTCGCGCAGAGGGTGCGAGCGGTCCATGGCCGTCAGCAGACGTTCCAGCCGACGGGCCAGGGTGCGCGCCACGTGCAGCTGGGCGGAGGCGAGATTCTTCCCCGGGATCACAAACTGTTTCAGGGGGCCGCTTTCGGCCATATTGCGGTCGATAAGTCGCTCCAGGGCGGTGATCTCCTCCTCGCCGATCGTCTGGCTCAGGCGGACCAGGCCCCGCGCATCGCTGGCCAGTTCGGCCCCCAGCGCGAACAGCGTCTCCTGAATCTGATGCAGACTTGCCCGCAGCCCGGCGTCGCGGGTGGTGGCATAGCAGACGCCCAGCTGGGATATCAGTTCATCGACGGTGCCGTAGGCCTCGACGCGAATATGGTCTTTCTCGATGCGGCTGCCGCCGTACAGGGCGGTGGTGCCTTTATCTCCGGTGCGGGTATAGATACGGTACATTCAGCTTCTCTCACTTAACGGCAGGACTTTCACCAGCTGCCCGGCGTTGGCGCCGAGCGTACGCAGATGATCGCGGCTATCGGTGACGTGCCCGGTCGCCAGCGGCGCGTCCGCCGGCAGCTGGGCATGGGTTAGCGCGATCTCGCCGGCGGCGCTGAGCCCAATGCCCACCCGCAGCGTCGAGCTTCTGGCCGCCAGGGCGCTCAGCGTATCGGCGTCACCGCCTTCGTCGCAGGATACGGTCTGGCAGGGGACCCCCTGCTCCTCCAGCCCCCAGCACAGCTCATTGATGGCGCAGGCATGGTGCCCGCGCGGATCGTAAAACAGGCGTACGCCCGGCGGTGAAAGCGACATGACGGTCCCCTCGTTAACACTCAGAATGCCTGGCGGAAAATCGCGGCAATCTCCTGCTCGTTGCCCTTACGCGGGTTCGAGAACGCGTTGCCGTCTTTCATGGCCATCTCCGCCATGTACGGGAAGTCGGCCTCTTTCACCCCCAGATCGCGCAGATGCTGCGGAATCCCGATATCCATCGACAGACGCGCGATGGCGGCGATAGCTTTTTCCGCCGCGTCGAGGGTCGACAGTCCGGCGATATTTTCGCCCATCAGTTCGGCGATATCGGCGAATTTTTCCGGGTTGGCGATCAGGTTATAGCGAGCCACGTGCGGCAGCAGGACGGCGTTGGCCACGCCGTGCGGCATGTCGTACAGCCCGCCCAGCTGATGCGCCATGGCGTGCACATAACCGAGGTTGGCGTTATTGAAGGCCATCCCGGCCAGCAGAGAGGCGTAGGCCATGTTCTCCCGCGCCTGAAGATTGCTGCCGAGGGCGACGGCCTGGCGCAGGTTGCGGGCGATGAGGCGGATCGCCTGCATGGCGGCGGCGTCAGTCACCGGGTTGGCGTCTTTAGAGATATAGGCCTCTACGGCGTGGGTCAGGGCATCCATCCCGGTCGCCGCGGTCAGGGCGGCCGGTTTGCCGATCATCAGCAGCGGATCGTTGATGGAGACCGACGGCAGGTTGCGCCAGCTGACGATCACAAACTTCACTTTGGTTTGGGTGTTGGTCAGGACGCAGTGGCGGGTGACCTCGCTGGCGGTGCCGGCGGTGGTGTTGACCGCGACGATGGGCGGCAGCGGGTTGGTCAGGGTCTCAATCCCGGCATACTGATAAAGATCGCCCTCATGGGTGGCGGCGATGCCGATGCCTTTGCCGCAGTCGTGCGGGCTGCCGCCGCCCACGGTGACGATAAGGTCGCACTGCTCGCGGCGAAACACGGCGAGACCGTCGCGCACGTTGGTGTCTTTCGGGTTCGGCTCGACGCCGTCAAAGATCGCCACCTCGATACCGGCCTCTCGCAGATAATGCAGAGTTTTATCCACCGCGCCATCTTTTATCGCCCGCAGGCCTTTGTCGGTAACCAGCAGGGCTTTTTTACCCCCCAGCAGCTTGCAGCGTTCACCGACCACGGAAATAGCGTTGGGACCAAAAAAGTTAACGTTTGGCACCAGATAATCAAACATACGATAGCTCATAATATACCTTCTCGCTTCAGGTTATAATGCGGAAAAACAATCCAGGGCGCACTGGGCTAATAATTGATCCTGCTCGACCGTACCGCCGCTAACGCCGACGGCACCAATTATCTGCTGGTTTAAAATAACCGGCAGGCCGCCGCCAAAAATAATGATTCGCTGTTGATTGGTCAGCTGCAGACCATACAGAGATTGTCCGGGCTGAACCGCTGGCGTAATTTCATGGGTGCCTTGTTTCAGGCTGCAGGCGCTCCAGGCTTTATTCAGCGAAATATCGCAGCTGGAGACAAAGGCTTCGTCCATCCGCTGGACAAGCAGCGTGTTGCCGCCGCGGTCAACCACGGAAAATACCACCGCTACGTTGATCTCATTAGCTTTTTTCTCCACTGCCGCCGCCATTTTCTGGGCGGCGGCCAGGGTGATAGTCTGAATGTGTTGGCTCTTGTTCATGATTATCTCCCGCGCCAGGGTAATGCTGACGCGAATAGTCAGTAGGGGGCGAAAGTAAAAAAACTATCGCCACGCGGTTGGCTTAATTTATTTTTCTCAGCGTTATTTTGTCGCCCGCCATGATTTAGTCAACAGGTCTAAAAAGGCTTCGGAAAAACGCGGTGGCGGGCTTTTTTTATTAATTGATTTATATCAATGCTGGCGATCACATTTTTTATTTTAACCGTTGCGGCGGGGTTTCATAGTGAAACTGTTTGCCGATTTAACGTGCCAGATTGAAACAAAATTAATTTTATTTTTTTCACCAGTGGCTCCTTTAAAGTTCCGCTATTGCCGGTAATGGCCGGGCGGGCAGCGACGCTGGCCCGGCGTGTTCGCTACCGTCTGCGGATTTCACCTTTTGAGCCCATGAACAATGAAAAGATCAAAACGATTTGCAGTATTGGCCCAGCGCCCCGTCAATCAGGACGGGCTGATTGGCGAGTGGCCTGAAGAGGGACTGATCGCCATGGAAAGCCCCTTTGACCCGGTCTCGTCGGTCAAAGTGGAAAACGGTCGGATCGTCGAGCTGGACGGCAAGCGCCGGGACCAGTTTGATATGATCGACCGGTTTATCGCCGACTACGCGATCAACATTGAGCGCACGGAGCAGGCGATGCGTCTGGAGGCGTTGGAGATAGCCCGCATGCTGGTGGATATCCACGTCAGCCGGGAGGAGATCATCGCCATCACCACCGCCATCACGCCGGCCAAAGCGGTTGAAGTCATGGCGCAGATGAACGTGGTGGAGATGATGATGGCGCTGCAAAAGATGCGCGCCCGCCGAACGCCCTCCAACCAGTGCCATGTCACCAACCTGAAGGATAATCCGGTGCAGATTGCCGCCGACGCCGCCGAGGCCGGGATCCGCGGCTTCTCCGAGCAGGAGACCACGGTCGGTATTGCGCGCTATGCCCCGTTCAACGTCCTGGCGCTGCTGGTCGGCTCGCAGTGCGGCCGCCCCGGCGTGTTGACGCAATGCTCGGTGGAAGAGGCCACCGAGCTGGAGCTGGGCATGCGTGGCTTAACCAGTTACGCCGAGACGGTGTCAGTCTACGGCACCGAGGCGGTATTTACCGACGGCGATGACACCCCATGGTCAAAGGCGTTCCTCGCCTCGGCCTACGCCTCCCGGGGGCTGAAAATGCGCTACACCTCCGGCACCGGCTCCGAAGCGCTGATGGGCTATTCGGAGAGCAAGTCGATGCTCTACCTCGAATCGCGTTGCATCTTCATTACCAAAGGCGCCGGGGTGCAGGGTCTACAGAACGGGGCGGTGAGCTGCATCGGCATGACCGGCGCCGTGCCCTCGGGCATTCGGGCGGTGCTGGCGGAAAATCTGATCGCCTCCATGCTCGACCTCGAAGTGGCCTCGGCCAACGACCAGACCTTCTCCCACTCGGATATCCGCCGCACCGCGCGCACCCTGATGCAGATGCTGCCGGGCACCGACTTTATTTTCTCCGGCTACAGCGCGGTGCCGAACTACGACAACATGTTCGCCGGCTCGAACTTCGATGCGGAAGATTTTGATGATTACAACATCCTGCAGCGCGACCTGATGGTTGACGGTGGACTGCGTCCAGTGACCGAGGCGGAAACCATCGCCATTCGCCAGAAAGCGGCGCGGGCGATCCAGGCGGTCTTTCGCGAGCTGGGGCTGCCGCCGATCGCCGACGAGGAGGTGGAAGCCGCCACCTACGCGCACGGCAGCAACGAGATGCCGCCGCGTAACGTGGTGGAGGACCTGAGCGCGGTGGAAGAGATGATGAAGCGCAATATTACCGGCCTCGATATTGTCGGCGCGCTGAGCCGCAGCGGCTTTGAGGATATCGCCAGCAATATTCTCAATATGCTGCGCCAGCGGGTCACCGGCGATTACCTGCAGACCTCGGCCATTCTCGATCGACAGTTCGAGGTGGTGAGCGCGGTCAACGACATCAATGACTATCAGGGGCCGGGCACCGGCTATCGCATCTCCGCCGAACGCTGGGCGGAGATCAAAAATATTCCGGGCGTGGTCCAGCCCGACACCATTGAATAAGGCGGTATTCCTGTGCAACAGACAACCCAAATTCAGCCCTCTTTTACCCTGAAAACCCGCGAGGGCGGGGCGGCTTCTGCCGAGGAACGCGCCGATGAAGTGGTGATCGGCGTCGGCCCCGCCTTCGATAAACACCAGCATCACACCCTGATCGATATGCCCCATGGCGCGATCCTTAAAGAGCTGATTGCCGGGGTGGAGGAAGAGGGACTTCACGCCCGAGTGGTGCGCATTTTGCGCACGTCCGACGTCTCCTTTATGGCCTGGGATGCGGCGAACCTGAGCGGCTCGGGGATCGGCATCGGTATCCAGTCGAAGGGGACCACGGTCATCCATCAGCGCGATCTGCTGCCGCTCAGCAACCTGGAGCTGTTCTCCCAGGCGCCGCTGCTGACGCTGGAGACCTACCGGCAGATTGGCAAAAACGCCGCGCGCTATGCGCGCAACGAGTCACCTTCGCCGGTGCCGGTGGTGAACGACCAGATGGTGCGGCCGAAATTTATGGCCAAAGCCGCCCTGTTTCATATCAAAGAGACCAAACATGTGGTGCAGGACGCCGAGCCCGTCACCCTGCACGTCGACTTAGTAAGGGAGTGACCATGAGCGAGAAAACCATGCGCGTGCAGGATTATCCGTTAGCCACCCGCTGCCCGGAGCATATCCTGACGCCCACCGGCAAACCATTGACCGACATCACCCTCGAGAAAGTGCTCTCTGGCGAGGTGGGCCCGCAGGATGTGCGGATCTCCTGGCAAACCCTTGAGTACCAGGCGCAGATTGCCGAGCAGATGCAGCGCCATGCGGTGGCGCGCAATTTTCGCCGCGCGGCGGAGCTTATCGCCATCCCTGACGAGCGCATTCTGGCTATCTATAACGCGCTGCGCCCGTTCCGCTCCTCGCAGGCGGAGCTGCTGGTGATCGCCGACGAGCTGGAGCACACCTGGCATGCGACGGTGAATGCCGCCTTTGTCCGGGAGGCGGCGGAAGTGTATCAGCAGCGGCATAAGCTGCGTAAAGGAAGCTAAGCGGAGGTCAGCATGCCGTTAATAGCCGGGATTGATATCGGCAACGCCACCACCGAGGTGGCGCTGGCGTCCGACGACCCGCAGGCGAGGACGTTTGTTGCCAGCGGGATCGTCGCGACGACGGGCATGAAAGGGACGCGGGACAATATCGCCGGGACCCTCGCCGCGCTGGAGCAGGCTCTGGCGAAAACGCCATGGTCAATGCGCGATGTGTCTCGCATCTATCTTAACGAAGCCGCGCCGGTCATTGGCGATGTGGCGATGGAGACCATCACCGAGACCATTATCACCGAGTCAACCATGATCGGTCATAACCCGCAGACCCCGGGCGGGGTGGGCGTCGGCGTGGGGACGACCATCGCCCTCGGCCGGCTGGCGACGCTGCCGGCGGCGCGGTATGCCGAGGGGTGGATCGCGCTGATTGACGACGCTGTCGATTTCCTTGACGCCGTGTGGTGGCTCAATGAGGCGATCGACCGCGGGATCAACGTGGTGGCGGCGATCCTCAAAAAGGACGACGGCGTGCTGGTGAACAACCGCCTGCGCAAAACCCTGCCGGTGGTGGATGAAGTGACGCTCCTGGAGCACGTGCCCGAGGGGGTGATGGCGGCGGTGGAGGTGGCCGCGCCGGGGCAGGTGGTGCGGATCCTGTCGAATCCCTACGGCATCGCCACCTTCTTTGGGCTGAGCCCGGAGGAGACCCAGGCCATCGTCCCCATCGCCCGCGCGCTGATTGGCAACCGCTCAGCGGTGGTGCTCAAGACTCCCCAGGGCGACGTGCAGTCGCGAGTGATCCCGGCGGGCAAGATCTACATCAGCGGCGAAAAGCGCCGTGGAGAAGCCGATGTCGCCGAGGGCGCGGAGGCGATCATGCAGGCGATAAGCGCCTGCGCTCCGGTACGCGACATCCGCGGCGAACCGGGCACCCACGCCGGCGGCATGCTCGAGCGGGTGCGCAAGGTGATGGCGTCCCTGACCGGCCATGAGATGAGCGCGATCTACATCCAGGATCTGCTGGCGGTGGATACATTTGTTCCGCGCAAGGTGCAGGGCGGGATGGCTGGGGAGTGCGCCATGGAGAATGCCGTCGGGATAGCGGCGATGGTGAAATCGGATCGTCTGCAGATGCAGGTTATCGCCCGCGAGCTGAGCGCCCGACTCCAGACTGAGGTGGTCGTGGGCGGCGTTGAAGCCAACATGGCCATCGCCGGGGCGTTAACCACGCCGGGCTGTGCGGCGCCGCTGGCGATCCTCGACCTCGGCGCCGGTTCGACGGATGCGGCGATCGTCAGCGCGGAGGGGCAGATCGCCGCGGTGCATCTCGCCGGGGCGGGAAATATGGTCAGCCTGCTGATTAAAACCGAGCTGGGTCTCGAGGATCTTTCGCAGGCGGAAGCGATAAAAAAATACCCGCTGGCCAAAGTGGAAAGCCTGTTCAGTATCCGCCACGAGAATGGCGCAGTGGAGTTCTTCCGGGAAGCCCTCAGCCCGGCGGTGTTCGCCAAAGTGGTGTACATCAAGGAGGGCGAACTAGTGCCGATCGATAACGCCAGCCCGCTGGAAAAAATTCGTCTTGTGCGCCGCCAGGCGAAGGAGAAAGTGTTTGTTACCAACTGCCTGCGCGCGCTGCGCCAGGTCTCCCCCGGCGGTTCCATTCGCGATATCGCCTTTGTGGTGCTGGTGGGCGGCTCATCGCTGGATTTTGAAATCCCGCAGCTGATCACCGACGCCCTGTCGCACTACGGCGTGGTCGCCGGGCAGGGCAACATTCGGGGAACAGAAGGGCCGCGCAATGCGGTCGCCACCGGGCTGGTGCTGGCCGGACATGCCGATTAAGCCGGCGCTCGCGCCAGCCTCTCTCTATAACGTGCTATTTCAGGATGCCAATGATGAACCAGACTTCTAGCTTAACCGGGCAGTGCGTGGCCGAGTTTCTTGGCACCGGACTGCTCATTTTCTTCGGCGCGGGCTGTGTCGCTGCGCTGCGGGTCGCCGGAGCCAGCTTTGGCCAGTGGGAAATCAGTATTATCTGGGGCCTCGGCGTCGCCATGGCCATCTATCTGACGGCCGGCGTCTCCGGCGCGCACCTTAATCCGGCCGTCACCATTGCCCTGTGGTTGTTCGCCTGTTTTGAACGCCGTAAAGTACTGCCGTTTATTGTCGCCCAGACGGCCGGGGCATTCTGCGCCGCCGCCCTGGTGTACGGGCTCTATCGTCAGCTGTTTCTCGATCTTGAACAGAGCCAGCATATCGTTCGCGGTACCGTCGCCAGCCTTAACCTGGCCGGGGTTTTTTCCACCTACCCGCATCCGCATATCACCTTTTGGCAGGCGTTTGCCGTAGAGACCACCATCACGGCGATCCTGATGGCGATGATCATGGCTCTGACCGACGACGGCAATGGCATCCCGCGCGGGCCGCTGGCACCGTTGCTGATTGGCTTGCTGATCGCCGTGATCGGCGCGTCGATGGGGCCGCTAACCGGCTTTGCGCTGAATCCGGCGCGTGATTTTGGCCCTAAACTGTTTACCAGTCTGGCCGGCTGGGGCGCGATGGCCTTTACCGGCGGGCAGTCGATACCCTACTTTTGGGTGCCGCTGCTGGCGCCGGTGGTGGGGGCGATTATGGGAGCGTTTTTATACCGCAAGCTTATCGGCCACCATCTGCCGTGCGAATGCGCTAGCGATGAGTGAGACGGGGCCCGCCGCATCACGGCGGGCAACGAGGTTAACTTCCCCCGGCGAGTCGCCGGGGATCAGGGTTATTTCTTGATGACCGCATTGAGCTCGCCGAGTTTGGCGGCGGGGTTCTTGTGGCACTGCTGCAACATTTTCGGCACCGAAACGGTCTCGACTTCATGCCAGTCGACGTAGTCCCCGCCGCTGAAGTCGGTGTTGCGGTTCACCACCCAGAAGGCCACCGGGGTCATGCTTTTTGGGTTCATATCCATAAACTCCTGACAGGTCATATTCTGCGGTGTGGTTTCCAGAACCGCGAACGCCGGGCTGGTCATCAGACAGAATGTGGTGGCCGCTACGGTCAGTACGAGTGCTTTAGGCAAATTCATTTTCTTCTCCAGTGACAAAATAGGGCTTAAGCCTGGGCGTGCTTCATTTTATTGCGCAGGACCAGCAAGCCGATGGCGCTAAATATCATTTCAACGCCGATAAAGGCGGTAATAAATATCCAGCTTTGCTGCGGATTCATGACCAGCCACAGGCAGGCGATAAGTAAATCCAACAGGCCGATAAAAATATTCCAGCCGGCGCCGCTTTGTTTTCGGGTTTGACATCCGTTGACGATGCGGGAAATACCGCCGAGAACAAATAAAAAGCCGAATAAGAGGGCCAGGCTGCTCATGCCGTTAAGAGGATTAACGACAAAGCTCAGACCGAGCACGATCCAGGCGATGGCGAAGATCAGCGCCACCAGGCGTGATTTCCAGTGCTGCTGGCGGAAGACGATCAGGCTGTACAGTGAGTAGAAGCCGCAGATCATCAACAACATGCCGGTCACCGTGGCGAGATACCAGCCGGCGACCAGCGGCCAGGCCAGGCAACAGGCCCCGCAGATAAACAGCAGCGCGGCCATCAAGCCGGCATGCCGTTTATATCGAATCAAGACGCGTGGGTTAAACGCATTTAAGGTGTAATGGCTAAACATAAACATAATTGCTCCGCAGATCCCGGTTGCCGGCCTGACGCTGAATATAATGCGTCATGCTTTATTCAGCGGGCCAAAAGAAAGGTCTGAGGAAAATAGTAGGCCGCTCTATCGGTAGGCGTAAATAAGAGCGCTGAGGTGACTTTATACGCCTTGTCTGACAGCTGTCAGACAAGGCCCGCAATATTCCTTCCGGGCTCTGATTCTCAATGCCCAAGATATTTTTTAAGCTGGCTGCGTTTGGTGATGCTTACCGATTTTAATCAGGAGTTAACGATGAAAAAAGTCATTCTGGCGAGCCTGCTGGCAACCATGATGGGTACCTCTCCGGTGTGGGCAGCAGATAGCGCGACGGCAGCGCCAGCCGCGGCAGCCACAGCGCAGGTGCAGAAAGAAGCCGCCGATGTGCTGCAGGTGGCGGTGCAGGGTGCGAACGCGATGCGCGACGTCCAGTTCGCCCGTCTGGCGCTGTTCCATGGCCAGCCGGATAGCGCGAAAAAACTGACTGACGACGCCGCCGCGCTGCTGGCCGCCGATGACGCCAGCTGGGCGAAGTTTGTGAAAACCGATGCTAAAGCCAAAATGATCGCCGATCGCTATGTGGTCATTAACGCCTCTATCGCTCTGTCTGAAGACTATGTAGCCACGCCGGAAAAAGAGAGTGCCATTAAATCCGCTAACGAAAAACTGGCGAAAGGCGATCAGAAAGGGGCTATCGATACCCTCCGTCTGGCCGGTATTGGCGTAATTGAGAACCAGTATCTGATGCCGCTCAACCAGACCCGTAAGGCGGTGGCGCAGGCGCAAGACCTGCTGAAAGCTGGAAAATATTACGAAGCGAATCTGGTGCTGAAAGGCGCTGAAGAGGGCATCGTGGTGGACAGCGAGATGCTGGTGGCAGGCAACTGATACCTGTTCCACCCTGAGAGAGCGCAGAGGGAGAAACTGACAAGGATGTCCCCTTAACGGTCGGGCAGGCGGACTGCCCGACCGGAACGGCTAGCGGCCGATCAGGGCGTCGATTTCGCCATCGATCTCGCGCATGACGCCGGTGATGCGCTGTACCACCTCCAGACAGCTTGCCGGCGTTAGCGAGTCAGGCCGCTTCGCCTCAAAAGGGGCGCACAGCGCTTGCAGCGCAGTAATCCCCAGAATTTGCGCTGAACCGTGCAGACGGTGCAGCGCTCGCAGAAAGATCTGCGGCTCATGCCGGGCGATTGCCTGTCCGGCAGCCTGTAAATCCGCGGCCGACGCATCGCGGAACGTCTCCAGCATCTCAGTCATCAGCGCCTGGTCTCCCCCGGTATTTTCGGTCAGCACGCTGAGCCGCAGGTGTCGGGCGACGTTTGGCGATGCGTGGCCCACCGCTAAACGGCTCAGCTCGTGGCTCAGCGTCTGAACCGACACCGGCTTAAACAGACACATATTCATGCCGCTGGCCAGACAGGCCTCCCGCGACTGCGGCAGCGCGCTGGCGGTCACCCCCCAAATCATCAGGTCCGGGTAGCGCCGACGTAGCGACGCCGCCAGCGCCAGGCCATCTTTCTTCGGCATATTGAGGTCCGTGATCAGCAGATCGTAATGTTTGCCAGCGAGCTTATTCTCCGCCTCTTCACCGTCGCAGGCTTCATCGACGCTATAGCCGATAGTGCTGAGCTGGCGCTTGAGCAGCAGCCGGTTGGTGGGATGGTCGTCGGCTATCAATATCGACAGCCCGGGCAAGACCTGCTGCCTGGCCGGCAACGCCTTCGGCGCGCGAACGGCGCAGCGACTCACCTTGACTGGCAGGATGATGGTGAAGGTGGTCCCCACGCCAGGATGGCTAACCATCTCCAGTCGGCCCTGCATGAGTGCGACCAGCTCCTGGCAAATGACCAGACCCAGGCCGGAACCGGTCTGTTTGCGCCCCTGGCGCGCCTGGGCATAACGGTGAAAGAGAGTGGTCTGCTCTTCTTCGCCGATCCCGCAGCCGCTGTCGCTAATGATGAGGGTCAGCTCCCCCTGCGTCTCATCCGCTTGCGTCAGCTGGCAGTCGACCTGAATCGCGCCCTCGGTGGTAAACTTCAGCGCATTGCCGATGAGATTATTGAGGATTTGCCGCAGCGCCTGCGGGTCGATCCACAGCATGGTCCCCTCCTGTAGCGCGTTATGGTTGTGGAGCGCGATCCCCTTTTGCTGCGCCAGCGCGCCGAAGGTGTGACACTGCTGCGACACGACCTGTGCGACCTCGCTCCACTGCGGGGTGATCTGGTATTTTCCCGACTCAATCTTGTCGATATCGAGAATATTACCGATCAGCCCCAGCAGGGTTTGCGCCGTCGACCCCGCCAGCTCGATCGCCTCTTTACGCTGACCGACGTTCAGCTCCGGTTTCGCCAGCAGTTCCAGAAAGCCGACGATGGCGCTCACCGGCGTGCGCAGCTCGTGGCTCATGCTGGCCAGAAAGCGACTCTTGGCTTTTGTCGCCTGAATTGCTTTGTCTTTTTCCCGCTCCAGGGCGCAGGAGAGGGCCTCCTTCTGCGCCAGCTCCTCCTCCAGCCGCTGCTGAGAGTCTTTACGTTTGCGCACTTCCCGGCACAGGGAGAGTCCCCACCCGAGGCTGATGGCGATCAGCACCAGCGCGAAGGCGATCAGCTGGTAAAACTGGCGGCTGTACTGGCTCCAGTTCTCTATTTGCTGGCTGGAAATTTTCGACCACTTCTCGGTCATCTGCAGAATATCCCGCGGCGGAATGGCCTGCAGCGCTTTGCTGAGGATGGCGGCCAGCACCGGCTCATCGCGCGGGATCGCCAGCCGAATGGCGGCGACCGGGAGTCCGTCGATGCGGGCGTAGTGCAGACCCTGTGGATAATAGTGGTCGATCATATAGCGGGCGGAAAGCTCCGACGCTACCGCGGCATCCACCTCGCCTTCCTCCACCATCTTCATCGCGACGCCAACATTATCCGTCTCCACCCAGTCAACCTGCGGAAAGCGCGCTTTCAGGTCGTGGGCGGCGATTGGCCCCACTGGCAGGGCGATCCGCGCCGGGCGGGCCAGCAGATGTGGGTCGGGGGCGCTGCCGCGGGCGACCAGCACAAAAGCCACGTTAATCAGCGGGTCGCTGAGGGTGACGTAGGCCTGCGGCTGTGGGGTCAGAGTCGCGGCGGGCATGATCGCCCAGTCCTCTTTTTCCATCCGCTTTGCCAGATCCTGACGGTTGCGCACCAGGATGGGGTCAAACTGCAGCCCGGTCTGTAGCGAGAAAATATTCAGCATATCGGCCATAATGCCGCGCAGCTCGTCCTCGTCATCCACCAGAGTAAAAGGCGGAAAGTAGGGGTTGACCAGCAGGCGGACGCGACGATGCTTCTGTAGCCAGCGCTGCTCTTCGGCGCTAAAGGATAGCGGCGTATTGAGAAATGACAGATCGCCGCGGTTGAGCCAGTTTTGCATGATCCGCATCGCGGTATCGCTGTCGATAGCGTGGATAAAACGGTCAAGGAGCAGGTGCAGCGCCGGTCGATCCTCGCGGGTGACAAAGCGGTTGTGCTGCTCCTGCTGACGAAAATAGTGCGCGATGACCAGCGATTGCGAGAAATATTTCGAGATGCAGTGGCCGGTGGTGATGTTGTTGCCGATGAAATACTGATTCTCGCCGCTGACCACCGAGGCGAGAGCCTGATAGTCGCTATCGTAAAGGGTGATTTTGGCGTTGGGAAACGCCTGCTGAATGATATCGAAAAAGGCGCAATCGCGGGTGCAGGCCAGCGTGACGCGGCGGTCGGTGGTCAGCGGCGGCAGGGGGGATTTTAGCGAGGTGACCAGCGTCGGCCAGGTTTTGATCAGCGGTGCGGTGTGCGTCAGTCCCGGCGCGAGCGCATCCCGATGCGCCACCTGAGTGAGCAGGGTATCCACCTGGCGGTCGGCCAGGGCGGCCAGCGCCTGCTGCTCGGTGTCATATTGGCGGATAACCACCTTCAACCCGAGGCTGTGCGCCATTAGCGCCAGATAGTCGGCGTTAATTCCCTGATAGCTCTCCTCGTCGCTGTCGTAGACGATAGGCGTCATCTCAGGCAGCCAGGTGCCGACGGTCAGCGTCGGCCGGGCGGCCAGCCAGACCTTTTCCGTATCGTTAAGCGGAATGTCGATTGCCGCAATGTGGGCATGGCTTTTCAGCTCCAGTTGCTTCATGGCAAACGCGGCGGGGGAGTGGCTTAGCGCCAGTCCGACAATCAGGGATAAAATAAGACGAACGACCATGGCATCACCCTATTTTATTGCGTTGCGCAAAGTCATAAAGCTCAAGCAGGGAGCTGCAGCCTAATTTATCCATCAGACGGACCTTATAGGTGCTGACCGTCTTATTGCTGATATTCATTTTGCTGCCGATGGTGGTGTAGTCGACGCCGCTGAGGATATAGCGGAAGACTTTCATCTCCTGCGTTGACAGCGTATCCAGCCGGTCCTGATCGGTGATGCCGTGGGTGCAGAAGCGCTCCAGTGAAAAGGGGAAATAGCTGTAGCCATTATTGGCCGCCTCGATCGCGGCGAGGATATTATTCATTCCCTCTTTTTTACTCACAAAACCATTGGCCCCGCAGTCTGCGCTGCGTTTGCCGTAGAACCGTTCATTTTTGGCGGAAATGACGATAATTTTTCCCTGGTAGCGGCGTTTGCGCAGCTGCTCAAGAACGTCGATGCCGCTGAGCTCCGGAATATCGACGTCAACGATCAGCAGGTCAGGCTGCATCGTTTCGGCGGCCTGCACCGCATGAGCGCCGCTGTCGAGCTCTGCCGCGACGGTAATACCGTTGGTATCGAGTAGGTTGCGAATGGCGATACGTGCCAATGGATGATCGTCAATGATTATCGCATTCATGGGGGCGTAAATCCTGATATGAAAAAGAAGGGCGATGTCTGGTGCAGGTGCGGCGGGGGTTATTTTTATCGATGCCGTAATAAGGCGCAATTGTAACACAAATCGTTTTCGCCCGGGGAAGATATTCTGGGCGAACCCTCGCTGAATATATTTGCATATCTGGATGACAGCTGTAGGAACAGGCGTTCGCTTACTTCAGCGCTGTCTGGTATTAAAAAAAATGCAAACGATTAATCTGCTCTTTTTAAGGTGAGTTGCCGGGAATATCGTCCGGTGACAACTGGCAGGTAAAATAATAACAATGGCAAAAGTGAAGCTCGCCCTTTGGCAAAAATGGGTTTGGAAACGTCTAATGGCAGGAATAATACTCGTGGCAATGAGTAGCGCCGCGGTGGGAAAGGACGCCTCGCCCGCTGAGGCGCGGACGCGCGATATGATGCGCTGTCAGGATTATCTGCAGCTGGATCCGCGCACCTGGACGCCGATGGTGATCTGGCTGATGAACGATCCTTTTTCCCTGCAGCCGCCGGAGTGGACCGACTTCCATGAAGCCGAGTTGGTGCTGACGCCGATCCTCACCGAAATCTGCCGTCAGGAGCCAGATGCCTGGCTGACTTCGCTGCGTGAACGGCTCAATTCCTACCAGCAGGTGCGGTCGCTAAATTAAGCGACCGCGATAAAGCGGCAGAAAAAGTGACTAAATGTGCAGTTAGCAGCCCATTCCTGCGCCGGGGATCGGCAGCGGTCCGCTTTTTGCGACAGGGCGTCGCAGGCCTTGCTCGCTGGCGTCGGGTTGGCGCCGGCGCAGATGGCATCCAGAGGCGCTGTCATCTGCGCGCTTTCACATTTATTTCCCGGCGGCAGAAAAATTCAGCGTTAATCCAACGCCGACCTCGTTAATTTTGATAAAACGCGCCAGGCTAACCTTCGCCGCAAGATCGGTACAATGGCATGGATAGACGGAGCCCGGGGACAATGCTTTAAGGTAATCCCCTGTCTGTGTGAGGCGATCTTCATCAGCATTTTGCAAATGGAACCCGCCAATGACCGAAACAATGTGATGTTCTCCGGTAACCTGTTTCGCATATTCAATAATGTTAGCTATTCCCGCGTGAGAACAGCCTGTGACTACCACCAGTCCATCTTCTGTCTTTATTGCCAGCGCAGAATCATCCATAACGTAATCATCAGTGATTTCGCCTTTCTCATCCACCGTTTGGCCTACCGGTGTCAGCATCTCGAATTTATTGTCCCTTGGTATTTGACCAAGGAAGATGATGTTTTCAGTGAGTGGATAAGGTTTTTGGCTGCAAATTTTGTTGAAGAAGAGATCATTTTTATCGAATCTGTAGTTTATCCCTATAGATTTTTCATCAAAATACTTTGGGCTTAATGCATCTGGATGGCAGATTAAGTTTATCTTTTTCTCGGGAGTGAAGTTGAGTCGATCATAATATTGGATTAAATGATTGAGTCCCCAGGTATGATCGTTATGGCCATGGGATAACACGATACTATCGATACTGGTCAAATCTATTTTCAACGTTTGCGCATTTTGCAGGAAAACATCTGAATATCCCGTATCGAAAAGAATTTTTTGGCCATCATACTCAATCAGATAAGACACACCAGGTTCACCGATAAGGTACCTGTCAATGAATGTATTATTATCAACCAGAACCGTTAATTGCATCAATAAATCCTCGATGTGGCGCCAACAATATAAAAAACGACATCTTTCTATTCTGGACTGGTGTTATGCCACAGTCATTGCGGATAAGCAATTCACCAACATTTGTCATGCATGCCAGGGCTGACCAGATGCCGCCGGGAAAAAGGATGAGCTTAACTAAAAAATTTGCATCGTGCCGTTTCTCGCTTGCGTTAGCCATGTATGCAATCGCGGCCATGCTCATCGCAAGGGAGACGGTAGTTATGCAATCGCTGTTTTTTATCCCTGACAACACAACCGGTCTATGGGGATACCGATATCGCGCCACGCCCTGATGGTCGACCAATCGAACGCTACCGTAAAGTCGGGCCGTTCGACATGAACGATCCTGAGGGCAGCAGGGATAGGAATGCGCAGTTGCCCGCATCGCTGACCTGACTTGAGAAACGTCGTATCCAGTAGAATTGCTAATATTGATATATCTTATTTCTATTTGTTATTAATGAATCATTGACAGTATTTAGCTGAACTGATTCAGCTAATGGCTCACAGGATAATATTTTGTAAAAATTATGTGATTAAAATTTAAAGGTTTGTAGTCAGCGCTAAAGATAGAAAGATCGTCTGGATTTTATCCGCTACCTTGAAGGGATTAATAAATCTGCGTTATAAATTAACCGCACTATTTAGAATGAAATGGAAATATCTGAATGAACAATTCAGAGAAATAGTGAAATAAATCTTATTATACTGGTAGCTTCAGGACAGGGTATGTTTATGAAGAATGGAATTATTCTATCAATCGCCGACCGTATCAAAGATGCGCTTCCCATACCAACAGACGAATTCAGGAAAAGGCTTGAAGAGGACTGTTATGTAATATGGAAATTGCCACACTTTGATGCACAAGAAATCACTCAAACCCCCGTTGTTCCCTCTTATGCTGATTATGTCGAGTCAAAAAATGCAGCGTTACATGGCGCTTATCTTTCTGCACATTTTCAGGCCGGCCTATGGCCCGTCGTCTATCAGGGCGAAAATAACGGACATCTTATAAGGCATGTCTGCCCGATGCTTCAGGCAGAAGAGAAAATAAGTTCTCAGGGGGCTAAGTATGACTTTTACCCGCATGTCGATAATCCCGATCTGTACATTACCGGCGAGACGCCGTCTAACCGACTTGGCGGCTGTCCTGACACTCTGAGTTTGTTGTGTCTCAGGAAAGAGGAAGGCGTTCACACCAGTCTGTTAAAACTGGATCAGATTCTGAAGAGGCTTTCTGATAAGGATATCGCTATTCTTGCCAGCCCCGCCTTCAGGATTAAACGGCCAGCCAGCTTTACAGAGGGATCCAGTATTGAGAAGGTGCCGATTATTGTGAGCGACAACGGTGTCTGGTATTCACGATTTGACTGGCACAATACACAAGGTATGACTCTCGAAGCCGAAGCCGCGCTGGAAAAAATGCGATTTATCACCCTGGAACATGACCTGTGGTTCAATGTTCCGCTGGAACCAGGCTATGCAGTGACTTTTTTAAACCAAAGAACAATGCATACCAGAAATGCTTTTGAACCTCGTTTTGATGGCACGGACAGGTGGTTATTGCGGGTTTTTGCTATGAAACACAGACCAACTGATACGCAGCTTGTCGATTCTTCACTTTGTCTCCACCACCTGCGCACACTATAACGGAACAAAAAATGTCAGATTTAGTTAATCACTCAATGTTCATTGAGGGAAGCGTTATTGCTCATTACCTTGTTCTCGGGGTGATCCTGCTGGTTATTGCATCATTTATCGCGGGCTATATTGATGCGATTGCGGGCGGTGCTGGACTCGTGTTAATTCCAGCCTTTATCCTGACAGGGTTACCACCTCAGCTTGCGCTGGGACAGGAAAAACTGGTCAGTACTATAGGCACCATCGCTGCCATTAAGAACTTTGTTAAAAATAAGTCTGTTATCTGGCGCGTTATCCCTGCGGGATTAATTTCTGCCCTGGCGGGAGCCTATGTGGGCGCGAAGGTGATATTACTTTTGCCTGTGGAGACCTTATCGATCGTCATTGTGGTGCTATTACCCGTTGGTTTACTCGCAGCAACGATTAAGGGAAAAATTAAAGAGTCCGCAGACGACTCTGCCAGGACTAACTTTCTGGCAATCTTTGTAGTGTGTTTTATCGTGGGTTTTTATGATGGTTTTTTTGGCCCTGGGACCGGTAGCCTTTTCATCATTGCCTTAACGGTTATTAATAAGTTTGGACTGCTGCAGGCATCCGCGACCAGCAAGATCTTTAATTTTGCATCCAATATAGGGGCGTTTGTTGCCTTTGCGATTGCCGGTAAGATGGCTTATTTAATCGGTATTCCGATGATTATTGCCAGCCTGGCTGGTAATCATATTGGCAGTCTGCATGCCATTAAAACCAATGGTGAAATTATCCGCAAAGTTCTGTTTGTCACCGTGGGTGCGATGATGGTGACGCTTTCAGTAAAATATTTTACAGGAGTATGAAATGGCAATGGGCAATGAAAATATCGTCGTGCGGCTGGCGCAAGACTCAGATATTCCAGAGGTGAAACAACTGCTGGAGCGCTATCACGCAAAAAATCTTGCGGGAGAGCAGCGGGCGAATGGATTTGTCACCACCGATATGACGGAGCAGCAGTTAAATGAACTGCGTTCAGCCGAAAGTGGTGTGGTGATTGCGGTTGATAGTACATGCGGCAAGGTCATTGGCCTGTTGCTTGGTGGATCGTGGGAATTTCTCAGCCCCTGGCCCATGTTTAAATACATGGCAAGTATTCTCAATGAATATCACTACCAGGGAAAAAATCTGGATGCGGTTAGCTCATACCAGTATGGCCCCATCTGTGTCGCAGAAGAGTATCGTGGCCAGGGCGTAGGCGAGATGCTGCTTGAGTATCAACGCAAGGTGTTTGCACCGCGTTATCCCGTCATCGTTACCTTTGTCAATGTGCTGAACCCGCGCTCGTATGCATTTCATACCCGCAACCAGTTTGAGGACGTCGGTTTCTTTCACTTCAATGGCAATAAGTACCACATGATGGCGTTACCGACCTCCTGAGAGGTGGGCTGATACATTGCGGCAGACCCGGCGGGCGTCTTCGGCGCCTGCCGGCATAAGCGAAGGTCCGGGTTTGGCCGGTGGCTAACCGAATTCTGCTCTTTTCAGAGGCGTCTGGAAAAGGAAAAGGGCCTACGTTTTCACGTAAGCCCTTGATATCTGGTGGCCCCTGTTGGGTTTGAACCAACGACCAAGCGATTATGAGTTCCTATGGAAATAACCGAAAATCAATGGGTCGCTTTATTTTTCATTGACATACTTTGCATCTGTTTGCCAATGATTACCTCTTTTTCGCCATTTCTATCGCCACTTTATCGCCATTATTGCGACAATACTTACTGGCAAAATTTGTAGAAGCCAAAGCTGTCGTTCAAATGAAGTTTGTTCAATATTTGTTCTTTACTGGGAGTTTCCTGTTGGATTAGCAAAAAATGCTCCTCTTCATCCATTTCAAATTCTTGGCGTTCTAACCAGTACTCGTACGCAATGCATTCGAGATAAAAATCATAGTCAAATTGCGATGTGTGCTTGTTCAGCAAGGCTTGTATGCATATTAATATAACTCTTGTGGCTCTTTTTATTATTTGAAATAGATTATTCCATACTCGCATTGAGCAATCGTAATCAGGTGTAAGATTTATAGGTATTGTCCCGTGTGCACAATGATTTCTAAGTAGCCTAATGGTATCTAATGCTCGGCATTTGTGCCCATCTTCATAGATGTCTAGATATTTGAATTCACCACTAAGATGATCGTGATGTTCGATATGTTTTCTAACTAATTCTTCCAGTGTGTTTAAATAGTGATAGAAATGTTGTGGAAGAAGGCTGTCATCAATGCTGCTAAAAAAAACTATAGTTTTAATACTAGAACTCTGAGGTGTTTCGTTACGTGGATGATGGTCTTTATTATAATATGTGGCCATCAATTTATAAGTTTCTTCTAGAGCGTTACATGTGAATATAAATCTTGTTAATTCTGTAGCATAAGCTGTGTTGTATTTGCCCTCTGAATTTAACATGGCATTAGTGGGCTCACAGGTGAACATGCTGAACGGTTCGTGCTTCCAAGCGGAAATTTCTACCTTTTCAAGCATGGAGGCTAACTTTAACCACTCACTAATTGCGTTTGTTTTCTCTTGGTGCTCGCCGCGGTAACACGAAGTAAATAGTGCTAGTTCATGCGTGTGATTTGAGATATCAGTTAATATGCTACATTTATCACATTTTTCAGCAGGCATAGTCAGCTCCTAATTGAGGCCAGAGGATTTAATTTGACGGCGTCTTCTAAATGATCTGGGGCAAAGTGCGCATAGCGCATGGTCATTTTAATGTCGGTATGGCCAAGTACGCGCTGCAAGACCAGAATATTACCACCATTCATCATAAAGTGACTGGCGAAGGTGTGGCGCAAAACGTGGGTGAGTTGTCCTGCTGGTAATTCGATGCCTGTTCTTTCCAGTGCAGACCGGAATGCGCCATAACAATCACTGAACAACCGACCTTTTCTATCATCAGACAGTGACTCATAGAGCTCTTTGCTAATTGGAACGGTGCGATTTTTTCTGCCCTTTGTGTTGGTATAGGTGATTTTGTATTTTGCTAGCTGGCTTTTTTTCATGCTCTCGGCTTCAGACCACCGTGCACCAGTTGCCAGGCAGATTCTGACCACGCTTTCTAAATCAGGGTGGTCATGGCGTTTGCATTCTCCGAGCAGCAGTGCAATCTGGTCTTGAGTCAGCCAGGCCATCTCCATTTCTTCAGTACGGAAGGGCCGCATATTTTTAAGTGGATTTTCACCTTTCCATTCACCGAGACGATTCAGTTCATTGAAGACTGCTCGAAAGTAGGCCAGCTCAAGATTAAGCGTGCGAGGCGATACCTCTTTCACCCTGTTTGAACGGGCATACTCACCTTTCAACCGTTTTTCCCGGTAGCGGGAAAACATCTGCGCATCGAAATCACGACCGAGCGGTTCACCCATACACTCAAAAGCATGGTGCATGGCTAACTGACGTTTTAAACCGTCTTTCAGTGTAATACCATGAGCGCTATACCATGAATCAACCAGCTCTTTTAACGTGCGCCTGTCTTCCTTTTCTTCCTGCCACGGGTTTTGAACGGTGTACTGCTCAAACGCCAGAGCCTCGCCCTTAGTAGCGAATTTCTTTCTGATACGTTTACCTTTTGCACCGTTTGGGTAGAGCTCACAAATCCAACCTCCAGCCGGATTTTTACGGACAGTCATCAATTAACCTCGCTGTATACACCCACTACACGGCCAATCGTTTTTATCTCATCTATCCCGCACTCAAACGGTACTTTGCCGCCCGCAACGTGTAACTTTTTGCCGGGTAAGAGCGTCAATTCTCTGATGCTGGTAGCCCCCTCAATATCAACCAACCAAAGGCCATCAGAAAGTGAGGCATCTTGTTCTATGAAGTGCAACTTTCCATCGGCGCGAACAGCAATACCTTTTGACATTTGCTTGCTAAAAAAACCAGCATCAATACTCAATGGTGAATTTTCTTCGAGTTTTCCATCACTCAGAGTGAAGGTATCTATCGTTTTCGGATCCATTGGGGACGGTTTGCCATCATATTGAGAGCCTTGCCCCGTAAGAAGCCATAGTAGGCTTGCCCCAGTTTCTAGTGCGCACTGCACGGCAAAATCATAAGAAACAGTGCCTCGCGTGTAGCGGTTTTGTAGGGAGCTGGCGGCAATATTGAAGTGCCGTGCTAGCTGGATTTTTTGAGTAAAACCATATACTTGACAAATTCTATCCAGTAACTCGTCGTTATTCACCTGAGTATCAAGTATCAAAATTTATTCCTTTTGGTATTTACTAATATTCAATCGAGTATTAGTATCGTTGTTAATTCGGGCAATCAGTGGCAGAAGTTGGCAAACAGAGGCCGTTGATTGCAAACATTGTCAAAATGGGAATCATGCAACATGGCTTCTGAAATCGCAATCATCAAAATCCCGTCTCCTGTAGTCACGCTTCAGCAATTCGCAGAACTTGAGGGTGTTTCCGAACGTACTGCCTATCGCTGGACTACAGGTGACACCCCACGTGTACCAATCGAAAAACGAGTCATCCGCAAAGGTCGTAAGAAAGCAGGTGGTCCTATCCGGATTTATTACGCTCGCTGGAAAGAAGAACAGTTGCGTAAAGCTTTGGGTCATGCACGTTTTCAGCTCATTATTGAGAACCCATATTCACTTTAAGTGAATTTTAAGGATGCGACATGTTTGATTTTCAGGTTTCCAAACACCCCCACTATGACGAAGCGTGCCGTGCTTTCGCGAAGCGTCACAATATGGCGAAGCTGGCCGGGCGTGCAGGTATGAATGTTCAAACGTTACGTAACAAGCTCAACCCCGAGCAGCCTCACCAGTTCACACCGCCTGAATTGTGGCTGCTGACTGACCTGACCGAAGACTCAACCCTGGTTGATGGCTTTCTGGCACAGATTCATTGTCTGCCATGCGTACCGGTTAATGAGCTGGCTAAAGACAAATTGCAGTCTTATGTCATGCGCGCAATGCGTGAACTCGGCGAACTGGCGAACGGTGCTGTATCTGATGAACGTCTGACCTCCGCCCGTAAGCACAACATGATTGAAAGTGTTAACTCTGGCATTCGCATGTTGTCACTGTCGGCGCTGGCGCTACATGCGCGCCTACAGACAAATCCAGCTATGACGAGTGTTGTCGATACCATGAGCGGTATTGGCGCATCATTCGGGCTGATTTGAGGTGCTTATGCTGAAAAGTGAACCATCCTTCGCGTCTCTGCTCGTTAAGCAAAGCCCCGGCATGCACTACGGCCACGGTTGGATCGCAGGTAAGAACGGCAAGCGCTGGCATCCGAGCCGCTCACAGGCTGATTTACTAGCTGGCCTCTCAACTCAAAAGCAGGGGGAATCATGGCTATCGAAGCTGTTTCCGCAACTGTTCCGCTAAAAGCGGGTGAGCGTCTGGCCGGTCTCAATCATGTGGCTGAATTGCGCGCGAGATATTGGGGCGATAGCTGGAAAGAGGTTGAGCGCTTTGTCGATGATATGCGCGATAAACGTGACCCGCAATTTGAAGAAAATAATCGGGCGCTGGCCGCTATTTTCTTTCTGGCAAAATTACCGGCGGCTCGTCATGAGCTCGAATTAAGTGAGCTGACTACTGACGAGAAAAAAGCGCTTATTACAGCGATGAATCATTTTCGTGCAGTGGTGAGTTTATTTCCCAAACGGCTAACCATGCCGAATTAATCCAAACAGAAATTTAATGGCGTAAACCCGCCGGGATTCTTATTGCCCGAAATCAGGAGAGTTAATTATGCGTAATATCGAAATCCGTTGTTTTAACACTGATAGTGATGCGCTGGCCGTATTGCTGACCGATGCAAAAAAAGAAGAGCGCAAAGACCGCGCGCTCGCTGTTTCCATCCGCCTTGAGGCGCTGGCTATTCATATCACCAAAGAGGGTATGAACGGCACCGAAGCTGCCGAACTGCTGCGCCGTGAAGCAACCCGCTTTGAGAATGAATCACAGGAGCTGCACTAATGGCCGACGCAATGGATCTAGTACAACAGCGCGAGCAGGAAGACCGCGAGCGTTACATCAACAATGCGCGCAGCCGTACCTCTGTACCTTCTCAATTCCTCTGCGAAGTATGTGACGCACCAATTCCGGAGGCACGTCGTGCTGCGATTCCCGGCGTGGCCTTTTGTGTGACCTGTCAAGAAGTCACAGAACTGAAATCCAAACATTACCGGGGGGTATAAATGGGGGTCATTGCAGTCTCTGATATTTCGGCAAAGGTAAGGGAAATAGAAACTGCATATCGCAATTATCTGGATGTATTCCGTATTCCGGAAGATCACAGGATTGTTGTGAATTATTCAGCGGGTAAAGACAGCACTGCGACACTGGCCGTGGCGAATGCGCTGTTTGGCTGTCGCGTACAGGCTGTGATGGCTGATACAGATAATGAGCATGAGCTGACTATGGGTTTCGCTAGGACTATCCATGAACAGATTGGATGTCACCCGGTTCAGGTTGTGAAGCGCATATACAGCGAGGCAGATTTTGCTCGCCGACGTGCCTACATGAAAAAGAACTGGACGAAGAAGCAGGCCATTCGCATGGGCGCTTACCGAGGCGTCATCATGCCGTCACTGGGCCGGACGGATACCGCATTTGGTCAGGCATGGCTAAAAACAGCGAAGCGCTGGGGTATCGACTTTGAGACTGCTTTAGATGCTGCCTTGTCCGTGATGCATCCGAGCGGAAACAGTTTTCTCGATGCGGCTCTCCTACACGGTAAATTCCCGATGCTCCGCGACCGGTTCTGCACCGACGAGCTCAAGATACAGATTGCCTATGATGCGGCAATTCGTCCGATGCTGGATGAGGGGGAGGTAGTAGTTCAGTGGTCAGGCGTCCGTGGTGATGAGTCATCCAAACGTGCCGGTTATGACCGCTTCGCAGTCGATATGCGCGATGAAGGTTATCTCTATAACTTCCTGCCAATTCATCAGTGGACGGCTGCAGATGTATTTGCCTTGCATAGATATTTCGGTATTAAGCCAAATCCACTGTATTTGCAGGGGGCTTCTCGCGTCGGTTGCATGAACTGCGTGCTTTGCAACAAAGAGGAAATTTCAGAAACCGCTGCCCGTTGGCCGGAGCATATTGAAAAACATCGCCAGTGGGAGATGAAGGTTCGTCTGGCCTCCCGCTGGGTGCACTGGATGAGTACCGGTACGGTGAGTCAGGCATGGGTCAACTCGATAATCGGTTTCCGCGAGATAACAAATCGACGTGGCGAAACAGTGAAAGTCAGGCGTCTACTGGGAGACGTGCCGCGCCTTTATGGTCTTGATACGGAAGTTCAGCATCTCGACTGGTCCGGGTTTTATGGGCCGCGTGGGGGAATGGGCGCGCCATCGGTACCCGAAGTGGTGGAATGGGCCAGGACAGGTCGGGGCGGCAAAGTATATGATTTAGTTAAGGCCAGCCTGAATACTGCCACCTGCTCATCACGATATGGCCTGTGCGAATGAGTGATGTCTCCTTTGCTTACCCGTGGAACGCTCCACGGTCGGCAATATCCAGCCCATATCTTACCTATGAGCAACAGTATCGCCGCGACCGTATGTTCGCGGCTTTGCTGCATGTGAGAAAGGTGCTTTCTCTCCAGCCTGAGTGCGTGCGTTTTGATGTTTATCGCACCGCTGCAGTGCTGGAACAAACTCAGGGCAGTCAACGAGCTAATGCCTTTTTAATCAGCTTCTGCAAAAAGGCATTACCACGTCTTGAACTGGTCGCAAAAAAATACGAGTGCGCGGGTATCAACAGCAATGTTTCAGCCGCTGTTTTTGGTGGTCATTTTCATACCCAGCTTATGCAATATCTGGCGTCACGCATGGTCAATATAGTCGCCAGATATAATCGTCTCCCTGATATGTCGCGCGCCGATATTGACCTGCTGGCCGCTGATATCGCTAATTTCATCCGGTCAGAGCTGGCCAGCATTGATGACACCGGATTTAGTGAGCTCAAAACGCTGTACACATGGTACATGCGCGCCGGTATTATTTCCCTACAATTCAACGTTACCCCGCCGCACTGGGAGCGGGTGGCAAAGAAATATATCGGTGAGGATGAAATCGCACCGGCTATCACCCGCATGTTTAACGATACGTGGTGGCGTGGTCGTCTACGTCGCGTCGCGGCTGCATGGCGCGAGCATCTGCAAATTGCCGTTGGCAACGTCAGCAAGAAAAAGCATGCATACGCGAGTAAAAACTGCGTGACTGACTGGCGCGAGCAGAAGCGACGCACGCGTGAATTCCTCAAGGGGCTGGATCTCGAAGACGAAGACGGCAACCGCATTAGTCTTATCGAAAAATACGACGGTTCGGTCGCTAACCCTGCGATACGTCGCTGCGAGCTGATGACCCGCATCCGTGGGTTTGAAAATATCTGCAATGAACTCGGATACGTCGGGGAGTTTTACACCCTGACTGCACCGTCTAAATTTCACGCTACCACCAAAGCTGGTTACCGTAACAGCAAATGGGGCGGTGCTAGCCCGTCTGACACGCAGAGCTATCTAACCGGCCTTTGGGCGCGCATACGCGCCAAGCTGCACCGGGAAGAAATCCGCATTTTCGGCATACGTGTTGCCGAGCCTCATCACGACGGAACGCCGCATTGGCACATGCTTATGTTCATGTTGCCGGAAGACATCGAGCGCGTGCGCCTCATCATCCGTGATTATGCGTGGGAGGAAGACCGCCACGAACTGAGAAGCGATAAAGCCCAAAAAGCGCGCTTTCATGCCGAGGCCATTGACCCGGAAAAGGGCAGTGCTACCGGCTATGTCGCTAAATACATTTCGAAAAATATCGACGGTTATGCCCTTGATGGTGAAACCGATGACGAAAGCGGTGAGCTGCTGAAAGAGACTGCCCCCGCCGTTTCAGCATGGGCGGCGCGCTGGCATATCCGTCAATTTCAGTTTGTCGGCGGTGCGCCGGTAACGGTTTACCGTGAGCTGCGTCGTCTCGCTGATACCGAGACCGCACATGGTCTGAGCGTTGAGTTTGCTGCTGTCCATGATGCTGCCGATGCTGGTGATTGGGCTGGCTACGTTAATGCACAGGGTGGCCCGTTTGTACGTCGTGACGATTTGCAGGTGCGTACGCTGTATGAGCCGCGCGCAGAGTTCAATCAATATGGCGAGGAAACTGTTTGCATTCGTGGCGTGTACGACTCCGCCGTCGGCGCAGACACTCCGATTTTAACCCGGCTCACACAGTGGAAAATTGTGCCGAAGCGTGACGTTGATTTGGCCGTTGACGTTAAGGGCGCTCCTGCGCCCTCTCGGAGTTCTGTCAATAACTGTACGGGAAGCGAAAGCGATCCACCAATACTGGATTTAACAAAACCACTGAGTCGGCGCGAAAGACGAGAGCTGACCAACCGTCTCCGGAAGCAAAAGCCTGCAATACGGCGAAAATTCATCCACGGATCGGATAAGCAAAATGCAGCTATAGCGAAAACTATCGACGAGATACATCTGACAACCGGCATCACTATCAGCCGGGGCGAAGCCCTGCATCTGATGGCCGGTGGTAAAAGTTGTTTTGATGGCAAATGGCTACGCGCAACGCCTAAAGAAGAAATATTTTCCGCAATGCCATCGCATGAGTCTAAAGCCAGAAAAATCCTTAGTCGTGCCGCTGCTTTAGCTGAGCTGGAAACTAAAATGTAACCACTAATATTCATCCATATCATGTACATACAGTGCATTTAACAGTGATTTTTTCTTCACACCTTTTGCTAATACGTTATACTGTTTATTTGTACAGTGTCTCATGGTGGAGGTTATGTGGATAGAGAGTTATGCGAGCACGTTATGATTGAGCGGGTCGAAATGATTGCGCGTCTGACGGCTGAGGGCGCTTGTCAGGAAAGAGACCGTGAAATCGCATTAAATTTAATTGCGGAAATAGCAAGAGGCAACCTAATGAAAAATAATAATTTTTCTGTTGTTTTTTCCGCGCCGCCTGTTGATGAAACATTTGCAAAGGAGGGCAAAGTGAAAGTAAATATCACGTTGGATAAAGACCAAAAAATCGACCAGCCGGTAATTGATGCTTTTCAGTGCGAATTGACTAGGCGAATACAGTCTGTTTTTCCGTCAACGCGCGTTACTGTTAAAAAGGGATCCATGACCAGTGTCGAGCTGATGGGATTCGATAAAGATTCAGACCGCGAAGCGCTGGATGGCATCCTTCAGGAAGTGTGGGAAGATGAGAGCTGGCGTTAATCCCTGAAAAATGTGCAATCCTTGACCCCATGTTTGATAGCATAGGGCTGTTTTGTATAGGATTACACACAAAGGAAAATTATGGATAGCGGCACGTGTCAACGTGTGACCAGGTGAAGTCGATTCGATAGTCGACAATTAAACAATATAGTGACAAACGCCGCCGGGGCTGAAACTTGTTTTCAGTGCTGGCGGGGTTGAACAGCGAGCCCCGTGAGGCGTTAGTGCGCTATGAACAATCACAGTTTAGAAATGAGCTAATCATATGAATTTAAAATTTATTTGGATAGTCGCTCTTTGTGCTTTGATGTTTGCGTTAGGTTTCTTCTTTGGTGGGGTTAACTGGGAGTGGGCTGGGGGCAAACACTCAAACGAAGTGGCGCTATGGAGCATGCTAGGCGGATGGCTATCAGCGTTTGCAACTTTGGCTGCCGTGCTGGTTTCTTTGTATATGGCATACCAGGCTGTTCAGAATGATACTGAAAAGCTGAGGGTTATACATGGGATAAGCGGGGAAGTTTCCCATGGAAAGGGGGTGAATTGCTCAATTACGATTCAAAATATGAGAAACTTAAAATTGAATGTTACGGGGGTTTTTTTTTCCCTAGGTAACTCGTCGGGGCGTTACTCTTTAGAAAATGCAATTGGTAGACGTGACCTTTCCATGTCATATAAGGGCGAGCTATTAACTGCCAGTTTTGTTATTGATTCTGGAGTGACATGGTGGGGGACATATTCATTATTCGAAAAAGATCAAGGCATAGACTTTAAAAAAGGAAAGCTCTTTATAACGACTAATCTTAATACGTACGAGTCTAAGTTACCCTCCGTTTATTTAACGGCTTTCAAAGATGCTTATTCGCGCTATCGAGCGCTAAAATAGGTATGCATGTATCACGTGCATGGTTTTGCATGCAACGAGGTTGCTTGTTCTGGTCGTTCGCCGCCAGAGCTGGCGCGGATCCAGAGTGGTCATGCAACTGCATTAAAACCGCCCCATTAAGCGGGCAGGCGAGGCGGGGAAAGCACCGCGCGCCAGTAGTGAAGTGTTGTAATATTAAAGATTATCGGCTGAGAGCATCGTGATGACGCGGTCATGAACGCTGTCGTGTGGGTGTGGTCGTTCACCTGTGTAGCTTCCGACGTGTATTGGCGACACGTTGGAAAAGCCGCTTAGGCACAGCGGCTTAACAGGAGAGGTAGGTTTCAAACTGCTTATATTCCTACAACTATTAAACTAATTTACATGTATGTAGAGTCCAGAGTTACTGGACCAGTCTGGGCACTCTAAAACAAGCCCAAACTGCTTGAATATTCCATCAATGGCTACTGTAATATCCCGGTAATCATCAAAACCATTAATGTGCTGGTCATTAAATTTGTCATAAAGATTCTTAAATGCAACGCCTAACTCTGATAATTGATTATTTATTTTTGAGGTGGATAGTGTAAGAGCTAGTTTTGGGTTGTATTCATCAATGTTGATGTCCAGAGAGTGGATATAACCTATAGCATATGCATAAGAGTTGATGATTAGCTTGATACGTTTTTTGGCTTCGAGATACATCGTATCCAAAGAAATATTATTGGTTTTATAGCTCCATATGAGATTTTCAATCTCGTCAGACACTTCACTTATGACAGTGTCAAGACTCTCTAAAAATAAATTGATAGTCTCTAAAGGGGCTGAGCGTGAAGACATATAATTAGCGAGGTACTCAGACCATGCGCGTGTAGCAGAGATAAGTAGCGCGTCTCCATACTCGTTGACCATAAATTTCTGATCTAAGCATGTTAGTAAGTTTTTTTCATGTACATGTACTAACTCATGGTGAATGCGATGGATCACAGCGGGATAACCGTCTTCGTTCAACTTTAAGAAACTACCGTCGTTAAAAAGCTCAACAAAAAAATCAATGGATAGTACAAGGGTGTATTCTTCACATTGTCCATTGCTGCCAGTTTTTGATACTAGCTGTGCGATGGCTGTGCCCTGTTTGCTATTGGTAAATGAGCTAGGGGATTGGTGTTGGTAAATGGATGTAACCTTTTTGAGGGCTTCGCTAAAATTATAGGAAATAACTGCGCATTTTAATTTTGAGATTTCAAGGTTGAGGTTGTTAGATAAAATCCTGATGGCTTCTAGTGTGAAGTTGCCGATATTATTTGCTTCTTCTTCGGTTGCAAACCCTTCAAGGGTTATTTTAAAATCAGCTTCCAACATATTATTCTCCACACCCATTATTTTGATTTCTCATGCACTATAACTTTCGCAGAGTACATCTTCAATAATGAGTGCAGAGATTGAGGCGACCTGAGTTATTCCGGGTTGTCGAGGGTGTAGCTTTTGAAGCGGATCACCTCCTGACCGGCCCACGCGTTGACCTCGCGCATCCGGTCCTGCAGCGGTATAAGCTCGTTACGGACAAACACCTTTGCCACCTTCTCGATGTCGCCGAGCGAGCCGACGTTTTCCGGTTTACCTCCCATCAACTGGAACGGGATGCGGTGCGCGTCGAGCAGGTCGGCGGCGCTGACTTTCTTGATATTGAAAAAGTCGTCTTTCGTGGCCACCTCGCTGAGCGGCACAATTTTAATGCCGTCCGGTTTTCCGTGCGGTGCGTAGAAAAACAGATTTTTGAAGTTCCCAAGACCTTTTGAGCTGCGCATCGCATCACGCAGCGCCTCAACATCGGTACCGCTTTGCGCGGCGTCTGTCACATACATGATGTAACCGGCATGTGCGCCGTTCTGGTAATACTTGCGACGGAACAGCGTTGCTGCCTCGTTCAGCCAGGCGGAATTGAGTGCGCTGAGATATTCCGGCATGCCGTACAGCTCCTGGTTGATGTCAGGCTCCAGCAGGTGGAATACGGAGCCCGGCGCGAACGGGTGCGGCTGGTCGAATGACGGCACCCACCAGTAGACATCCTCCTCAATACCACGCCGGGTGTATTTTGCCGGTGACGCTTCCAGTTTCAGCGGGCGACCAGTGACACTCTTTCGTTGCTCTAAAAAGGCGTTGCCAAACACCAGAAAGTCGAGCGCGAAGCGGCTGAAGTCCTGTTGTGATAAAAGCGGATGCGGAATAAACGTTGAGGCCAGAATGTTGCGCTTAACGTAAATCGGCGAGCTGTGATGAACGGCGGCGCGCAGGCTTTTCGCCAGCCCGTTAAAGCTGACCGGTGGTTCGAACCATTTGCCGTTATTGACGCATTCCACGTAATCCAGAATATCGCGGCGGTCGAGCACCGCGCTCGGTTCACCAAACGTAAACGCCTCCACTTTTTGGGGCGCGGTGTCTTTCATGTTGTGCGTGCGCTTTTGTGGCTGCGGCTTTCGGCCTTTGTATTTACTCATCAGTTGAACTCCAGAATGGAAGATGTTGCCTGGCCGCTGCCAGCGGTCAGCGGTTCATTTAACAGCGCGTGCATGGTCGCCCAGGCGACGTCCGCGTGACTGGCCTCCTCGGTGCGGCTGGCCTCATAGGTCGCGCTGCGCCCGCTGCTGGTCATGGTCTTGCGGATAGCCATAAACGAGGTAGTGATGTCGGTGGCGCTGACGTCGTATTCGAGACAGCCGCGGCGAATAACGTCTTTTGCCTTAAGCACCATCGCGGTTTTCATTTCCGGCGTGTAGCGGATATCGCGGGCGGCAGGATAAAACGAGCGAACCAGCTGGAAGACGCCAATACCGAGGCCGGTCGCATCGATACCGATGTACTCGACGTTGTATTTTTCGGTGAGCTGGCGAATGGATTCGGCCTGCGTCGCAAAGTCCATGCCTTTCCACTGGTGACGCTCCAGAATGCGAAACTTGCCACCGGCGACAACCGGCGGCGCGAGCACCACACACCCGGCGCTGTCGCCGCTGTGCGACGGGTCGTAGCCAACCCACACCGGGCGGGAGCCGAACGGGTTGTCGGCGAACGGCGCAAAGTCTTCCCACTCCTCCAGACTGTCGACCATGCAGCGTTGCAAATCCTCGAACGGGAACACCGACGCCTTGTCGTCAACGAACTCGCACATAAACAAATTGCGGAAGTCGTCGACGCTGTTTTCCTGTCGGAGCTGCTCAAGGTTAAACAGCGTACAGCCCCCGGCGAGCGCATCCTCAATGGTGACAATCTGCCGCCACTGGCCGTCAGGACATGCCACGCCAGCGGCGAGGGCATCATGACTGATATCGATGTCGACGCGTTCACTGACGCGGGCGCGGCCACGGTTAAATAATTCCCCGGACCAGAACGGGTAAGCGCCGTGTGCCAGGGTGGACGGTGTTGAAAAATAGGTGCTGCGCAGGTGGCTTTGTGAGGCCATGCCCGACGATACTTTGCGCAGTTTCTGGAAGTTGGGGATCCAGAATATTTCATCGACATACAGGTCGCCGTTATGACTCTGCGCGGTGTTTGAGTTGGTGCCAAGAAAAATCAGCTTTGCGCCGTTGTTGCCAATGACGATCGGGTCGCCGGTCAGCTCCACATCAACCCGGCGGGCAAACTGGATGATGTACTCACGGAATACATACGCCTGCGTTTTGCTTGCTGACAGAAAAATCTGGTTATGGCCGGTTTTCAGCGCGTGCAGCAGCGCCTCACGGGAAAAGTAGAACGTCGCCCCAATCTGGCGCGATTTCAGAATGTCGCGAATACGGTGCTCAAGCCCGGCGCGGTACCAGCGGAGCTGATATTCGAAAGACTCCGCGAAAAAAATCTCTTCCAGTTTTTCGATAGCCTCGTCGCTGAAAAAGTTCTTTGTCGGCTTTTTGCGGTCGCCTTTGTTGCGGTTGGCCACGCGGGGATTCAGGTCAGCCTCGTTTCCGGTCTGGCCGTAGCGGTTAATCCGCGCAAAGCGCTCCATCTGCCGGGCCAGAAAATCGGCGACCTTGAAATCGTGGGGCGTCAGGCTGGGTTTCGCATAAAGCTGGATCAGCCGGGCCTCTAAGGTGCTTTCGACCCGGTTCAGCGGTGCGGTTTCCTCCCAGTGGTCGCGCTGTTTCCAACTCTGCACCGTGGGGCGTTTGGTCTGCAACATGTCGGCAATCTGCGGCACGGAGAACCCCTGCCAGTACAGCAAAGCCGCCTGACGTCGCGGGTCGTTTAACAAAGTGGTGTCGGTGGTGATGGTCATGGATGCCTCGCCGTGATTGATACAGGGCAAGGCTAAAGAAACGGGGGGTGCGAATCGCTAAGGTGCTGTTGTGTGGGGGATAAGCCATCCGCGACTGATGGCGGGAGAGCGGCGACGTCGGGAAACTAGCCCCGACCCGTTAACCCGATATCAGGACTCCTGACAATGGCAAAAAAAGTTTCAAAATGGTTTCGCATCGGTGTCGAAGGCGATACCTGTGACGGCCGCGTTATCAGCGCGACGGATATTCAGGAAATGGCAGAGACCTTTGACCCCCGCGTCTATGGTTGCCGCATTAACCTCGAACACCTGAAAGGCATCCTGCCGGAGGGGCCGTTCAGCCGTTACGGCGATGTGGTCGAGCTGAAGTCTGAAAAAATTGACGACGATTCAGTGCTGAACGGCAAGCTGGCGCTGTTCGCTAAAATCACCCCGACCGATGACCTGATCGCAATGAATAAAAAATTGCAGAAGGTCTACACCTCAATGGAAATTCAGCCGAATTTCGCCAATAGCGGTAAATGCTACCTGGTCGGCCTCGCCGTGACCGATGACCCGGCCAGCCTCGGCACCGAATACCTCGAATTTTGCCGGGGGGCCAAATTCAACCCCCTTAACCGCTTCAAAGCCGCGCCGGGCAACCTGATTTCTGTTGCCACCCTCGCCGAGCTGGAATTCGAAGACCTGCCGGAAAATGTTTTCACCGCCCTGAGCGACAAGGTGAAGTCGATTTTCAGCCGCAAACAGGCCAGTGATGACGCCCGTTTTCAGGATGTGCATGAAGCCGTGACGACCGTCAGTGAGCATGTGCAGGAAAACCTCACCGCTACCGGGCAACGTCTTGCCGAACTGGAAAATGCCTTTGCGACACTGAAACAGGACGTCACCAGTAAAGCCGACCAGACCCGTCAGGCATTCAGCCAGTTAAAAACGTCGCTGGATAACACCGAAAGCACCACGCAGCCCCGCCGCAAGCTCTCCACCGGTGGCGGTGGTGATGAGCTGCTGACTGACTGCTAAACGGTCATGAATTTATCGCCGGGCAACAGCTTTGCCCGGTCAGACAACCCGATTTAACCCAACAGGAAAGACTATGCGTCAGGAAACCCGTTTTAAATTCAATGGCTATCTGTCCCGCGTTGCCGAGCTGAACGGCATCGACCCGGACGACGTGAGTAAAAAATTCTCCGTCGAGCCGTCCGTCACGCAAACCATGATGAACACCGTGCAGATGTCCTCGGCCTTTTTGCAGAAAATTAATATCGTGCCGGTGGATGAGCTGAAGGGTGAAAAAATTGGCGTCGGCGTCAATGGCACCATCGCCAGCACCACGGACACCAACAGCGGCCAGGAGCGTAAAACTGCCGACTTCGCTGCGCTGGAATCCAAAAAATACGAATGCGACCAGGTCAACTTTGACTTCCATTTCAAATATAAAAAGCTGGATTTGTGGGCGCGCTTCCAGGACTTCCAGCGCCGTATTCGCGATGCCATCATCCAGCGACAGGCGCTTGATTTCATCATGGCCGGGTTCAACGGCGTTGAGCGTGCCGAAACCTCTGACCGCAAAGCCCATCCGATGCTGCAGGATGTCGCCGTAGGCTGGCCGCAGAAATACCGCAATGAAGCGGCGACCCGTGTGATGAGCAAAGTCGTCGACGCGGAAGGGAACGTGGTTTCCTCTGTGATCCGCGTGGGTAAAAACGGCGATTACGTCAGCCTTGATGCACTGGTCATGGATGCCACCGACAACCTGATTGACGAAATTTATCAGGAAGATTCGGAGCTCGTGGCGATTGTGGGGCGTAAGCTGCTGGCCGACAAATATTTCCCTATCGTCAACAAAGACCAGCCCAACAGTGAAGCGCTGGCGGCTGACATCATCATCAGCCAGAAACGCATCGGCAACCTGCCTGCCGTGCGTGTGCCGTATTTCCCGCCGAACGCAATTATGGTGACGCGCCTGGATAACCTGTCCATCTATTTCATGGACGAAAGTCACCGCCGCTCCATCATCGAAAACCCGAGACTCGACCAGGTGGAAAACTACGAATCGATGAACATCGATTACGTGGTCGAAACCTACGCCGCCGGGTGTTTCATTGAAAATATCAAGCTGGGCGATTTCTCTGCCGCGCAACCGGAGGGCTAAGCGATGACGAGCCCCGCACAGCGTCACATGATGCGGGTCTCGGCCATTGAAACCGCGCAGCGGGAAAATAACCCGCTGCGGCATGCCACTGCCTACGAGCAGATGCTGGTTAAGCTGGCCGCAGACCAACGCACGTTAAAAGCCATCTTTGGTAAAGAGCTGAAAGCCAGGAAAAAGCGCGAGTTGCTGCCGTTCTATCTGCCGTGGATCAGTGGCGTGCTGGAACAGGGCAAAGGCGCGCAGGATGACATCGTGATGACCGTCATGCTATGGCGTCTTGATGTCGGCGATATCGGCGGCGCTATGGATATTGCCCGCTACGCGTTTAAGTACGGTCTGACCATGCCTGGCAAACACCGCCGCCCGCCGCAGTACATGTTTACCGAAGAGGTGGCGCTCGCCGCCATGCGCGCCCATGCCGCCGGTGAACCTGTCGTCATCAGCCAGTTGCTCGACACGCTGGCGTTGACCGCCGCTGCCGATATGCCGGACGAAGTGCGCGCAAAACTGCACAAAATCACCGGCCAGGTGTTGCGGGATAACAAACAGCCCGCCGACGCGCTGGCCCACCTCAAACGCGCGATGCAGCTCGATTGTCAGGCAGGCGTTAAAAAAGACATTGAACGGCTTGAGCGTGAGCTGAAGCCCAGACCGGCAACGGTCGTTAAAGCCCCGGTAAGAGCGCCGCGCGCCGTGAAAACCGCGGCACCGGCTAAACGTGGCCGACCGAAAAAGAACCCCGGTTAACAGAATGCGCCCCGCGCCAGGGCGGCACGCCGGTCGATGAGGGTGATTTACCCGACCTGAGACCGGCGTCCACCGCCCACCTATTCAGAGGTAGTCATGACGACGCTGATTATTAAAAAGAACGATGAGCCGCAGCCGGGTGGCGTGTTGGTCATCCCGCCGCCTGCCAGCGATGAGCCGGTGATAAAAAATACGTTTTTCTTTCCTGACATTGACCCGAAACGCGTGCGTGAAGGGATGCGCCTTGAACAGACCGTCGCCCCGGCCCGGCTGCGTGAGGCCATCAAAACCGGCATCGCCGAAACCAATGCCGAGCTGTATCTGTGGCGGGAACAGCAGGTTGCCGGGGGTGTTAGCACACTGGCCGACGTACCGGCTGATGAGCTCGACGGCGAGAGCGTGCGTATTTTCTATTACCTGCGCGCCGTCACCTCAATGGCGACCGCCACGCTCTATGAACGTTATCGCGGGGTGGATGCCAGCGCCAGAGGCGATAAAAAGGCCGACAGTATCGACACCACTGTCGACGAGCTGTGGCGGGATATGCGCTGGGCCGTATCACGCGTCCAGGACAAACCCCGCTGCATCGTGAGCCAAATCTGATGCAGGGCATCGCGCAACAGGGCGACACGCTGGACATGATTTGCGCCCGCTATTACGGGCGCACTGAGGGGGTGTTCGAGTCGGTGCTCGCCGCAAATCCGGGGCTGGCGGAACTCGGCGCAGTGCTGCCACATGGTACGGCGGTCGAACTGCCCGACGTCCAGTCATCCCCCGTAACTGAAACAATTAATCTCTGGGAGTAAACACATGACGGAAGGTGAAAAAAGCGTCCTGTCCCTCTTTGTTATCGGCGTGCTGATTGTCGTCGGTAAAGTGCTGGCCGGTGGTGAGCCCATCACCGCCCGGCTTTTTATTGGTCGCATGTTGCTGGGCGGCTTTGTCTCGATGGTGGCCGGGGTGGCACTGGTGCAGTTTCCCGACCTGCCACCTGCTGCCGTGTGCGGATTTGGCTCCATGCTGGGTATCGCCGGTTATCAGGCGGTGGAAATTGCGATTCAGCGCAGGATTAAAAAAGGGGAAAACGATGGCGGTCATTAAGACACACCCCAACGTCGCGGCATTCCTAGACACGCTGGCGTTTTCAGAGGGTACGGCGACGCACCCGCTGACCAGAAACAACGGATACGACGTCATTGTCACCGGTATCGATGGCAGGCCGGAGATTTTTACCGACTATCGCGATCACCCGTTTGCCGGTGGGCGCCCGGCGAAGGTCTTCAATCGTCGCGGGGAAAAATCCACGGCATCCGGGCGTTACCAGCAGCTTTATCTGTTCTGGCCGCATTACAAAAAGCAGCTCGCTTTGCTGGATTTCAGCCCGGTATCACAGGACAGGCTCGCCATTCAGCTGATTCGTGAGCGCGGCGCGCTGGAAGACTTGCAGCAGGGGCGCATTGAGCGCGCCATTTCCCGTTGTCGCAATATCTGGGCCTCATTGCCGGGGGCCGGGTACGGTCAGCGCGAGCACAGCCTCGACAGACTGATCGCAGTGTGGCGCAAGGCCGGAGGGGTATCCGCATGAAAATGGTCATTATCCTGCTGGCGCTGGCCTGTGCGGGTCTGCTGTGGATGCGACACGATAACAGCAATTTGCGCGCCTCTTTTGAACGTGCGAACCGGGTCGCCGGTGAACACAAAACGACAATCACCATGCTGAAAAATCAGCTCAACGTTGCGGCAGAGCAGTCGCAGCGCAAAGAGCAGGCGCAGGTTGCCATGAGGGACAAGCTCACCGCCGCTAACCTGCTGGCTTTTCGGCGTGAACAAACTATCACGAGGTTACTCAATGAAAATGACGCGTTTCGCCGCTGGTATCGCGCTGATTTACCTGATGCTGTGCGCCGGGTGCACCAGCGCGCCGCCTGCACCAACGCCGCCGCCGGTGATTGTTTACAACGCCTGCCCGAAGGTCAGCCCCTGTCCGATGCCGGGCAGCGACCCGATGACTAATGGCGACCTGAGTGCGGATATACGCCAGCTCGAAAACGCCCTGAAAAGCTGCGCAATCCAGGTCGATACGGTTAAACAATGCCAGGATGAAATCGATGCAAAAGCCCAACAGTCTGCGAAAAGCCTTAACTGATGCGGTGCCGGTACTGCGTACCAACCCCGATATGCTTTGCCTTCGCCTGGACGATGGCAACAATACGGCGACGCTGGCGCGATCCCTGTCGTTTGAAAAGCGGTACACGCTTAACATCGTGGTCACGGATTTTACCGACGATATTGACCTGCTGTTTGTGCCGATTATGGCCTGGTTGCGCGTTAATCAGCCGGACATCATGACAACCGACGAGGGGCGAAAAAAAGGATTTGCCTGGTGCGCTGACATTAATAACGACAGCAGCATCGATGTCAGCATCAGCCTGTTGCTGACCGAACGCACGCTGGTCAACGAGGTCGACGGCGCAATGTACGTTGAGAACATCCCGGAGCCGCCACCGCCTGAGCCGGTGACGCGCCCTGTTGAGATGTGGAGTAATGGCGAACGGGTGAGTAAATGGGATGAATGACTTCAAACCCTTTGAAGACAAGCTCGCCGGATTGATAGCGGTCCTTTCGCCCGCGGGGCGTCGTCGGATGACCGCCGATATTGCGAAGAAACTGCGCCAGCGGCAACAACAGCGCATTAAATCGCAAAAAGCGCCGGACGGTTCTCCATTTGCCCCGCGTAAGCGCCCGCCCGTCAGGGCAAAGCAAGGCCGGATTAAGCGCGAGATGTTCGCGAAACTGCGTACCAACCGCTATATGAAAGCGAGCGGCGGCGATAACGCGGCGGTGGTGGAATTTACCGGGAAAGTGCAGCGCATCGCCCGCGTGCATCAGCTCGGGCTCAAGGATAAACCATCACCAAAAAGCGCCGAAGTTGAATATCCACAACGTCAGCTTCTGGGCTTTACCGAAGACGACCGGCAACTTGTGGAAAGCGTCATTATCGACTATCTCGCTGATTGAACTGTATCAGCTCAGATTTGAGCTGATACAGCTTTTAGTGGGGGCACACAACCAACTCTAGCTGTCTGCTTTGAACAAAAGGAGGACTTTAATACTTCACCTCAAACACCGGCGCAGATCTGTTGCCTCGCTGAGCCGGGTGTTTGGCTAATGATATATTGTTCAATCAAATGAAAAATACATATTATTTTCTGCTTTCAATAGTTTATAAACTTCTGTTAGTTCCCTTACATATAATAAACTATCTCTCATCTCTTTTATTGTTGGATTGTCATTTATATTTTTAAATATTTTTTCTAATTCCTCTTGCCTTTCGCTCTCAACAAGAGAAAGTAAAATCTTTCTGTTTTTACTCGTGAGCTTTGAAAATAAAACAGTATATTCTTCCCCTTCGATAATGAAAGGTTCTTCATGATATTCGATCTTTGTGGAAAAACCAATCCTTGCTAATTTCTCATAGCAATCATCAGACACTGAAACAACATCTGGCTCTTTGTTTTTATTATAGAACGTTAACTCCATCATCATTCAGTCTCCTTTTTTTCTTTGGACTCTAATTCTTTTGCAATGACTTCTCTCAAACGGTCAACTTCACTTGGTTCAACACCCTCATATAAGGTAATACCACTTTTGTTTAACATGTTCTTTGTTTTCTGAGACGCTTTTGCCTGAATGATTAATATATCCACCGTGCCTGTCTCTATGATTTTTTTCACTTGAGAGGGGAATATATTTCTCCTTGTTTTGATTTCCCCAAACTTTTTAGTCATTAGAACTCTCCTGAATATGCTTATACTTCCCAATGTATTTGTCTAAGGCACTAATTAGCTTATCTTTTTCATCATAAGGATATTCAAAGTCTCCCCTTGGATCACCATTGATAGTTGGAGTCACTAATATATCATGCAACCTTGCAATTTCCACGACTAGTTTAGTTGCATCCCTATGTTCTTCAAGTTTTTTTATCATCTTATCCTCATCAGTTGACACTGTATATCTCCCTATTTATAGCTTGATTCTAATTCATAGAAGGTTTGATAATCTGAGAAATCCTTAGCTTCTATAAAGGATTTTTCTTTACAGATTAGGGTGTTAAAATACACCTTTGAATAAATTGACTTCACCTCCCCCAAAGTATACTTTTTTTTATTGTATATTTGGAATATTTCAGTCAATGACCCTTTGGGGCGAATTTCTGTAAGGTCACCCAATTCATTCAGTAGTTTTACAAAATCATCTTCATTAAGCTGAATATTAAAATCCTCTTTAAAATAGAATCGCCTAAGAATGGATGTATCGATGACTTCTTTGATATTGGTCGTTGCTATTATTATGAATTTATAGATTTCATCATTTCTAATTAAATCATCTATAATTGTATTAAACGTTAGAAGTATTCTTTTTATACTGTCGTTGTCATTTTGATATCTATTGATTGTGAATGAATCCAATTCGTCAATTATAATGAAGTAGTGGGATTTGTTATTTTTAATCTCTTCTTTTTTGCTGTGGAAGTACGCCCTTAAGTTAGATGAAGATTCGCCAAAGTTGTGTGAAATTAATTCATCGATATTTAACCTCGCAATATCAATGTTATGTTTTTCTTTAAGTTTCTCATAAAGAATGCTTGCAACAGAACTTTTTCCGGTGCCTGGGTACCCATTAAATAAAAACGTTGGGAATATTGATAAGTGAGAAAGCTTCGAAATCTCTATACTATCAGAAGTTAAAAAAACCTGGCAGGAATTGTAGAGTTTCTCGATTTTACCATCTAAACAATATAGCTTATTAGAAGTTATCAATTTTCTCGCACTCCATGATTAAGATTTTCTGGATATAACGTGATGCGCTTCAGTAAAAAAATACTTCATTTGACCCTATTCAGAATAAATTAATCAAATTACACCACTTTTTCAATGTTTTTTGGCACACCTAGTTGTGCACATTGCGTGGTTAGGAGCACATCTGGTAAATGTTAGTGATGTTAACAGAGCCCTCTTTGGCACAGAGCTGCCCGTCAGATTAGGTCTGGCACTGTGTCATAGACGTGTCAGAACAAATCCGGGCTGATACAGATAGCGTTGTGCCAGCCAGGACAAAACGTCCGCAGATTGCCGCCGGAACGCCACGACGGCATCCTTTCTCCTATGAATACTCTCGCATCTATCCAGGAACTCGCCAGGGCGATACGCAACATCATCCGCACAGGCATTGTCGTCGAAACTGACCTCGACGCCGGGCGCTGTCGCGTGCAGACCGGCGGCATTTATACCGACTGGCTCCAGTGGTTAACCCACCGCGCCGGGCGCTCGCGCTCCTGGTGGGCTCCCTCCGTTGGTGAGCAGGTGATGATTCTGGCCGTGGGCGGTGAGCTCGATACCGCTTTTGTGCTGCCGGGCATTTATTCCGATGACAACCCCGCGCCGTCGGCCTCGGCGGATGCCTGGCACGTTGAATTTCCCGACGGTGCCGTTATGAGTTATGAGCCGGAAACCGGCGCGCTGACCGTCACCGGCATTAAAACTGCCGATGTGACCGCATCCGGTTCGGTTGCCGTCAGCGTGCCGGTGGTGCTGGTCAAAGCCTCCACCCGCGTCACTCTCGATACGCCGGAGGTGGTCTGCACCAATAAGCTGACGACCGGCACGCTGGAGGTGAAGCAAGGTGGCAGGATGTCCGGCGATATCGAGCACAGCGGCGGCGCTTTCACATCGAACGGTGTCCAGGTGGATAAACACAGTCACGGCGGCATCAGACGCGGCGATGAATGGACGGAGGGGACCCAATGACCGCCCGTTATCTTGGTATGAACCGTGCGACCGGCAAGCGCATTTCAGACGTGGACCATATCAGCCAGAGCATCGGGGATATTCTGCGCACACCTGTTGGTTCCCGCGTCATGCGTCGTGAATACGGCTCGCTGTTGTCGCAGATGATTGACCAGCCTCAGACCCCGGCGCTTGAGCTGCAAATTATGGCGGCGTGCTACATGGCGATCCTGAAGTGGGAACCGCGCGTCAGGCTGACCAGTATTACTACCGCGCGGCAGTTTGACGGCCAGATGGTCGTCGAGGTGACCGGACAAATCACCGATACCGGCGAGAGCCTTTCCTTAACCCTTCCTGTGAGTTGAATCTATGGCAGTTATCGACCTGAGCCAGCTCCCCGCGCCAGATGTGGTGGAAACGCTGGACTTTGAAACCATCCTCGCAGCGCGCAAGGCCACGCTGGTTTCGCTCTACCCGGCGGATGAGCAGGACGCGGTCGCCAGAGCGCTGACGCTGGAGTCAGAGCCACTGGTGAAATATCTGGAAGAGAATGCCTACCGGGAGGTGATTTTGCGCCAGCGTATTAACGAGGCGGCACAGGCCGGCATGGTGGCCTATGCCATCAAAAACGACCTCGACCAGCTTGCGGCAAATAATAACATTGAGCGCCTGGTCATCACCGCCGCAGACGACACCCAAATCCCGCCGGTGGCGGCGGTCATGGAGTCCGACAGCGATTTACGCCAGCGCATCCCGGCGGCGTTTGAAGGGATGAGCGTTGCCGGGCCAGCCGGTGCCTATGAATTTCACGCCATGAGCGCCGATGGTCGGGTGGCGGATGCCACGGCGAACAGTCCCGCCCCCGCAGAAGTCACTGTCGCGGTGTTGTCGCGGGAAGGTGACGGCACGGCATCGGATGATTTGCTGCTGGCCGTCAGTACGGCGCTGAATGATGAGACGGTACGCCCGGTCGGTGACCGCCTGACGGTTGTTTCGGCTGAGATTATCCCTTATGCCGTCGATGCCGTGCTGTACGTGTACCCCGGCCCGGCGACCGAGCCCATTCTGGCCGCCGCCAGAACACAACTGACCGCCTATATCACCGAGCAGCGTCGCCTCGGTCGTGACATCCGGATGTCAGCGATATACGCCGCGCTGCATGTGCAGGGTGTCCAGCGTGTCGAACTGCTTCAGCCGCGGGCGGATGTGGTGCTCGATAAAACTCAGGCCGCGTACTGCACCGACACCCGCGTGGTGATTGGGGGCTCGGATGAGTAATTCACTGATGGCGACCGGGTCATCACAGCTGGAACAGCGCGCCGCCGCCGCGTGCGCCGTCATCAGTGACCTGAATGTCCCCTTGCGTGACCTGTGGAACCCGTGGAAATGCCCGGTGAAGTTTCTGCCGTATCTGGCGTGGGCGTTTTCTGTCGATCGCTGGGAGGAAAACTGGTCTGAGAGGGAAAAGCGCCAGGCGGTCAGCGATGCGTTCTGGATCCACCAACGCAAGGGGACGGTGGCGGCGGTTCGCCGGGTGATTGAAAACCTCGGCTACAGCATGACGCTTCAGGAATGGTGGGAGGTGGCCGACCCCGCCGGGACATTCCGCCTTGAGATTGACCTGAATGATATCGGTATTACCGAGACGATGATTAAGGAGCTGGAGCGGATTATTGGCGATGCGCGACCGGTCAGCCGCCACATTGCCCGCCTGTCACTGTCAGCGGGGACCACCGGCCCGGTGTATACCGGCGCGACTTCGTGCGGCGGGGAGGTTATCAGCGTGTATCCGCCGGAATACACGCCGGATGAGGCCGCCCGTTATGACAGCGGCGGGTTCCATTCCGGCTCGGCCACCTATACCGAAAACCAGCGCGGGGAAGAACCTCACCGCTATGACGGTCGCACCTTTCACGATGGCCGTGGCGTTTACGCAGGAGAATAACATGAGTGCAATTAACGAACAGACAAAATGGGAAGATGAGGTTTACCTGCTGGCGCGTGAAGACCGGGTGGAGGGCGGCATTTATGGTCCGTCAAACAAACAGGCCCGGCAGCTGGCGAACCGTACCCGCTATTTAAAAACCGCCGTTGAGTCGCTGCAGGACTACCGGGATTATACCTTCTTCATGACCCCGGATGACCCGGACGGTACTGTTGCGGGGCTTGCCGGTACGCCGGAGGGGAAACTCTTTCGCGTGGTGGTGCCTGACAGCGAGGGGCAACTGCTGGCCTTTATCTATTACCAGAAGCGCAATGGCCAGGCGAACCGGCTGAATGCTCTGGCAAGTCAGCAGGCGATTACGTCCCTGCGACAGCAGCTGGAGCAGGACACCGGCGCGGCTCTGGATGGCCTGACCGCATTGCAGTCCGGTCTCCAGTCGCTGACGGCCGCCCTGATGCAGCTCGGTCTCGATGAGATGGCCGCGCAGGTGACCAGCATGGCCGCTTCGCAAAAAAGCCAGTCAGACCAGATTCAGGCGCTGATGCTGGCGTTTCAGTCCGGTATGCGGGCGCTGGCTCTGGTGGAGGCCACCCCCGAGGAGGTGGAAAGTCATCAGCTGAGTAACCTCTATGCCTTCCAGGTGCTGGCCCGTCAGCTTCTCCCGCTCGACGGTTTCGACCCGTCAGCGGCAGGCACCGGCACGGGAAACCGGGAGGCGCAGGCGAAATATCCGGGCGTGTTTGCCTTCGGTGAGCCGCGCGGTCTGATTCGCCTGGACGTGACCTCCGACAGCGGCGCACCGACCAGCAAGGACAACCCGGTTAACGGCACCTTAAAGGTGGACGTCGACGGGGAGATGTTCACGGCATACGTGTCCTTCAAGGTTCAGGGGGCCTCGTCGGCGGGGTACCCGAAAAAGAACATGAAATTCGAGCTGTTTGCCGACGCGGCGCATACCGAAAATGTCAGCCTGAAAATCGGCGATGTGGTGCCGAAGGACAAATGGATTTTCAAGGCGAACTGGATTGACTCGACCCACCTGCGCAATGTGCTCTGCTACAACCTGTGGCAGAAGGTGATGGCGACCCGCAGCGGCTGGCCGCGCCGGGATATTGATAACAGCTACGTGGGGAAGCTGGGGGCCAGCGCCATTGATACCGGTGCCATCGGCTGCCCGAAAGGGTACGCCTGCGTGCTGTATATCAACGGCGAGTTTTACGGTATCGGGGATTTTCTCTACAACTCCTCGCGCAAGGATTACAACATCGCCAAAAACAGCCCGGAGCAAATCATGATTATCTGGGACGGGGCGATTAACATCCCGGCGCTTACGGAGAACGGCACCTGGGTGATGGACTCACCTTCGAAACCCACGGCGGAAACGGCTGCCTGCCTTGACCGCTGGCGGGACTTCGCGCAGTCCGCGCAGGACGCGTTTACCGCTGCCGCCGGTACGTATCTGGATAAAAACAACGTGGTGGATTTCTACGTCTTCCTCAGCTTTATCTGCGCCCCGGACTGCGTGCAGAAGAACACCACGTTTATCACCTGGGACGGCACGAAATGGTTTTTCATGCCCTATGACCTGGATACCACCTTTGGTCTGCATTACGCCGGGACGTCCATTGCCTATCCGCCAGACCTGAATCTGTTTGATAACGGTCTCGCCATGCAGGTCAACCGCACCTTCTGGAAGAAGGTCCGTACCACCTTCCAGGCGGAAATGAATGCCCGCTATGCGGAACTGCGGGATAACGGTCTGTTTTCACAGCGCGGCGTGCTGGAGCTGGCCCGCGACCTGCTGGGGCGCTACACCCCGGAACTGATGCAGGCTGAATATGAAAAATGGCCGAATGTGCCCTCCCTGAGCATCACCAGTCTGGACCAGATGATGGACTGGACCCGACAGCGTATTGAATACCTGGACACTTTTTTCAGCTACCACCAGTAAGGACCCACCATGACCACGATTTTAGTCAAAGATGCGCTGCGGACCTCCGTTGAGGCGGCTTCGGGCGGAAAACAGACGGTGCTGTATACCCCGAAGGGACAGCCGACCTTTGTGAATATTATCCCGAAGGTGAGTATCGAAAGCATGAACCCGGCGCTGGGGATTTCCGGCGTACACCCGGCCTTTAAGCAGGGCGACAGGGAAATCCCGTATCTGTATGTCGGAACCTATCAGGGATGCGTGCTGAACGGTGAGGTCCTGAGTCTGCCCAACGTGGATGCGAATGCCTGTAACGCAACCAGCGTCACCCTTTCCCCGTTACTGAAAGCGATGGGCAGCACCTGGCACGGCATGACGTCGGTCGAGTGGGCGCTGATGCAGGCGATGGCCGTGAAAAGCCGGTACAGTCCCCTGGGTGCCGATGTGTACGGCAAGTCCGCGCTGGATGCGACCCAGACCGGGCGCCGTATCGACGGCAAAGAGGCAGGCGATTTGTCCTCGCAGTCTCCGCGCATTTATACCGGCTCCGGTCCGGTCTCTTATCGCCAGGACAAAAAATACAACGGTATCAGCGACCTTGCCGGAAATGTCTGGGAGCGTACCTACGGCGCGCGTGTGGTGGGTGGCGAAATCCAGCTCTACGGCACAGGCAATGAGGCCGCGCTCGCCGCCTCCGCGGTGTTCAGTGCGCACGGCGCTGATGTGCCGGGCTGGTACGCTATCCATGCGGTGACCGGGGCCTTTATCACCCCGACACACACCGGGAACACCACCACGGCGGACTATGTGGCCACCACCCCCAACAGCGTGCGGGCGGTGACAAAGACCACCGGACTGGCTGACAACGAGTTTTATCACCCGGCCTGGGGCGGGACCTTCGTTCAGCCGCAGAACACGCTGCCGGAAGCGGTAAAAAATCTTCTGGAGCTGTATGGCGTGTGGCCGTCCCTGACCGGTAAGGCGATTGTCCCCGCGGGGTCGACCGTCAACTACAACGCGGGCGCGACAAGCTGCATGCATCCGGTGCGCGGTAAGAACGATATTTTCCAGTTTGGCTTTGCCAACAATATCGAGGTGCTGAATTCCGAGATGGGCCTGCGCCCGGTGTATTACGCGCCCCTGAGTTAATCCCGAGGCCGCCCCGCTCCGGCGGGGAAGCCCGCTATTACGGACTGCCTTATGAGTAAAAAATTCAGCGCCATACTGACCACGCAGGGGGCTGAACGCCTGGCCGCCGCGGCGGTGAAGGGTATCCCCCTGGGTATCACTCACATGGCCGTCGGCGACGGGGGCGGCGTCCTGCCGGTGCCGTCCCCGGACCAGACCGCCCTGATTAACGAGCAGTACCGCGCACCGTTAAACCGGCTGGTTATCGCCGACCAGGCGGCAAATGTTATCCGCGCCGAAATGATAATGCCGCCGCAGGCCGGGGGCTTCTGGATACGCGAGGCCGCGCTCTTTGACGAGACCGGCATCTGCCTGGCGGTGGCGAACCTGCCCGAATCCTACAAGCCGCTTCTGGCGGAAGGGTCGGGACGTTTTCAGGTGATTAATATCTGGCTGATGGTGAGTCAGACTGGCGATGTGCAGATGATTGCCGACCCGTCAGTCATTCTGGCGACGGTGGAAGAAGTCCGCCGGGCGGGGAACAACGCCAAAGATTATGCCGATGACATTGTTTCCACTCTGGAGAATGAGACAAGGGAGGCCATTGCATCAGCGGTCAGCATCGCCATTCGTGACTTCTGGGAAACGGAAAACCCCGTCGGCACGGTCCGGTTTTACAGCCAGCATGTGGACCCGAATGAACGCTACCCGTGGTCAACGTGGACGTATACCGGTGAGAACAGAACCCTCCGCGTGGCAAAAGCGGACGGTTCGAACGTCGGCACCACCGGCGGCAGCGATACGGTCACCCTGCGGCGGGCTAATCTCCCCGCCGTGCAGATTGATGTAAGCGGGGAGACCAGCGAGCAGCCTGAGCAGAAGCTGACGACCACGCGCGGCGGTATTCACCATCATGGTGGTGTGGCCGGTAAAGATGACCCGTGGGAAATTGGCGGGGATGTGCGGCAGCTCTTTAACCCGAAAGAGCCGGGTGTGACGGATGATGCCGGAGAGCACGAACACGAAGTCACAGTACCGCCGCACAAACACACGACCAGCGGCAAAACTGACAACCTCGGCGAGGGTGAATCGTTCAGCGTGGTGGAGGCTCACACCCTGCTGATGTGCTGGAGCCGCGTTGCCTGACTCTCCGGCGGGCATTCCTGTTGTACTGTACCCGGTACAGCGGGGATGACTCGTCATTCTTTCCCCCACGACTGAAAATAATGCTCACCCTTAACCACGGAGTTAAACGGATGAGCGATTTTCATCACGGCGTCCAGGTTGTCGAGATTAACGACGGCACCCGAGTCATTTCCACCGTATCCACAGCGATTATCGGCATGGTCTGCACGGCCAGCGATGCCGATGCCGTCACCTTCCCGCTCAACAAGCCCGTACTGATCACCAGCGTGCAAAGCGCCATTGCGAAAGCGGGTACCAAAGGCACCCTGGCCGCCTCCCTCCAGGCCATCGCCGACCAGTCAAAACCGGTCATTGTTGTCGTGCGCGTTGCGGAAGGGACCGGCGACGATGCCGAAGCGCAGACTGTCTCTAATATCATCGGTGGCACTGACGAGAGCGGCCATTACACCGGGCTCAAAGCGCTGCTCACGGCGGAGGCCGTCACCGGCGTTAAACCGCGCATCCTCGGCGTGCCGGGTCTCGACTCCCTCGAAGTGGCGACCGCGCTCGCGCCGGTTTGTCAGAAGCTGCGCGCCTTTGGCTATATCAGCGCCTGGAACTGTCAGACCCTTTCCGAGGCCATGCTTTATCGTAAGCATTTCAGCCAGCGCGAGCTGATGGTTATCTGGCCGGATTTTCTGGCATGGGATACCACGGCGAACGCGACCGAAACCGCCTGGGCGACCGCCCGCGCGCTGGGCCTGCGCGCCAGAATCGACCAGGAAACAGGCTGGCATAAAACCCTGTCAAACGTCGGTGTGAATGGCGTCACCGGCATCAGCGCGTCGGTGTTCTGGGATTTGCAGGAGTCCGGCACCGATGCCGACCTGCTGAACGAGGCTGGCGTCACCACACTCATTCGCAAAGACGGTTTCCGCTTCTGGGGCAACCGCTCCTGCTCCGATGACCCGCTGTTCCTGTTCGAGAACTACACCCGCACCGCGCAGGTTATCGCCGACACCATGGCCGCCGGTCACATGTGGGCGGTCGACAAGCCCATTACCGCCACTCTCATCCGTGACATCGTTGCGGGTATCAATGCGAAATTCCGCGAGATGAAAACGGCGGGCTACATCGTCGATGCGACCTGCTGGTTTGATGAAGCGGCCAACGACGCGGCGACCCTCAAAGCCGGGAAACTGTATATCGATTACGACTATACGCCGGTTCCCCCTCTCGAAAACCTGACGCTGCGCCAGCGCATTACCGATAAATACCTGGCGAATCTGGTGTCATCGGTGAACAGCAATTAAGGAGCCTTAACCCATGGCAATGCCGCGAAAACTTAAATTCCTGAACACATTTCTGGATGGCGTCAGCTATCTCGGCGTTATCGAGTCCGTCACCCTGCCAAAGCTGACCCGTAAGCTGGAAAATTACCGGGGCGGCGGGATGTCCGGCTCTGCCCCTGTCGATTTCGGCCTCGACGATGATGCGCTGACGATGGAAATCTCCCTCGGCGGCTTCCCTGACGATGCTATCTGGTCGCTTTACGGTGCCGTCGGTACCGGGACGCTGCTGCGCTATGCAGGCTCTTACCAGCGGGACGATACCGGCGAAACCGTCGCAGTTGAAGTGGAGACCCGTTTCAAGGTGAAGGAAGTCGATAACGGCGAGAGCAAACAGGGCGAGGATACCAGCAGCAAGTTATCGCTGGTCTGCACGTACTACAGGCTGACCATGAACGGTAAAGAGCTGGTCGAAATCGACGTCCTCAACATGATTGAGAAGGTGAACGGCGTCGACCGACTCGACCAGCACCGCCGCAATATCGGCCTGTAATTTTTCCCCGGCCAGCATGCCTGGCCGGTCAATTAAGACCCCGTAAACAGTGAGAACACCATGAGCAAAGAAAATATCGTCACCCTGGAAAACCCCATCAAACGCGGCGAGCAGGTCATTGAAACCATCACCCTGTTGAAGCCCAACGCCGGAACCCTGCGCGGTGTCAGCCTGGCCGATGTCGCCCGCTCTGAAGTCGATGCCCTGATTAAGGTGCTGCCGCGTATGACCAGCCCGTCACTGACTGAGTCGGATGTCGTGATGATGGATTTGCCCGACCTGATGGCGCTGGCAACGAAGGTGATCGGTTTTTTGTCGCCGAATTTGGCGGATTAAATTTCCCGAAAAACCTGTCGGTCGATGACCTGATGGCGGATATCGCGGTGATTTTTCACTGGCCGCCATCAGAGTTGTATCCCATGAGCCTGACCGAGCTCACCACCTGGCGAGAAAAGGCCATTCAACGAAGCGGAAACACGAATGAGTAGCGACGTTAAATTACAGGTTTTACTCAAGGCTGTTGACCAGGCGACCCGCCCGTTTAAAACCATCCAGACAGCGAGCAAAGCGCTGTCTGGTGATATCCGGGACACTCAAAAATCACTGCGTGAACTGAACGGTCAGGCATCCCGTATTGACGGATTTCGCAAGGCCAGCGCGCAACTTGCCGTTACCGGTCATGCGCTTGAGAAAGCCAAAGCAGAGGCAGAGGCGTTAGGTACTCAGTTTAAAAATACTGAACGCCCGACCCGGGCACAGGCGCAGGCACTGGAATCCGCTAAACGTTCTGCGGAAGGGTTACAGAAGAAATACAACAGCCTTACTGAGTCAGTGAAACGGCAACAGCGTGAACTCGGTGTCGTGGGCATTAATACCCGCAATCTCGCAAATGATGAAAAAGGGCTGAAAAACCGGATAAGTGAAACGACGACGCAGCTCAATCGCCAGCGTGAAGCGCTGGCGCGCGTCAGCGCTCAACAGGCAAAGCTCAACGCGGTTAAGCAGCGATATCAGGCAGGTAAAGCGCTGGCCGGAAACGCTGCCGCAATGGGTGCCGCCGGTGTCGGTATGGCGACGACCGGCACGCTGGCCGGTGTTGCACTGATGAAACCCGGTTATGATTTTGCGCAGAAAAACGCTGAGTTACAGGCCGTGCTCGGCGTGGCGAAAGAATCTGCCGAAATGATGGCGTTGCGAAAGCAGGCCCGACAGCTCGGCGACAATACTGCCGCCTCTGCCGATGATGCGGCCGGTGCTCAGATTATTATCGCGAAAGCGGGCGGCGATGCGGCAGCAATCCAGGCGGCGACCCCCGTCACGCTGAATATGGCGCTCGCTAACCGTCGGACGATGGAGGAGAACGCCGGTTTGCTGATGGGGATGAAATCAGCTTTCCAGCTTACTAACGATCAGGTCTCTCACATCGGTGATGTCCTGTCGATGACAATGAATAAAACCGCTGCAGATTTTGACGGGTTGAGTGATGCGCTGACCTATACCGCGCCGGTGGCGAAAAATGCCGGTGTCAGTATTGAGGAAGCTGCTGCAATGGTTGGCGCACTTCATGATGCGAAAATTACAGGTTCAATGGCGGGGACGGGGAGTCGTGCCATTTTAAGTCGACTGCAGGCACCCACCGGGCAGGCATATACGGCGATTAAAGAGCTCGGGATTAAAACAGCAGACAGTAAAGGGAATACCCGCCCTGTATTTACCATCCTGAAGGAAATGCAGGCCAGTTTTGAAAAAAATAAGCTGGGTACCGGTCAGCGCGCCGAATACATGAAAACGATATTCGGTGAAGAGGCCAGCTCGGCCGCCGCTGTTCTGATGAACGCAGCGCAATCGGGAAAGCTGGACCAACTCACTGCGGCATTTAAAGCCTCGGACGGCAAGACAGAGGAACTGGTTAAGGTTATGCAGGATAACCTCGGCGGCGACTTTAAAGAGTTTCAGTCTGCTTATGAGGCCGTGGGGACTGACATGTTTGACCAGCAGGAATCCTCCTTACGCAAACTGGTGCAGACAGCGACTGGCTACGTGCTCAAACTTGATAATTGGATCCAGCGTAATAAAGCGCTCGCGCAGACCCTTGGCGTCATTACCGCCGTGGCTATCGGTGTCGTGGGTATGATCGGGACCATTGGGCTGATTGCCTGGCCGGTGATAACAGGCGTGAATGCCATCATCGCCGCTGCGACTGCTCTCGGTGCCGTATTTACTACGGTGGCCGGCGGCATCATTACCGCTATCGGCGCGATTTCCTGGCCGGTTGTTGCTGTTGTGGCTGCCATTGTCGCCGGGGCATTGCTCATCCGTAAATACTGGGAGCCCATCAGCGCATTTTTCGGCGGAGTGATTGACGGCTTGCGGGCCGCCTTTGCGCCCGTAGCTGACCTGTTTGCGCCACTTAAACCGATGTTTGACTGGCTGGGCGGAAAGCTGAAAGCCGCGTGGGACTGGTTTAACAACCTGATTGTACCGGTCAAATCCTCGCAGGAGACGTTAAACCGTTTTCGTGATGCCGGTGTGTTGTTCGGCCAGCGACTGGCGGATGCCTTAACGTTGCCACTGACGGCATTTAATAAGCTGCGCAGCGGTATTGACTGGGTGCTTGAGAAGCTCGGCGTTATCAATAAAGAGTCCAGCACGCTTGACCAGACTGCCGCGAAAGCCAGTGCCGCCACGCAGGGTGGCTCTTATATTCCCGCGACCAGCACTTATGGCGGTTATCAGGCTTATCAGCCTGTGACGGCCTCCGCCGGTCGTACCTACATTGACCAGAGCAGCCCAACCTATCAAATCAACATGCCGGGTGGAGCGCCGGGCGGTCAACTCGGAAACCAGTTGCAGGACGCGTTAGAAAAATATGAGCGCGATAAGCGGGCCAGAGCCCGAGCAAGCATGATGCACGATTAAGGAGGTGGATGATGATGCTAGCTCTTGGAATGTTTGTTTTTATGCGTCAGACGTTGCCACACCAGACGATGCAACGCGATGCAGACTATCGATGGCCGTCAAATTCACGCGTCGGGAAACGGGATTCGTTTCAGTTTTTAGGGCCGGGTGAGGAAAAAATCACTCTGGCCGGAACGCTTTACCCGGAGCTCACTGGCGGAAAGCTGACGATGACGGCTATCCGCCTGATGGCTGACCAGGGGCGCGCCTGGCCGTTACTGGATGGCACCGGCACGATTTACGGTATGTACGTCATCAATAGTATCAGCGAGACAGGAAGCCTGTTTTTTGCTGACGGAACGGCGCGAAAAATTGATTTTACGCTGACGCTCACCCGCGTGGATGAATCCCTTGCGGCTCTGTATGGCGATATCGGCGAACAGGCCAAATCACTGATTGGCAAGGCGGGAAATATGGCCTTGTCAGTGGCTGGCATGGTGGGGATTAGCTGATGCTCGATATGCTGAATATGAATGCGGGTGGCGTACTGACGCCCGATTTTATGCTGATGCTCGACAGCAAAGACATTACCGGCAATATCAGTAACCGGTTGATGAGCCTGACGATGACTGACAATCGCGGATTTGAGGCCGACCAGCTCGACATCGAGCTTGATGATGCTGACGGGCTGGTCGAGCTGCCGTTACGCGGGGCCGTACTGACGCTTTACCTCGGGTGGAAAGGCTTTGCGTTGACGGGTAAGGGAAGTTTTACCGTCGATGAGGTTGAACATCATGGCGCGCCGGACACGGTGACAATCCGCGCCCGTAGCGCCGATTTTCGGGGGACGCTGAACTCACGTCGGGAAGAGTCCTGGCATGACAAGACGCTCGGCGAAATCGTGGCGGCGATAGCGACACGTAACAAACTGGCGTCGAGCGTTATCCCGGAGCTGGCCGGAATAAAAATTCCGCATATCGACCAGTCACAGGAATCGGACGCCAAATTTCTAACCCGTCTCGCCGAGCGAAACGGTGGTGAGGTTTCGGTAAAAGCGGGAAAGTTACTTTTTCTGAAAGCCGGTCGTGGGGTGACAGCCAGCGGAAAAACCATTCCGCAGGTCGCGATCACCCGCAGTGATGGCGACCGCCATCAGTTTTCCATTGCTGATCGTGGGGCATATACCGGCGTTACGGCAAAATGGTTGCACACCAAAGACCCGAAGCCACAAAAGCAAAAGGTCGCGCTAAAACGCAAATCCAAAGAGCAACATTTACGCGCACTACAGCACCCCAAAGCCAAACCGGTAACGAAGAAAAAAGCGGTGAAGACGCCAGAGGCCAGGGAAGGTGAGTATATGGTGGGTGAGGATGACAACGTGTTTGCCCTGACGACGATTTTTTCTACCAAAGCGCAGGCCATGCGAGCCGCCCAGGCCAAATGGGACAAACTGCAACGTGGTGTTGCTGAGTTTTCTATCAGGCTGGCTTTTGGCTGTGCTGATTTGTTTCCAGAAACGCCGGTAGTAGTCAAAGGCTTTAAGCGCGTTATAGACGAGCAGGCATGGACAATCACGAAGGTTACTCATTCTCTAAGTGATAGCGGCTTCACGACGAGCCTAGAGCTTGAGGTTAGATTGTTGGATGTAGATTACGGTTCTGAAGAAGCAGAAGAGTAAAGGTGTTCTCAAATGGTGAAAAATTAAGTATCATTTATTCACTTTTTGTGAATTTATTGAGGTGTGAAATGTTCCATTGTCCGAAATGTCAGCACGCGGCACATGCGCGCACCAGTCGCTATCTTAGTGAGAATACCAAAGAGCGTTACCATCAATGCACTAACATAAATTGCAGCTGTACGTTTGTAACGATGGAATCGGTGGAACGTTTTATTGTTACACCTGGTGCGATAGTTCCGGCACCACCGCACCCGACTGTTGGCGGTCAGCGGCCATTGTGGCTCTGATCAACTTCTGCTAGATGCCCGCCGCGTGCGGGTTTTTTTATGCACTCAGTTAAGTGGCGGTAAAAAAATCCACCGCCATTCTATCGCCACTCAAAAACAAGACAACAAAAAAGCCACTCTATCGAGTGGCTTAATTATTTGATTTTAAATCTAAAAATTGGTGGCCCCTGTTGGGTTTGAACCAACGACCAAGCGATTATGAGTCGCCTGCTCTAACCACTGAGCTAAGGGGCCGTGGCGAGGGATTATAAAGTAACTGACGGTTGCAATCCAGCGTAAAGCGCGCAGCTGCTGTTTTTATAAACAATGCATTTTCAATCCTTTATAATCATGTTTTAGCCATACAGCCGGAGAAAACATGATTAGCGATATCCTTGCGCCGGGCCTGCGCGTTGTCTTTTGCGGTATCAACCCGGGGAAGTCCTCCGCCCATACCGGCTTTCATTTTGCCCATCCTGGCAATCGCTTCTGGAAGGTCATCCATCAGGCCGGGTTTACCGACCGACAGCTCAGGCCGGAAGAGGAGCTGCAGCTGCTGGATACGCGCTGCGGCATCACCATGCTGGTTGAGCGTCCGACGGTGCAGGCCAGCGAGGTCGCCCTGCAGGAGCTGCGCAGCGGCGGCCGTGAGCTGGTGAGGAAGATTGAGGAGTATCAGCCGCAGGCGCTGGCGGTGCTCGGCAAGCAGGCCTTCGAGCTGGCCTTTAACCAGCGCGGCGCGAAGTGGGGGAAACAGGCCATGACCATCGGCACGACCCAGGTGTGGGTGCTGCCCAATCCCAGCGGCTTAAATCGGGCGACGCTCGACAAGCTGGTGGCGGCCTATCGTGAACTGGATGATGCCCTGGCGACCCGCGGCCAGTAGCGGAGAGGGGCGACTTTCCCCGGATGGCCACCTGAACGCCATAAAAAAAGCTCCCCGCAGGGAGCTTTTTAACAGGCTGGCGACGATTAATCGTCGAGGAAGCTACGCAGCACTTCAGAACGGCTCGGGTGGCGCAGTTTACGCAGCGCCTTCGCTTCGATCTGACGGATACGTTCGCGAGTCACGTCGAACTGTTTACCCACTTCTTCCAGCGTGTGGTCGGTGTTCATGTCGATACCGAAACGCATACGCAGGACTTTCGCTTCACGAGCGGTAAGGCCGGCCAGCACGTCGTGCGTTGCCGCGCGCAGGCTCTCGGTGGTCGCGGAATCCAGCGGCAGCTCGAGGGTGGTATCCTCGATGAAATCCCCCAGATGCGAATCTTCATCGTCGCCGATCGGCGTTTCCATGGAGATAGGCTCTTTGGCGATCTTCAGCACTTTACGGATCTTGTCTTCCGGCATCAGCATGCGCTCAGCCAGCTCTTCCGGGGTCGGTTCACGGCCCATCTCCTGCAGCATCTGGCGGGAGATACGGTTGAGCTTGTTGATGGTCTCAATCATATGCACCGGAATACGGATGGTGCGCGCCTGATCCGCGATGGAGCGGGTAATGGCCTGACGGATCCACCAGGTGGCGTAGGTCGAGAACTTATAGCCGCGACGGTATTCGAACTTATCAACCGCTTTCATCAGACCGATGTTGCCTTCCTGAATCAGGTCGAGGAACTGCAGACCGCGGTTGGTGTATTTCTTGGCGATCGAGATAACCAGACGCAGGTTCGCTTCCACCATCTCTTTCTTCGCCCGGCGGGCTTTCGCTTCACCGATGGACATGCGACGGTTGATATCCTTCACCTGCTCGATGGTCAGGCCGGTCTCTTCTTCGATCTGCTGCAGCTTCTGCAGGCCGCGCTGCACGTCTTCTTTCACTTCCAGCAGCTTCTCGGACCACGGCTTGTTCATCGCCACCGCGGCGTTGAACCAGGTTTCGCTGGTTTCGTTGCCGGTGAACAGGGTGATGAAGTTTTTCTTCGGCATTTTGCACTGCTCAACGCACAGCTTCATGATGATACGTTCCTGAGTACGAACGCGATCCATCATGCTGCGCATGCTGTTGACCAGGTAATCGAACTGCTTCGGCACCAGGCGGAACTGCTTGAAGACTTCGGACAGCTTCAGGATCTCTTCTTGGGCGGCGGCATGGCTACGACCTTTGGCTTTGATGGTGTCGCGCGTCAGCTCGTACTGGGTACGCAGCTCGGCGAATTTCTCACGGGCCAGCTCAGGGTCGATGCTGTTGTCGTCATCGCTGTTGTCGTCGGCGTCTTCATCTTCGTCTTCGTCTTCGTCGTCATCCATCTCTTCCTGAGACAGCTCGGAGCCAACGTGGGTGGCGGTCGGCGCCATATCTTCTTCGGCGTTCGGATCGACGAAACCGGTGATCAGATCGGACAGACGGGCTTCTTCCGCTTCAACGCGGTCGTACTGCTCAAGCAGGTAGGTGATCGCTTCCGGATATTCGGCAACGGAGCACTGCACCTGGTTGATGCCGTCTTCGATGCGTTTGGCGATGTCGATTTCGCCTTCACGGGTCAGCAGCTCTACGGTACCCATTTCACGCATGTACATGCGCACCGGGTCGGTCGTGCGCCCGATTTCGGATTCCACGCTGGAGAGCACCTGCGCGGCGGCTTCGGCAGCATCTTCATCCGCGGTGTTTTCGGCAAGCATCAGATCATCGGCATCCGGTGCTTCTTCCATCACCTGAATGCCCATGTCGTTGATCATTTGGATGATGTCTTCGATCTGATCGGAATCGACGATATCTTCCGGCAGATGGTCATTGACCTCGGCATAGGTCAGATAGCCTTGCTCCTTACCACGTTGGACAAGAAGCTTCAGCTGTGACTGCGGGTTTTGCTCCATAAGACGGTATCCACACTTAATTCGTTTGATTGGTGTCGGCAGGCGGGCTGTCGACATTTAAAGCGAGGGCGTACTTATATTATTGCCGCTGCGCCTCTGCGCGGCTGTCGGGGGCTTCCCGATCGATACTCGGCACTTAAGCCGTTAAATACGGTGTCCTTCACGTTGCTCTGCGTTCTGCTGCTGCATCAATGCAACGTGAATGACTGAGTCTGTCATTTATTTCTTCGCCAGCTCCTGGCTGATGGTCCAGAGCTCCCGGCGTTCCTCACTGCTTAAACCGTGTGTGCGATCGCGAGCTATCAACTCTTCCTGTCGCAGTTCCAGCAGTGAATCAAACATATGGTTGAGCGAGTCGGTGAAGGTTTGTTCAGCGATATCTTTATCTGCTATATCGTCCCACATCGACAGTTTTTCAAGGGTTGCGGCCTCTTTTGTGCCGCGATATTGCTCTAAAAGTTGCCCGGTTGTCAGACCAGGCTGCGCCAGACAGCTTTTCACCAGCTCGCCGAACAGGCTCAGCCCCGGCATTTTGCGCGAGTCCAGCCCTTCCAGCGGTGGGACTAACGGCGCCAGATCCGGGTTTTGCACCAGCAGTCCTATCAGTATACGCATGGTCGTGCGTTTTAGCTGTGGTGCGGGGCGCGGCGCGCCATTTTCCGCCTGTTTTGGCATTAAACGTTCAAGCTGGGCGTCATCTAAAATGCCCAGCTTGTTGCCCAGCTCCTGACGCAAATAGATGCGCAGGGTTTCGCCCGGCACCTGGGTTATCAGCGGCAGCGCCAGCGTGCTCAGCTGCGCGCGCCCGTCCGGCGTGCTGAGGTCGACCTGCGGCAGCAGGCTGTTAAACAAGAACGTGGAGAGCGGCTGAGCCTGCTCCATCCGCGCCTCGAACGCCGCTTTGCCCTCTTTACGCACCAGCGTATCCGGGTCTTCGCCGTCAGGCAGAAACATAAAGCGCAGCTGGCGACCATCGGTCATGTACGGCAGCGCCGTCTCCAGCGCGCGCCAGGCGGCATCGCGGCCGGCCCGGTCGCCGTCGTAGCAGCAGATGACGTTATTGGTCACCCGGAACAGCAGCTGGATATGGTCGGCCGTGGTCGAGGTACCCAGCGAGGCGACAGCATAGTTGATGTCGTACTGCGCCAGCGCCACGACGTCCATATAGCCTTCGACAACCAGCAACCGCGGTGGTTCGGGGTTGTCCTGCTGCGCTTCATACAGGCCATACAGCTGACGGCCTTTATGGAATATGTCGGTTTCCGGGGAGTTGAGATACTTAGGCAGGGCATCGCCCAGCACCCGTCCGCCAAACCCAATCACCCGGCCTCGCTTATCGCGGATGGGAAACATTACCCGTTCGCGGAAGCGGTCGTAACTGCGTCCCTGATCGTTGGTGACCAGCATGCCGGCATCAATAAGCGACTGGCGGTTTTCCTGATTGCCGCCAAAACGTTTTAAAACGTTATCCCAACCTGGGGGAGCATAGCCGATGGCAAAGCGCGTAATCACCTCGCTGCTTAACCCCCGTTTTGCCAGGTACTGGCGCGCAGGGTCGGCGGCGGGCTGCATCAGAGACTGTTGATAAAACGTATTCAGACCATCCAGTAACTGGTAGAGGTTCTGCCGTTGATGGCGCTCTATCTGGCTGGGTCCGTTGCCTGCTTCATAAGGCACTTCGAGGTTGTGCATGGCGGCCAGCTCTTCGACCGTTTCCACGAACTCGAGCTTGTCGTAGTTCATCAGGAAATCGATAGCATTGCCGTGCGCCCCGCAGCCGAAGCAGTGGTAAAACTGTTTTTCACCGTTGACGGTGAAAGAGGGGGTTTTTTCGTTATGGAACGGACAGCACGCGTGAAAATTTTTGCCCTGCTTTTTCAGCTTTACCCGCGCATCGATCAGATCGACGATGTCGGTTCTGGCAAGCAGATCGCTAATAAATACACGTGGAATTCGTCCAGCCATAAGCCCCGTTATTTCTGATGACTATAAACGAAAATAAGCCGCGCATTCCTTTCGGAAGCACGGCCTTACAACTACAACTCGGTCTGAATTGAGAGCGTCGCTCTCAACAGATTAGTACAGACGAGTACGGCGTGCGTTTTCGCGAGCCAGTTTCTTCGCGTGACGTTTCACTGCAGAAGCTTTAGCGCGCTTACGTTCGGTAGTCGGTTTTTCATAGAACTCACGACGACGAACTTCCGCCAGAACACCTGCTTTTTCGCAGGAACGCTTGAAGCGACGCAGAGCTACGTCGAACGGCTCGTTTTCACGTACTTTAATTACCGGCATGTGCCTCTCACCTTTGATTAATTCGGTTTGCCGCTGGCCGCAATGCCAGCTTATTTCAAAATGGTGCGGAATTTTACTGCAACTACTGCTGCTTTGTAAAGCACCGGCGCCTTTTTTGAAAGGGACTTTTATAAGGGTGAGGAGTATACACGAAGAGAGCACCAGGGGTGAGCAAAGTTTTACATCGCCGGTCATTGGACCTACACTGCGCGGTATTGAAGCGAGGTAAAACAACTCATGCGTGTACTGGGCATTGAAACATCCTGCGATGAAACCGGCATCGCGATTTATGACGACCAGCAAGGTCTGTTAGCCAACCAACTGTATAGTCAGGTGAAACTGCATGCGGACTACGGCGGCGTGGTGCCGGAGCTGGCATCGCGCGACCACGTGCGCAAAACGGTGCCGCTTATCCAGGCGGCGCTGAAAGAGGCCGGTCTGACGGCGAAAGATATCGATGCCGTCGCCTATACGGCGGGTCCTGGCCTGGTGGGGGCGCTGCTGGTCGGCGCCACCGTGGGCCGGTCGCTGGCCTTCGCCTGGAACGTGCCGGCGATTCCGGTACACCATATGGAAGGGCACCTGCTGGCGCCGATGCTGGAAGATAACCCGCCAGCGTTCCCGTTCGTCGCGCTGCTGGTCTCCGGCGGTCATACTCAGCTGATCAGCGTCACCGGCATCGGCCAGTACGAGCTGCTGGGCGAGTCGATTGACGATGCGGCGGGCGAAGCCTTTGATAAAACCGCGAAACTGCTGGGGCTGGATTATCCCGGCGGGCCGATGCTGTCGAAAATGGCGTCCCAGGGTACTGAAGGCCGCTTCGTCTTCCCGCGTCCGATGACCGACCGTCCGGGGCTGGACTTCAGCTTCTCCGGTCTGAAAACCTTCGCCGCCAATACCATTCGCAGCAACGGCGACGATGAGCAAACCCGCGCCGACATCGCCCGCGCGTTTGAGGATGCGGTCGTCGATACGCTAATGATTAAATGTCGCCGCGCGCTGGAGCAAACCGGCTTTAAGCGTCTGGTGATGGCGGGAGGCGTGAGCGCCAACCGCACCCTGCGGGCGAAGCTGGCGGAGATGATGCAAAAACGCGGCGGCGAGGTGTTCTACGCCCGCCCTGAGTTCTGTACCGATAACGGCGCGATGATCGCCTACGCCGGCATGGTGCGTCTGCAAACCGGCGCCAAAGCCGAGCTCGGCGTGACGGTCCGCCCGCGCTGGCCGCTGGCCGAGCTGCCTGCCGCCTAAAGCGTCCTGACACAGGCCGACGTCACGTCGGCCTGCCTTCCTGACTACTCCATACTTTTACACAGCGAGCAGATGGCGCCCTTATGCTTATGCGAGTGCATCACGTCCGGGCGCTCGTACTCTTCCTCACAGCTAACGCATTGATATACGGTGGTCGAGGCGTTCCCCGCCGCGTCATAGCGCGGTTCGGCGATCCCGTCATCTCTCTGCTTAATGTAGTAGCGCCCGCGGGTGAGGATCCCCATCAGCGGGGTCATGACAAAGGCGACGACCAGCGCAATCAGCGGCGAGAAGGGCGCCAGCGTCGCCCCCAGCAGGCCGAAGAAGGCGCAGATCGACAGCCCGGCGGCCAGGCCAAAGGAGACTACGCCCACCGGGTTCACGTTGTAGATCATGCCGCGACGATACTCCGGCTGCGCCGGCGCCAGCTTGAGCAAGCCTTTATTAAAGGTGATGTCGGTCGCCACCACCACGACCCAGGCGATGGCGAAGTTGGAGTAAAAGCCGAGGATCCACGACAGGGCGCTGAACATATCGCCTTCCATCAGCGCCAGGGCAATCGCCAGGTTGACCACCACAAAAATAATCCGCCCCGGATAGCGTTTGGTGGTGCGGGTCCAGGCGCTGGTCCACGCCAGCGAGCCGGAATAGGCATTGGTGACGTTAATTTTGATCTGCGAGATCACCACCAGCACCACCGCCAGCGTCAGAGCCAGCCAGCCGGGCACCAGGTTATCGAAGACGCTGACGAACTGCTGCACCGGTTCGGTATTGTGTACCGTCGGGAAACGGGTCAACAGATAGAAGCCGAGGAAAGCGCCGATAATCTGTTTGATCGCGCCTAGCACCACCCAGCCCGGGCCGGCGGAAAAGACCGCCAGCCACCAGGCTTTACGGTTCTCAGCGGTTTTAGGCGGCATAAAGCGCAGGTAATCAATTTGCTCGCCAATCTGCATGATCAGCGACAGGCATACCCCGGCGCCGAGCATGATGGCGGTGATATCCACCGTCGACGCGCTGTTTTTACCGGCGAAATGCAGGAAGCCGTCCACCAGCTGCGGATCTTTGACAATCAGCCACACCACCGGCACCACCATCAGCACCAGCCACAGCGGAGTGGTCCACACCTGCAGGCGGGTCAGGGCTTTCATGCCATAGACCACCAGCGGGAGCACCATCAGGGTGGCGATCAGATACCCCATCCACAGTGGGATCCCGAGGCCCACCAGCAGCCCCTGGGCCATGATCGAGCCTTCGAGGGCGAAGAAGATAAAGGTGAAGCCAGCAAAAATAATGCTGGTGATCACCGAGCCGAAATAGCCGAAGCCGGCGCTGCGGGTGATCAGGTCAAGGTCAATGTTGTAGCGCGCGGCGGTGATCGCCAACGGAATGCCGGTGAGGAAGATCACCAGCGCCGCCACCAGGATCGAATAGATGGCGTTGCTGGTGCCCCAGGCCATACCGATGCTGGCGCCGATGGAAAAGTCCGCCAGATAGGCGATGCCGCCCAGCGCCGTGACCGCGACGACGCCCGGTCCCCAGCGGCGGAAGCTCAGCGGGGCGTAACGTAAGGTGTAATCTTCTAAGGTTTCCCGGGAGCCGGAAGTCCGCGCGGTCGCGGGTAATTCAGGGTTGAGATCCAGTGATGACATAGTCATTCCTTAATGGTTAGGCATGACTTGAATTAGCAAACCTTATGCCATATTGCAGGGCAGGCGTGGCGGGGAGGGTGGTGCAGGGTGATAGAAGAGAGGGCAGGGGCTGCACCATCCGGACGCGCTTGCGCCCGGCTGGTGCAAAAGGCCTATTTGCCGAGCATGCCTTTGTCTTCGAGGAAGGCAATAATGGTGCTCAGGCCGTCGCCACGCTTCAGGTTGGTGAAGGTCCATGGGCGATCGCCGCGCATACGCTGGGTATCGCTCGCCATCACCTCCAGTGAAGCGCCCACATAGGGGGCAAGGTCGGTTTTATTGATCACCAGAAAATCGGATTTGGTGATCCCCGGCCCGCCTTTGCGCGGGATCTTCTCCCCTTCGGCCACGTCGATAACATAGATGGTCAGATCCGCCAGCTCCGGGCTGAAGGTGGCGCTCAGGTTATCGCCGCCGCTTTCCACGAAGATAAGGTCGAGGTTACCGAACTTTTCACTCAGCGCTTCCACCGCGGCGAGGTTCATCGAGGCATCTTCACGGATCGCCGTGTGCGGGCAGCCGCCGGTTTCCACCCCGACAATGCGTTCAGGCGCCAGCGCGCCCGCTTCAGTGAGGATGCGCTGATCTTCTTTGGTGTAGATGTCGTTGGTGACCACCGCCAGCTGCCAGGTATCGCGCATCGCTTTGCACAGCGCTTCCAGCAGGGCGGTTTTACCGGAGCCGACCGGGCCGCCAACGCCGACGCGCAGCGGGTGTTTATAAGAATTCATGGCTTCTCCTAGGAACGGAATAATCGGGAGTATTGGGTTTCATGCCGGGCAGAGGCGATGGCGGCGAGCGGCGTGGCCGATCCGATATCGCCGTCCGGCGCGGCCAGCGCGCGGGGCATCGCCGCCGCGTAGTGGTCGCAAAGACGTAAAATCAGCTGTTGAGCGGCCTGCTGGCCGAAGGGCACCAGCTTAACGCCGGCCATCACGGCGCTCTCAATCCAGCTGTAGCCCAGGCTTAGGGCCATCTCGGGCAGCGCGATGCGCCAGCGCACGCCGAGCCAGGCCATCCCGGCGAGCTGGCTTTGCTGGCACAGCGTGCGCCACGGCGGTGGACAGTCCGGCTGCCAGTCGCCAAGCAGGCGGGCAAACGCCGCGCCGCGGTTGCGCTCTTCCTCCCGCAGTTCACGGGTCTCCCGGCAGGCCAGCAGATAAGCCGTCCAGCGCCGGGCCGCGGCGATATCGCCTTGTTCGCAGGCGCGGTACAGGCGGGCGAACAGCGGCAGGTCGACGGTAAAAAAGCCTTCCGTCATCTGCCGTCGCTGCCAGCGCTCGAAGGCCGCGACGTCCGGCACCCATCCGGCTTCCACAGCCCACTCCAGCCCCTGGGACCAGCTGTAACCCCCTACCGGCAGGTTGCTGCTGGCCAGCTGCATCAGCCGCAGGCGTTGTTCCGCTGTCGACATGCTAGTGGCTGTGAGCGTGGTGGTCATGATGAGCATGATGATGACCGTGGCTTTCGCTGGCGTAAGCGCCGGCTTCCGGCTCGAACGGCAGCTGGCCAAAGGTCACCGTCAGGCCGAACTGGCGCAGCATATCGTCCAGCACGTGATCGTGATGGTAGCGCAGCTCGCCCGGCATAATCTGCAGCGGTACGTGACGATTGCCGAGGTGGTAGCAGGCCTTCGCCAGCATAAACGGATCGTCGCAGCGCACCACCGACACTCCTTCATCAGCGGCAATCACCTGCACAAATTCGGTGCCGTTTTCGTTGCTGAGCACATCGCCGCCGCGCAGCAGCAGCCCGCGGGGCAGCAGCAGGCCGGCTTCCCGGCCATCGTTGAGGGTGACTTTTACCCGGCTTTTGACGCGAACATCAATCGGCAGCGTAACGCTGGCGGTCGCGGCGGCGGGGGTCTCCAGACGTTGAGTTAAATAAAGCATCCGCTCTCCTTAAAACAGAAAATAACGTTGCGCCATCGGCAGAACCTCTGCCGGCTCGCTGGTGATGAGTTCGCCATCCACCCGCACCTCATAAGTCTGCGCGTCGACGGTGATGTTAGGCTGCAGGCTGTTGTGCACCATGTCGGCTTTCTGCACCGTACGGCAGCCTTTCACCACGGCGATCGCGCTGCGCAGGTTCAGCCGCTCGGCAACGCCGTTGTCCGCCGCCGCCTGCGACAGGAAGGTGAGGCGGCAGTGATGGCGGGCGCTGCCCAGCGCGCCAAACATCGGACGGTAGTGCACCGGCTGCGGGGTTGGAATAGAGGCATTGATATCGCCCATCGGCGCGATGGCGATCATGCCGCCTTTGATCACGGTGGCCGGTTTCACGCCGAAGAAGGCAGGCGACCAGACCACAAGGTCCGCAAGCTTACCCACCTCAATGGAGCCGACTTCGTGTGCGATGCCGTGGGTCAGCGCCGGGTTGATGGTGTATTTGGCGATGTAGCGCTTCACGCGGAAGTTGTCGTTATCCCCGGTCTCCTCCGCCAGCGCTCCGCGCTGCACCTTCATGCGGTGCGCCACCTGCCAGGTGCGGAGAACCACTTCCCCGACGCGGCCCATGGCCTGCGAATCCGAGGAGGTGAGCGAGAAGGCGCCAAGGTCGTGCAGCACGTCTTCCGCAGCGATGGTTTCCCGGCGAATGCGCGACTCGGCAAAGGCCACGTCCTCGGCGATGTCCGGGTCCAGATGGTGGCAGACCATCAGCATATCGAGATGTTCATCGATGGTGTTAAGGGTGTAGGGCAGCGTTGGGTTGGTAGAGGACGGCAAAATGTTCGGGTGGGCGCAGGCGGTGATGATATCCGGCGCATGGCCGCCGCCGGCCCCTTCGGTATGGAAGGTGTGAATGGTGCGCCCGCCGATGGCGGCGAGGGTATCTTCCACAAAACCGGACTCATTGAGCGTGTCGCTGTGCAGCGCGACCTGAATATCCATCTCATCGGCGACGGTTAACGCGCAGTCGATCGCCGCCGGGGTGGCGCCCCAGTCCTCATGGATCTTCAGGCCAATAACGCCCGCCGCCACCTGCTCGCGCAGAGCGTCCGGCTGAGAAACGTTGCCCTTGCCCAGCAGGCCGATATTGACCGGCAGGCTGTCGGCCGCCTGCAGCATGCGTGAGATATACCATGGCCCCGGGGTGCAGGTGGTGGCATGGGTACCCGCCGCCGGGCCGGTGCCGCCGCCGACCATGGTGGTCACGCCGGAGACCAGCGCCTCTTCCGCCTGCTGCGGACAGATCCAGTGAATATGGGTATCGATCCCGCCGGCGGTGACGATTTTTCCTTCGGCGGCAATGACTTCCGTCGCGGCGCCGATGGGGATGGTGACGTTGGGCTGAATGTCGGGGTTGCCGGCTTTGCCGATGGCGAAGATCCGACCGTCCTTCACACCGATATCGGCCTTAACGATCCCCCAGTGATCGACGATCAGCGCATTGGTGAGCACCAGGTCGACACAGTCGGCGGCCAGCATCTGTCCCTGACCCATCCCGTCGCGGATCACTTTGCCGCCGCCGAATTTGACCTCTTCCCCATAGGTGGTCAAATCGTCCTCCACCTCTATCCACAGCTCGGTATCGGCCAGGCGCACCTTGTCGCCAATGGTGGGGCCGAACATGTCGGCATAGGCCTGGCGTGAAATATTACTCATCGTTTGCCTCCAGAGGGCCCATGACCTCGCCGCGGAAGCCGAAAACGGCGCGGTGACCGGCGAAGGCCACCAGCTCAACCTCGCGTTTCTGGCCAGGTTCAAAGCGTACCGCCGTGCCGGCCGGGATATTCAGGCGATAGCCGGTGGCCTGCTGACGGTTGAACTTCAGCGCCGGGTTGACCTCGGCGAAATGGTAGTGCGAACCGACCTGAATCGGCCGATCGCCGTGGTTTTCAACGACCACGCGACAGGTCGCCCGGCCGGTGTTGAGGGCTATCTGGCCGGGCTTAACGTGATATTCACCGGGGATCATGGCGCTACCTCAGATAATCGGGTTGTGAACGGTGACCAGCTTCGAGCCGTCCGGGAAGGTGGCTTCGACCTGGATATCCGGGATCATTTCCGGGACGCCCTCCATCACCTGCTCGCGGGTCAGGACGTGACGGCCTTCCTCCATCAGCGAGGCCACGCTTTTGCCGTCGCGGGCGCCTTCCATAATAAAGGCGCTGATCAGGGCCACGGACTCCGGATAGTTGAGCTTCAGGCCGCGGGCCAGGCGGCGTTCCGCCACCAGCGCGGCGGTAAACAGCAACAGCTTGTCTTTTTCTCGGGGGGTCAGTTCCATAACGTTCTCTTAAGTCAGCCAGATTCGGGGAAGTACGGGGGATTTGCCGGTGAGATGAGGGCGCAGAAACTGCCAGACGTCGCGCATCACCTGCTGGCAAACCAGATTATCGTCACTGAGGAAGCGCACCGTCAGCAGGCGGTCGGTCAGGCTGGCGCCGGCGTAGAGGCCGAGCGGCGCCAGCGCGTCGCGCACCCCGTCGAGCAGGGCATCGGTTGCCGGATAGCACAGCAGCGTGCCGACCCAGGGGCGTCCGGCGACGCTGGACAGCTCTCCCTCCTGCAGGCGCAGGCGCTCGACCAGCAGCGGCTCATCGTCCACCCATACCTCCAGCCGGTTGCTGAGGGTGCCGTGGCTGAAGGTTTCGCCAATCACCGGGCGGCCAAGGCAGAGCAGATCCCAGGCCAGCAGCGTGCTGGAGGCACAAAGGTGAAAGGTGGTGGACAGCCGGGCGTTCGCCCCGGGAAAGAAGATGGCATCCTGCGGGAGCCACTCCAGGGTCGCCTGCGGGGCGAGGGTCAACCGCTGGCGCAAAAGCGCTTGCGCGCCGCTGCTGCGGTAAAACTTGCTGGCGCCAGGCATGGTTATCAGGGTATGGCAGCCGGGATCAAGGTGGGCGCTAATCGTCAGCTCATCACCGCCGACGATGCCGCCGGGGGGATGAAGCAGATAGAGATGACAGGTCTCTTCTTCCGGGTAAAACGGGCGCTGGACGGTCAGCGGGCCGACGTGTTGGGCGCTGGCGAGAACGGTCTTGCCGCCGGCCTGCTGAAAGCGCAGATCCAGCGTGGCCTGCCAGCCTTTTTTGAGTGGTGGTAACACGGTGCCGTGCAATGTTGCGCCCCTGCAAAATCAAGATAAAACAGCAGCAATGAGTATTGATCGGCGGGAGATTATCCCGGTCATACGAAACGCTTATGTCATTTGTTACCCGGAGCGTCGCATCGGGCGCGAGGGGAAAGCGGCATAACCGCTCCGGATTATTCACCCGGATAATCATTGCCGTCAATATCCTGAACCGTTGCCTGGCCGCGGCGGAAAAGGCGTCAGCGCGGGTCACGCCGCGCCGCCGGTCGCTGGCGGGAATTTTGCTGTGGGTCGCCGCTAACGCATTGTTACAAAAGGGGGATGTGGCGATGATCGCCAATCATGATGACGTAAGGCGAAAGAGCGGGTGAGACCGCTAAATAGAATCGGGGATCCCTCCGGCTGGCGTGGCCGGGAGGGGAGATTACTTCTCTTCTGGCGTTTTTTTCTTCTTCACCCGCGTCCAGATTTTGCTCTCCTGGCGGCGCCACAGACGCTGAATGTTGTCGTGATGGCGCAGCAGGATCAGGCAGGAGAGCATCGACACCGGGAAGGTGTACTGCGGTTTGAACCACCAGACGTAGAACGGAGCGATCAGCGCGCTGACGATAGCGCCAAGGGAAGAGTAACCGCTGAGCAGGATGGTCAGCAGCCAGGTCCCGGCCATCACGCCGGTCAGGTCGAGGCCGATGGGGGCGATAGCGCCGAAGGCCGTGGCGACGCCTTTACCGCCGCGGAAATGAAAGAAGACTGGCCAGATGTGGCCCACGCAGGCGGCAATCGCCACTAAACCCAGCCAGAACGGCGTCAGGCCCAGCGCCCAGGCGCCCCATACCGGCAGCATGCCCTTCAGCACATCAAAAATAAGTACCGCTACGGCCGCCCCTTTTCCGCCGATTCGTAGTACGTTAGTGGCCCCGGGGTTGCCTGAGCCGCTGTCGCGTGGGTCGGGCAGGCCAGCAAGGCGACATACCAGAATGGCGCTGGAAATGGAGCCGCAGAGGTAGGCGAGGAGTACCAGTCCAGGCGCGATTGCACTCATAACGCTGTTCCGTTTTGAAAATGTCGTTGTATTCTCTGCATCTGTGGATAATACGCATAATTCGCCGGAAGTGGTATCCGGTTTAGCTAAAAAGCAGGCAGGGCGTGATGGATATTGTATTTATAGAGCAACTTTCGGTAATCACCACCATTGGTGTTTATGACTGGGAACAAACCATTGAACAGAAGCTGGTGTTCGATATCGAAATTGCATGGGATAACCGCAAGGCGGCCGCCAGCGATGATGTCAGCGATTGCCTTAGCTATGCTGATATTAGCGAGCGCGTCATCGCGCATGTTGAGGGGGGAAAATTCGCGTTAGTGGAGCGGGTGGCGGAAGAGGTGGCCGACCTGCTGCTGGAGACATTCCAGTCGCCATGGGTGCGCATTAAAGTCAGCAAACCTGGCGCCGTGGCTCGCGCGGCAAACGTCGGGGTGATTATTGAACGTGGCCTTAATCTGAAACAAAACTTTTCAGGTCATACTTGTTAAACAAATTGCGTTTATACCGGTCATAGCATCCGGTCATCAGGCAATTTTACTGGCGATCTCCTACCAGAACGGCAGGTGAATCCTTGTGTACGCCGTGTACGCTGCGGATTGCGCGCCCTCTGGCAGCCGGGTTATGCCTGTTGAACGATACCGTGTTCCTGGTTTTTTTCATTTTACTTTTTTAAAGGGTTTAATTGGATGAGCGATATACACTCGCTGCTGGTGGCGGCAATATTGGGTGTGGTTGAGGGGTTAACAGAATTTTTACCTGTTTCCAGTACCGGTCATATGATTATTGTTGGTCACCTGCTGGGGTTTGAAGGTGATACGGCAAATACCTTTGAAGTGGTTATTCAGCTAGGCTCGATACTCGCCGTGGTGGTGATGTTCTGGCGTCGCCTGTTCGGCCTGATCGGCATCCATTTCGGCAAGCCGCCGGCGCATGAAGGCAAGGGCAGCGGTCGCTTATCGCTTATCCATATCCTTCTCGGCATGATCCCCGCGGTGGTGATGGGGCTTATTTTCCACGACACCATTAAGTCCTTGTTTAACCCGGTAAACGTGATGTACGCCCTGATTGTCGGCGGTGTGCTGTTAATTGCGGCGGAAGTGCTGAAGCCGAAACAGCCGCGCGCGGTCGGGATTGACGATATGACCTATCGTCAGGCATTCGTTATCGGCTGCTTCCAGTGCCTGGCGCTGTGGCCGGGCTTCTCCCGCTCAGGGGCGACCATCTCCGGCGGCATGCTGATGGGCGTCAGCCGCTACGCGGCGTCGGAGTTCTCATTCCTGCTGGCGGTACCGATGATGATGGGCGCCACGGTGCTGGACGTCTACAAGAGCATCGGCTTCCTCAACATGGGCGATGTTCCGATGTTTGCCGTCGGCTTCGTGATGGCGTTTATCGTGGCGCTGATTGCGATTAAAACCTTCCTGCAGCTGATCAAACGGATCTCGTTCATTCCGTTCGCTATCTACCGCTTTATCGTCGCGGCAGCGGTGTACGTGGTCTTTTTCTAAGGCCATCGCCCTCAGCCTTGCGGCTGGGGGCAACGCTGTTCCTTCCACTGCGCCACCGCCGCAATTCTCCGCCGCGTCAGCTCCTCGCGAATTTCCGCCCCTTTAAAGCCCGCCGCTACCACCTCTTTGGTGGAGACCGACTGCGCCACTTCCCAGGCTTCCAGCAGCAGGCGCCCCTGCGGATAATCGCTGGCCTCAAAGCTGGTACGCCCGCGGACGTCGGCTTCGCTGGTGAGGGCGATCTGTTGCACGCGCTGCGGTTTACGCCAGGCGTCAATGCTGTCGAAAAGTTTGACGAGGGTTTTTGGCTGCAGGATCGGCAGGGTGTGGATCAGATCATGGTACTCCGCCACCAGTTTCGCGAGATCGCGGATATCGTTCGGCACCCGCAGACGCGCGCAGAGCTGCTCCACCAGCTTGACTCCCGCCGGGCCATGGCCGTGGTGACGCGGCCAGAGCGCTTTCGGCGTCAGCCCTTTGCCGAGGTCATGGCACAGGGTGGCGAAGCGCACCTCGACGTCCGGCGATAGCATCGCGGCCATCGTGACGGTCATCAGGGTGTGCAGGCCGGTATCGATTTCCGGGTGCCATTTGGCCGGGGCCGGCACGCCGTACAGGGCGTCAATCTCCGGGAACAGCACCTTGAGGGCCTGGCAGTCGCGCAGCGTCTGGAAAAAGACCTGCGGGTTGCGGGTGGTCAACGCGCTTTCCGTCTCTTTCCACACCCGCTCCGGCGTTAAATGGACCAGTTCGCCAGCCTCAACCATGGCGGCCATCAGGGTCTGGGTCTCTTCGGCGATGCGAAAACCGAGATGGGCATAGCGGGCGGCAAAGCGCGCCACGCGCAGCACGCGCAGCGGGTCTTCGCTAAAGGCGGGAGAGACATGGCGCAGCAGGCGCTGGCGGAGATCGTTTTGTCCGCCGTAGGGGTCGATAATCGTGCCGTCGGCATCCTGGGCGAGGGCGTTGACCGTCAGGTCGCGGCGCAGCAGATCCGCCTCAAGAGTGACGTCCGGGGCGGCATAGCAGGTAAAACCGGTATAGCCTGCGCCGGATTTGCGCTCGGTGCGGGCCAGGGCATACTCTTCCCGGCTTTGCGGATGAAGAAACACGGGAAAGTCGCGGCCTACCTGCTGATAGCCCGCGTCAAGCATCTGTTGCGGGGTGGCGCCCACCACCACCCAGTCTCGGTCTTTGACCGGCAGTCCTAACAGCGCGTCGCGCACCGCACCACCGACCAGATAACTCTTCACGCCTGATTCTCCCGTATCTGTTTTTCGCAAGATGATACGTAAGTCTGGCAGAGAAGACGAATTAGTTCATCCACCGGTCTTTACGTTTGCGGCTTGGCACCAGATGCGGCAGCACCAGACCCAGCAGCAAACCGACGCCCAGCACGCCGCCGCCGTACATAAACCACTGCATGATAATGGTGCGCTGTTTATCATCAAGCTGCAGATTCGCCGCATTCACCTTCTTCTGCGCGACAACCAGCTCGTTTTTCAACTTTTGGTTCTCGTCTTTCAACGCGTTGATCACGCTGTCGCTGCCGGCGACTTTCTTCTGCATATCCGCCGTGCGCTGGTTCCAGGTGGCGTCGATATTATTCAGCTTATCGGTCAGCGTTTTGACCTGGTTTTCCAGATCCGGGACGCGGGTGCGCAGGCTGGGCTCGTTGCTCAGCTCTTTCAGCGGGATCCAGGCGGTACGCCCATTCGCGTCGCGGATCTGCGCGTAACTGGTGCTGTCGTTGGTTTGCAGCACCGACACTTCTTCCCCGGCGTTGATGGTGCCGACCAGACGATAATTATCGCCCGGGCCGCTGCGAACCCAGGTGTTCAGCTCATCGGAAACGTAGCGCTTTTCTTCTGCGTGAACCGCCGTGGCGGCGCTAAGCGCGAGCAAAGTAAAAGTAATCAGGCGTAATTTTGGCATCAGGTCATCGTTTGGTCATAAAAAGTGGAACGATAGTAGAGGCATCGCCAGAGCGACGCAAAGTTTTCCACCACAATCGGAATCATCCAGGAGGTGGCCCGGCAAAAAGCGCGTTGCATGGCGATTCGCCGCAAAATACTATCTACTGACAAAAAATATCGTCGTAAGTTCGCCGCAATTTGTCGGCGCAGCACAGAAGCGGAAGAATTCAGTCATGGCTCAAGAAATCGAACTTAAGTTTATCGTCGCTCAGGATGGGGTAGAGACGCTGCGCGAGCAGCTCAATGCGCTCGAGGCGAAACATACGCCCGCGGGCCAGTTGCTGAACATTTACTATGAAACCGCCGATAACTGGCTGCGTCGTCACGACATGGGGCTGCGCATCCGCGGCGACCAGGGGCGTTATGAGATGACGCTGAAAATCGCCGGTCGGGTGGTGGGCGGCCTGCACCAGCGCCCGGAATACAATATTCCACTGGATAAACCGGAACTGGCGCTTGAGCGCCTGCCGGCGGAGGTCTGGCCGCAAGGGGAACTTCCAGCCGCGCTGGCGGAGCATGTGCAACCGCTGTTCAGCACCGACTTTGCCCGTGAACGCTGGGTGATCCAGGAAGGAAAGAGTGAAATTGAGATTGCCCTCGATCGCGGCGAAGTGAAGGCGGGCGAGCATCAGGAGCCGATCTGCGAGCTGGAGCTGGAGCTGCTCGCCGGGGAGACCGCCGATCTGCTGCGCCTCGCGCAGCGTTTGCTGGAGAGCGGCGTCCTGCGTCAGGGGAGCCTGAGCAAAGCCGCGCGCGGGTATCATCTGGCGCAAGGCAACGACGAGCGCCCGGTAACCCGGCTGGCGGTGCTGCCGGTAGCGGCGAAGGCCAGCGTGGAGCAGGGGCTGGAGGCGGCGCTGGAGAGCGCCCTGGCGCACTGGCTGTATCACGATGAGGTCTGGCTGCGCGGCAACGCGAAAGCCAAAGCGGAAATCCTGCTGGCGATAGCCCGCGTGCGCCATGCGCTGGTGCTGTTCGGCGGCATCGTGCCGCGGAAGGCGACCACCCACCTCCGCGCGTTGCTGAACGACGCCGAAGCGGCGCTGCTGGCCGCGGACACCGCCGATGAGGCGTTATTCCGCACCGAGGTCGTCGCCGCCAAACTGGCGCTGACCGAATGGCTGGTCCAGCGCGGCTGGCGTCCGTTCCTCAACGAGGCGGGAGAGAAAAAAATAGCCGGATCGTTCAAACGGTTTGCCGATATTCACCTTTCCCGGGCGGCGGCTGAGCTGCGCGGCGCCGTGCAGCACCTGGCGGTGGAGGATGCCCCCGACCAGCTGCCGAAGCTGGCGCGCGACATCGACAGCGTCCAGTTGCTGGCGGGCGCCTATGGCGACGCCGTCGCGCCGTGGCTGGAGAACTGGCAGGAACTACAGCGTGCGATAGAGCATGACGACCGCAGCGTCTTTGAATATTTCCGTCGCCAGGCGCTGGCTGCCGAGCCGTTCTGGCTGCATAGTGGAAAACGATAATTACAGGCCAGGGAGCCCCTATGATGCCGCTTTCTTCGCAGTTACAGCAGCACTGGCAGACGGTCGCTGACCGCCTGCCAGCGGATTTCCCCGTCGCCGAACTGAGCCCGCAGGCCAGGTCGGTGATGGCGTTCAGTGATTTTGTCGAACAGAGTGTGATCGCCCAGCCAGGCTGGCTGAACGAGCTTGCCCAGTCTTCACCGGAGGCGGAAGAGTGGCGGCATTATGAGACCTGGCTGCAGGATCGCCTGCAGGCGGTGGCTGACGAAGCGGGGTTGATGCGAGAGCTGCGTCTTTTCCGCCGTCATATGATGGTCCGCATCGCCTGGGCGCAGGCGCTGTCGCTGGTAAGCGAAGAAGAGACGCTGCAGCAGTTGAGCGTCCTGGCGGAGACCCTGATTGTCGCCGCCCGCGACTGGCTGTACGCCGCCTGCTGTAAAGAGTGGGGAACGCCCTGCAATGCCGAGGGCCAGCCGCAGCCGCTGCTGATCCTCGGGATGGGAAAGCTGGGCGGCGGCGAGCTGAACTTCTCTTCCGATATCGATCTGATTTTTGCCTGGCCTGAGCATGGCGCCACCCGCGGCGGCCGCCGCGAGCTGGATAACGCCCAGTTCTTTACCCGCCTGGGGCAGCGGCTTATCAAGGCGCTCGACCAGCCGACGCAGGACGGCTTTGTTTATCGGGTGGACATGCGCCTGCGGCCGTTTGGCGACAGCGGGCCGCTGGTGCTCAGCTTTGCGGCGCTGGAGGATTATTACCAGGAGCAGGGCCGGGACTGGGAACGCTACGCGATGGTGAAAGCACGGATCATGGGCGATAACGACGACGCCTACGCCAGCGAGCTGCGCGCGATGCTTCGCCCCTTCGTCTTCCGCCGCTATATCGACTTCAGCGTGATCCAGTCGCTGCGTAACATGAAAGGCATGATCGCTCGCGAAGTGCGGCGTCGCGGGCTGAAAGACAACATCAAGCTCGGCGCCGGCGGGATCCGTGAAATTGAGTTTATCGTGCAGGTCTTTCAGCTGATCCGCGGCGGTCGCGAACCTGCGCTGCAGCAGCGCGCGCTGCTCCCGACCCTGGCGGCGATTGATGAGCTGCATCTGCTGCCGGAAGGCGACGCGACGCTGCTGCGCGCGGCCTATCTGTTCCTGCGCCGGCTGGAAAATCTGCTGCAGAGCCTCAACGATGAGCAGACTCAGACTCTGCCGCAGGATGAACTGAACCGCGCCAGGCTGGCGTGGGGGATGCATACCGACGACTGGGAGACGCTGAGCGCGCAGCTGGCGAGCCATATGGCCAGCGTGCGGCGGGTGTTTAATGAGCTGATCGGCGATGATGAGGCCCAGTCGCCGGATGAGCAGCTGGCGGAGTACTGGCGCGAACTGTGGCAGGATGCGCTGGAAGAAGATGACGCCAGCCCGGCGCTGGCGCATTTAAACGACGCCGACCGCCGCAGCGTGCTGGCGCTGATTGCTGATTTCCGTAAAGAGCTGGATCGGCGCACCATCGGCCCGCGAGGCCGCCAGGTGCTGGATCAACTGATGCCGCATCTGCTGAGCGAAATCTGCTCGCGCGCCGATGCGCCTCTGCCTCTGGCGCGGATCACGCCGCTGTTGACCGGGATCGTCACTCGCACCACCTATCTTGAGCTACTGAGCGAATTCCCCGGCGCGCTGAAGCACCTGATTACGCTCTGCGCGGCGTCGCCGATGGTCGCCAGCCAGCTGGCGCGCCACCCGCTGCTGCTTGATGAACTGCTGGATCCCAACACCCTCTATCAGCCGACGGCGACCGATGCCTATCGCGACGAGCTGCGCCAGTATCTGCTGCGCGTGCCGGAAGAGGATGAAGAGCAGCAGCTGGAGGCATTGCGCCAGTTCAAGCAGGCGCAGCAGCTGCATATCGCCGCGGCGGATATCGCCGGCACGCTGCCGGTGATGAAGGTCAGCGATCACTTAACCTGGCTTGCCGAAGCGATCCTCGACGCGGTGGTGCAGCAGGCATGGGGACAGATGGTGGCCCGCTACGGCCAGCCGACCCACCTGCACGATCGCCAGGGGCGCGGCTTCGCCGTCGTCGGCTACGGCAAGCTCGGCGGCTGGGAGCTGGGCTACAGTTCCGATCTCGACCTGGTGTTCCTCCATGACTGCCCGGCGGAGGTGATGACCGACGGCGAGCGGGAGATCGACGGCCGTCAGTTCTACCTGCGGCTGGCTCAGCGGATCATGCATCTGTTCAGCACCCGCACCTCGTCCGGTATTCTCTACGAAGTTGACGCCCGGCTGCGCCCTTCCGGCGCGGCGGGGATGCTGGTCACCACCGCCGACGCGTTTGCCGACTATCAGCAGAACGAAGCCTGGACATGGGAGCATCAGGCGCTGGTGCGCGCTCGCGTGGTCTATGGCGACCCGGCGCTGCAGGCGCGATTTGACGCCATTCGTCGCGATATCCTGACCACCGCGCGGGATGGCGCGACCCTGCAGACCGAAGTTCGCGAGATGCGTGAGAAGATGCGCGCCCACCTCGGCAATAAACATGCCGATCGTTTTGATATCAAAGCCGATGCCGGTGGGATCACGGATATTGAATTTATTACCCAGTATCTGGTCCTACGCTATGCCAGCGACAAGCCGAAGTTGACCCGCTGGTCTGATAACGTGCGTATTCTCGAGCTGCTGGCGCAGAACGACATCATGGACGAGGAGGAAGCGCGAGCCTTAACGCACGCGTACACCACCTTGCGTGATGCGCTCCATCACCTGGCCCTGCAGGAGCTGCCGGGACACGTGGCGCCAGAGGCATTCAGCCGGGAGCGTGAGCAGGTCAGCGCCAGCTGGCAGAAGTGGCTGATGGCTTAACTATAAAATCGGGTGTGCTATTATCGCGCGCAAAGTTTGCGTCTCGCAGGAGAGAGTCATGAAAGTAACGCTGCCGGAGTTTGAACGTGCAGGAGTGTTGGTGGTGGGTGATGTGATGCTGGACCGCTACTGGTACGGCCCCACCAGTCGTATTTCCCCGGAAGCCCCGGTGCCGGTGGTGAAGGTGGAAAATATCGAAGAACGTCCTGGCGGCGCGGCAAACGTAGCGATGAACATCGCCTCCCTGGGGGCGACGTCGCGCCTGGTGGGATTGACCGGGATTGATGACGCCGCCCGCGCGCTGAGCCAGGCGCTGGCCAACGTCAATGTGAAGTGCGACTTTGTCTCCGTCCCGACACACCCGACCATCACCAAGCTGCGGGTGCTGTCGCGCAACCAGCAGTTGATTCGCCTCGACTTTGAAGAGGGCTTTTCCGGCGTTGATCCGCAGCCGATGCACGAGCGCATTCAGCAGGCGCTGGGCTCGATTGGCGCGCTGGTTCTCTCGGACTACGCTAAAGGGGCGCTGACCAGCGTCCAGACGATGATCAAGCTCGCCCGTGAAGCAGGCGTGCCGGTGCTGATCGATCCGAAAGGTACCGATTTCGAACGCTATCGCGGCGCAACGCTGCTCACGCCGAACCTCTCTGAGTTTGAAGCGGTGGTGGGCAAGTGCCAGAATGAAGCGGAGATCGTTGAGCGCGGCATGAAGCTCATCGCCGAATTCGAACTGTCAGCGCTGCTGGTGACGCGCTCTGAGCAGGGGATGACACTGCTGCAGCCGGGGCGTCCGCCGCTGCATATGCCGACCCAGGCCCAGGAAGTGTACGATGTCACCGGCGCCGGCGACACGGTGATTGGCGTGCTGGCGGCGACCCTGGCCTCCGGCAATACCCTGGAAGAGGCCTGCTATTTCGCCAACGCCGCGGCGGGCGTGGTGGTTGGCAAGCTGGGGACCTCCACCGTTTCTCCTGTCGAGCTGGAAAATGCGGTTCGCGGACGGGCTGAGACTGGCTTCGGCGTGATGAGCGAAGAGGAACTCAAACAGGCAGTTGCGGCAGCGCGCAAGCGCGGCGAGAAAGTGGTTATGACCAACGGCGTCTTCGATATTCTGCACGCCGGCCATGTCTCCTATCTGGCGAATGCGCGCAAACTGGGCGACCGTCTGATCGTGGCGGTCAACAGCGATGCCTCCACCAAACGTCTGAAAGGCGAAACCCGCCCGGTGAACCCGCTGGAGCAGCGGATGATCGTGCTGGGGGCGCTGGAGGCGGTCGACTGGGTGGTCTCCTTCGAAGAAGATACACCGCAGCGCCTGATTGCCGGGATCCTGCCGGATCTGCTGGTCAAAGGCGGCGACTACAAACCGGAACAGATCGCCGGCAGTGAAGAGGTCTGGGCGAACGGTGGCGAAGTGCTGGTGCTCAACTTTGAAGATGGGTGCTCAACCACCAACATTATTAAGAAAATACAGAAAGATAGCGAAAAATAACCGTTTCGCTATTCACCCACCAGAACGGTGCGGCATCACGGCCTGCGATAGCGATATCGCGGGCCGTTTTTATTTAATGATGTGGAAAATGATTTGGCGCAATAAATAATCACATTAAGCGCATTTTTCGTACAAATGGCGTTAAGGTAAGCGTAAATACTGAAGTGAGTAAAAGGCATATGACTGATCAGAACATCCACCGCTGAAGGAGTATGCGCATGAACCATAACGATATGTATTCAATGAAGAATTTTGATTTTTTGGCGCGGAGTTTCGCCAGAATGCACGCCCAGGGCCAGCCAGTTGATCTTCAGGCCATCGTCGGCAATATGGATGAAGAACATCGTGAATGGTTTTGCCAGCGCTATGAACTGTACTGTCGTCAGGTGAACAGCCCGGCGGAAGCCGCACACTAAGTCAACGCAAACGGGCCCCTGAGGGCCCGTTTTTTTACTGCTGCTCTTCGCTGCCAGGCGTCGTCGCCGGGCGGTTTTCAAGGTCATTCAGGCGCTGTTCCAGCAGCGCCAGTTTTTCGCGGGTCCGCAGCAGAACCTGAGTCTGCACGTCAAACTCTTCGCGGCTAACCAGATCCAGGCGGGTCAGCTGCGACTGCAGCGCCTGGCGGATTTTCTTCTCAACATCCTCACCCAGATCGCGAAGTCCTTTTGGCATCGACTCATGGACCTGGCGGGCGATTTGTTCAATTTTTTTCGGGTCAATCATGGTGGTTTCCTGCTCGGGTCGGATGATTGATCATTGTAGTGCGAACCAGGCCGCCTATAAACCAGAAATGTTTGAAGCTTATGCATTGCCGAGGATAGTCAATAGCGTTATAGTTATCTCGCTTATTCTCAGGGCGGGGCGAAATTCCCCACCGGCGGTAAATCAACCATGGCGTTGAAAGCCCGCGAGCGCTTCCCGTGACTACGGGAAGGTCAGCAGATCCGGTGTAATTCCGGGGCCGACGGTTAAAGTCCGGATGGGAGAGAGTAACGGCACAGTCGGGCCCAGGCCCGCTCGCGTTGACTTTTGCCGCTAAACCGGCGCTCCTAAGACTGCCCTGATTCTGGTAACCATAATTTTAATGAGGTTTTTTTACCATGAATCAGACGCTCCTTTCTTCTTTTGGTACCGCTTTTGAACGTGTGGAACACGCTTTAAACGCCCTGCGCGAAGGCCGCGGCGTGATGGTGCTTGACGATGAAGACCGTGAAAACGAAGGCGATATGATTTTCGCCGCCGAAACCATGACCGTAGAGCAGATGGCGCTGACCATTCGTCACGGCAGCGGCATTGTGTGCCTGTGCCTGACCGAAGATCGCCGTAAACAGCTGGATCTGCCGATGATGGTGGAGAACAACACCAGCGCCTACGGCACCGGCTTTACCGTCACCATCGAAGCGGCCGAAGGCGTGACCACTGGCGTTTCCGCTGCCGACCGCGTGACCACCGTCCGCGCGGCGATTGCCGACGGCGCGAAACCTTCCGATCTCAACCGTCCTGGCCACGTTTTCCCGCTGCGGGCGCAGCCGGGCGGCGTACTGACCCGCGGCGGCCACACCGAAGCCACTATCGACCTCGTGACTCTCGCCGGCTTCAAACCGGCAGGCGTGCTGTGCGAGCTGACCAATGACGATGGCACTATGGCCCGCGCGCCGGAGTGCATCAAGTTCGCTCAGCAGCACAATATGGCAGTGGTCACGATTGAAGATCTGGTGGCCTATCGTCGCGAACATGAGCGTAAAGCCAGCTAATCAGCGGCTGACAACGCCAGTGAAAACAGCCCACTTTTTAGTGGGCTGTATTGTTTCTGCGCCTTAACCGATGCCCATCGTCTGGAGCACCACCAGGCTTAGCCCCATCACCGACATCCCGCACAGGACGCCATAGCTCGGGTTGCTTTGCGGATCGATCTCTTTTGCCAGCGGCATCAGTTCATCGACCGACAGCGCCACCATAATCCCGGCGACGGCGGCCATGATCGCGCCCATGACCAGCGGCGAGACCAGGCTGCCCAGAATCAGCCACGCCAGCACGCCGCCTAAAATCTCCGCCATGCCGGAAATACCGGCCCAGAGCACCGCCTTGCTGCGCGATCCGGTAGCGGCATATACCGGCCCGGCAACCGCCAAACCTTCAGGAATATTGTGCAGGGCGACGGCAAGCGCCACTCCCATGCCAAGCTCGAGGTTGTTGCTGGCCGTGACATAGGTGGCGATGCCTTCCGGAAAATTATGCAGGCTGATACCCAGCGTCAGCAAAATGGCGGTGCGGCGTAAATTGCGCGGCCGCGGCGCGGCGGGGGTCATCAGATCCTGCGGATGGGCGTGCGGCAGCAGGCGATCGAGACCAAAGTAGCCCAGCAGGCCGACAACAAACATTCCGTAGCCGAGCAGCGGCGACATGCCCTCGGCGGCCAGCGCGGCAGGCAGCATTTCCATCAACGAAATCAACAGCATGATCCCGGCGGCAAAGCCGAGGGAGAAGCCAAGCAGGCGGTTAGAGGGTTTCTGGCCAATCACGCCGAATATGGCGCCAATAAAGGTTGCGCTACCGGCTAACAGCGTCAATATTAAGGGTGATGACATCGCTTCTCTCCCTGCGAAAATAAGTGCATACGAGTATATTGCCTGAGGATGCGCGTACGGGACAGCTCCCTTTACCGCGAATTACATTCAAATTTTCTGACGATCATCATCATGGTTATCTGAGTTTATCCTGGCGCAAAAGCGCGTAATGTGAGCACATCACATTGACACCCTAAGGATATCATCATGTCCCGTACCCGAATGCCCGCGTTGTTCCTCGGCCATGGCAGCCCAATGAACGTGCTGGAAGACAATCGCTATACCCGCGCCTGGGCTCACCTGGGCGAAACCCTGCCGCGTCCGAAAGCGATCGTGGTGGTCTCTGCGCACTGGTTCACGCGCGGTACGGGCGTGACGGCGATGGAGGCCCCGAAGACCATTCACGACTTCGGCGGCTTCCCGCAGGCGCTGTATGACACCCATTACCCGGCTCCGGGTTCCCCGGCGCTGGCGCAACGACTGGTGGAGTTGCTCTCGCCGGTGCCGGTCACCCTCGATAAAGAAGCCTGGGGATTTGACCATGGTTCATGGGGCGTGCTGATTAAGATGTATCCGCAGGCGGATATCCCGATGGTTCAGCTGAGCATCGACAGCACCAAACCGCCGGCCTGGCATCTTGAAATGGGGCGGAAGCTGGCCTCGCTGCGTGATGAAGGCATTATGCTGGTGGCCAGCGGCAACGTGGTGCATAACCTGCGTACCGCCCGCTGGCATGGCGAGAACACGCCGTATCCGTGGGCGGAGTCCTTCAACAACTACGTGAAGGCGAATTTGCAGTGGCAGGGCCCGGACGATCAGCACCCGCTGGTTAACTACCTGGCACATGAAGGGGGCTCGCTCTCCAACCCAACGGCGGAGCATTTCCTGCCGCTGTTATATGTCCTGGGGGCGTGGGACGGCGTTGAGGCGATTTCGACCCCGGTCGATGGCATCGAGATGGGCTCGTTGAGTATGCTGTCGGTGGTAGTTGGCGCCTGATAGATTGTGCTCCGGCGGCGGTATCGTCGCCGGAGCGCGACATTATTCGACGAAAATGTGCGGATAGAAGCGCGACAGATCCTGGGTAATCAGCGCCCGGTCTTCACGAATGCCGATCCCGGCGGGCTGATCGTTGATGAGCCAGCTGCCAATCAGCGTGTAGCTGTCACCAAACTTCGGCAGCGGGTAAAATTCCTGCACGATTGTGCCTTCTTCTCCGTACGGGCCTTCCACGGCTTCCAAAACTTTGCCATTCTCAACGATCGACACGTTGGCGCCTTCGCGGGAGAAGATTGGCTTAATGACGTACTTCTCCATCTCCGGATGGGCATCTTCGCTGAAGTAAGCCGCCAGCAGATTCGGATGATTAGGGAACATTTCCCACAGCATCGGCAGCAGCGCTTTGTTGGAGATGATGCTCTTCCACGCCGGCTCCAGCCAGCGGACGCCGGCGTCTTCCAGCTTGGTGGAAAACATCTCCCGCAGCATAAACTCCCACGGATAGAGCTTGAACAGGTTGCCAATCACCTGATCCTGGAGATCGGTAAACTGGCCTTTTTCACCCAGACCAATATCTTCGATGTAGAGGAATTCCGTCGCCAGCCCCGCCTCGGCGGCGCAGTCCTGCAGATATTGCACGGTGCCGCGATCTTCAACGGTATCGCGGCAGCAGGCCATATGCAGCAGCTGGAAGCCAAACTGCTCGCGCAGCTCACCGAAGCGATCGATTAGCTTTTCCTGCAGGCTGTTGAACTGATCGCTGCCCGCCGGCAGCTTGCCGGCGTTGAGCTGGTCTTCCAGCCAGATCCACTGGAAGAAGGCCGCTTCATACAGCGAGGTCGGCGTGTCGGCATTGTTCTCCAGCAGCTTCGGCTCGCCGACGCCATCCCAGGCCAGGTCGAGACGTGAGTAGAGTGACGGCTGGTTGGTTTTCCACGACTGGCGCACAAAGCCCCAGGTGTGTTTAGGGATGCGGAATTTGGCCATCAGCTCATCGCTGGCGATCACTTTTTCCACCACCTGAAGACACATCTGATGCAGCTCGGCGGTGACCTCCTCCAGCTTTTCCACCTGGGCGAGGGTCAGCTTGTAATAAGCCTCTTCGCTCCAGTAGGGCTCGCCGTACATGGTGTGGAAGTTGAAGCCGTATTCGGTCGCTTTCTCGCGCCAGTCCGGGCGCTCGGTAATGCTGACTCTTTCCATGTTGCTTAGCCGCCCATTGAGCGAGAAGAGGAGGTGGAGCCTGCGGCGCTACGCTGCATGGTCGACTGCTTCGCCACCGACTCGCCGAAGCCCCCGCGGGTGACGGTGGTGGTGGTCGCTGGCTTCGGCGCCATCGCGGTTTTCGGCACGTTCATGGTGCGGCCCGGCTGGGCGGCGCCATAGCTCTTGCCGCTGGCGTCAGTGTACTGACCGTAGGCCGGGCTGGCCGGGTTTTTGGAGCTGAACAGCGGCTGCTGTTGCGCCATGCCGCCGCCCATCAGGCGGCCCATCATGTAGCCGGCCATCAGCGGCATCCAGAAGCTGCCGCTGCTTTGCGCCTGCGCCTGGTTTTCCGGGGCGACGCCCGCCTGGGCAGGCGTTTGCTGGCACTGGCCTTCGCCAAACTCGGCGACGCAGTCTTCGCGGGTGGCATATTTCGGCGCGGTGCGCTCTGCCTCTTTCACCGCGTTGGTGTAGGCCGTGGTGCATTCGGCTGCTTTGCCCGGGTTGGCGGCGGAGCAGTCATCGGCGTTCTGGTACAGCGAGACCGTTTCGTCGCTTTTTTCACAACCGGCAAGCATAAAGACCGCGGTGACGGCCAGGGCGACCGGCGTCAGGTGGCGTGCGCTCCAGCTTTTGCGGAACGACGAATGATTAATATTTTTTGTCCGTTTCATATTTGTCTTCCAGGACCCAGTGGTATGGCGTGTGTTAACGCTCAGGATAGAGGATGAGTGGTGGAAAATGAAGCGAAGAGGGGCGCTAAGCAGGGGATCTTTACGTTGCCTTACGTTTAACGCATCGCCTGTCCGATGGACAGGCGATGCGCGTCACAGTATGAGAATTACTGACGGAACGGATTGCTGCCGCTGCTTTGGGTCGTCGTCCGTGCAGACGCCGGCTTCACAGCCGCGGTCGTGTTGCCGTAACCGTCGGCAGTGGCATCCTGCTGCGGATTTTCCGGCGCGACGCTGTCCGCGGAGGTGGAGATCGGTTTGCCCAGGGTGTTGTTCAGGGCGACCAGATCCTGCTCGTTCAGCGTACCTAACGCCGACTTGATGTTCAGCTCGTTGATCAGGTAGTTGTAGCGCGCATTCGAGAGCTGCTGTTTGGCGTTGTACAGCGTGGTGGTGGCGTCGAGGACGTCAACGATAGTACGGGTACCCACCGAGTAGCCTGCTTCCATCGCATCCAGGGAGCTTTGCGCAGAGACCACCGCCTGTTTGTAAGCGTTGATGCTGCTGATAGAAGCATTCACGTTGTTAAACGAAGAACGCACGGTCTGGACCACGCTGCGGTGAGCGCTTTCCAGCTGCTCGCTGGCGCCGACGAAGTTGTACTGCGCCTGTTTAACCTGCGAGTTAACCATCCCGCCCTGATACAGCGGCATGGAGAAGCTCAGGCCGATTTTGTTCTGACCGATATCAGCATCTTGCGTGATGCTGTTTGAGCCGCTGTAGCGGTTGTTGGAAACGCCCGACGAGGCGTTCAAATCCAGGGTCGGCAAATGGCCGTCCTGCGCCTGGCGAATCTGCTCGCGGGCCAGATCCTGGCTCAGACGCGCCTGCAGCAGCGACAGGTTGCGGTTCTCCGCTTCCTTCAGCAGGGCGTTCACCGCCTGCGGTTTGCTGGTTTTGAAGCCGTCTACGTTCAGGGAGGCCAGCTCCGGGTAGTAGTTGCCGGTAACCTGGCGCAGCTCTTCCACGGCGTTGTCGAGATCGTTACGCGCGGTCACTTCGTTCGCCAGCACGGCGTCGTATTGTGAACGGGCGTTCTGCACGTCGGTGATCGCCACCAGACCGACGTTAAAGCGCTGGGTGGTTTGATCCAACTGGCGGTAAATTGCCTGTTTCTGCGCTTCGGTATAAGAGAGCGTGTCGATGGCGGCCAGCACTTTGAAGTAGGCCGTCGCGGTATTCAGAATCAGCGTTTGCTGATCGGTCTGATACGTGACATCCTGAATGCCTGCCGTTTTTTCCTGCAGCGTCAGGGCGCGCCATTTCGACATATCAAACAGAACCTGCGTTAACTGCAGCGAGCCGCTGGTGACGTTAGAATTCTGGTCTTTATAATCACGGAAGCCGCTGGTATAGGTATAATCCGCTCCCAGCCCGAGCTGAGGCAGTAAAGGACTGCGCGCTTCGTTGATCTTTTCGAACGCGGCGTCACGATCGGCTGCCGATTTACGCAGATCGGGGTTGCTGATGCGCGCCTGCTGGTAAACCTGAAGCAGGTTTTCCGCCTGGCTCATGGCGCTGAACCCGGTCAGGCTCAGGCCGATAAGAATGGGGAGCAATTTCTTCATTTGCATTCCTTGTTGTGAAGCATTTAGCGCTGGTCTAATTCTAAGAAAAATTCCGCTGATTGTATCGATTCTGCCGCCGTAAAAAGTTGGCGTTACGTGCCATCCGGCGGTAATTTGCACCAATCTAACATACGGACCGTAAAACGGTAGCCAAACGGTCTGGAAATCCCTCATTTCGGATTAGCAGGACATGACAATGAGCAAACCCATTCACCAGGGAATTACCTTCTCCAAAAATGATGTAGAAATTATTGCACGCGAAACGCTGTATCGTGGTTTTTTTTCGCTCGATTTATACCGTTTTCGCCACCGTCTGTTTAACGGCGGCATGAGCGGCGAAGTCACCCGTGAAATTTTTGAGCGCGGGCATGCCGCCGTCTTGCTACCCTTTGACCCGGTGCGGGACGAAGTGGTGCTGGTCGAACAAATCCGTATCGCCGCCTATGATACCAGCGAGAGCCCTTGGCTGCTGGAAATGGTCGCCGGCATGATCGAGGCGGGTGAGACGGTAGAAGATGTCGCCCGTCGGGAAGCGCTGGAGGAGGCCGGACTTGAAGTTGGGCGGACGAAACCAATATTAAGCTATCTGGCCAGTCCTGGCGGCACCAGCGAACGGTTATCGATCCTGGTGGGCGAAGTTGATGCATCGACGGCAAAAGGCATTCACGGCCTGGCCGAGGAAAATGAGGATATTCGGGTTCATGTGGTGAGCCGGGAGCAGGCTTACCAGTGGGTAGAAGAGGGGAAAATCGACAACGCAGCCTCTGTCATCGCCTTGCAATGGCTGCAATTGCATTATCACAATTTACGAAACGAGTGGACAAAATGAAGCGTTATACACCTGACTTCCCTAAGATGATGCGCCTGTGCGAGACCAATTTCGCCCAGTTGCGCCGCCTGTTGCCGCGAACGGATGCAGCGGGTGAGAAGGTGAGCTATCAGGTGGGAAGCGCGCAATATCGGTTAACGATAACGGAATCAACCCGCTACACTACACTGGTGGCGATAGAGCAGACTCTGCCAGCGGTGAGCTACTGGAGTCTGCCGTCGATGACCATTCGCCTCTACCATGACGCCATGGTGGCCGAAGTGTGTTCGAGTCAGCAGATCTTTCGCTTCAAAGCGCGATATGATTATCCTAATAAAAAGTTGCATCAACGCGACGAAAAGCATCAAATTAACCAGTTTCTGGCCGACTGGCTGCGTTACTGTTTAGCACATGGAGCGATGGCGATTCCGGTTTGTTAGCGTCGTTAAACCTAAGGACACCATTTGGAAAGCCTGTTAAACCTACCTCTGGCTGGTGAGGCCAGAGTCAGGATCTTACAAATTACTGATACTCACCTGTTTGCTGAAAAACATGAAACGTTGTTAGGCATCAATACCTGGGAAAGCTATCAGGCCGTACTGTCGGCCATTCATGCCTCACAGCGTCCATGCGATTTGATTGTCGCAACAGGCGATTTGGCGCAGGATCACTCCTCCGCGGCCTACCAGCATTTTGCTGAGGGCATCGCGAGTTTCGCTGCACCCTGCGTCTGGCTACCGGGCAACCATGATTTCCAGCCGGCGATGTACAGCACCCTGCAGGAGTCGGGCATTTCCCCCGCCAAGCGCGTGTTTCTCGGCGACCACTGGCAGATCCTGCTGCTGGACAGCCAGGTGTTTGGCGTTCCCCATGGCGAGCTGAGCGACTTCCAGCTGGAATGGCTCGAACATAAGCTGGCGGAGGCGCCGGAGCGTTATACCTTACTCCTGCTGCATCATCATCCGCTGCCGGCCGGCTGCAGCTGGCTGGATCAACACAGTCTGCGCAACGCCGGCGCGCTGGACAGCGCGCTGAGGGCCTGGCCGCGGGTGAAGCATCTGCTGTGCGGCCATATTCATCAGGAGCTGGATCTCGACTGGAATGGCCGACGTATGATGGCGACGCCGTCGACCTGCGTTCAGTTCAAACCGCACTGCGCCAATTTCACCCTCGATACGGTGTCGCCGGGCTGGCGCTGGCTGGAGCTTCACCCTGACGGAACGCTGACCACCGAAGTGTGCCGCCTGGAAGGCGCGGCGTTTCATCCGGATATTGCTTCAGAAGGCTACTGATGGCGACGCTCCTTTATCTGCACGGCTTTAACAGTTCTCCACGCTCGGCGAAGGCGACGGCGTTAAAGACCTGGCTGGCGCAGCACTATCCTGAGATCGCCATGGTGGTGCCGGAGCTGCCGCCTTACCCGGCGGAAACGGCGGAGCTGCTGGAGTCCATCGTGCTGGAGCACGGCGGCGAGCCGCTGGGGGTCGTAGGGTCGTCGCTGGGCGGCTACTACGCGACCTGGCTGTCGCAGTGCTTTATGCTGCCAGCGGTAGTGGTTAACCCGGCGGTGCGGCCGTTTGAGCTGCTGAACAATTTTCTCGGCCACAATGAGAATCCGTACACCGGGCAGCAATATGTGCTAGAGTCTCGCCATATTTACGATCTCAAAGTCATGCAAATCGACCCGCTCGAAGCGCCGGATTTACTCTGGCTGCTGCAGCAGACCGGGGATGAAGTGCTTGATTACCGCCAGGCCGTTCATTACTACGCCTCCTGCCGGCAGACGGTGGAGGAGGGCGGTAATCACGCATTTGTCGGCTTTGACGATCATTTCACTCAGATTATCGAATTTCTCGGCCTGCGCTAAACGGCCCTGAACGACCTACGAATACACACCATGACGCAATCTTCATATAACGCTGATGCCATTGAGGTACTCACCGGGCTAGAGCCGGTGCGCCGCCGTCCGGGCATGTATACCGACACCACCCGTCCTAACCATCTTGGTCAGGAAGTGATTGATAACAGTGTGGACGAAGCGCTGGCAGGCCATGCTAAACGCGTGGAAGTGATCCTGCACGCCGACCAGTCCCTCGAGGTGATTGACGACGGGCGCGGGATGCCGGTCGACATTCACCCGGAAGAGGGGGTGCCGGCGGTTGAACTGATCCTCTGCCGGCTGCACGCGGGCGGTAAGTTTTCCAACAAAAATTACCAGTTTTCCGGCGGTCTGCACGGGGTGGGGATTTCGGTGGTCAACGCCCTGTCAAAACGCGTGGAGGTCAACGTGCGTCGCGACGGTCAGGTCTACAGCATCGCCTTTGAGAATGGTGAGAAAGTAGAGGACCTGCACGTCACCGGCACCTGCGGTAAACGCAACACCGGGACCAGCGTCCATTTCTGGCCGGACGAAAGCTTCTTCGATAGCCCGCGCTTCTCCGTTTCGCGTTTGACCCACTTGTTAAAAGCGAAAGCGGTGCTGTGCCCGGGCGTGGAAATTGTTTTCCGCGACCAGGTCAACAACAGCGAGCAGAGCTGGTGCTATGCCGATGGCCTTAACGACTACCTGAGCGAAGCGGTGAACGGCCTGCCGCTGCTGCCGGAAAAACCTTTCGTCGGCACCTTCTCCGGCGAGACGGAAGCGGTGGACTGGGCGCTGCTGTGGCTGCCGGAAGGCGGCGAGCTGCTGACCGAGAGCTACGTCAACCTGATCCCGACCATGCAGGGCGGGACGCACGTCAACGGCCTGCGTCAGGGGCTGCTGGACGCGATGCGTGAGTTCTGCGAGTACCGTAATATCCTGCCGCGCGGGGTGAAACTGTCGGCGGAAGATATCTGGGATCGCTGCGCCTACGTGCTGTCGGTGAAGATGCAGGATCCGCAGTTCGCCGGGCAAACCAAAGAGCGCCTGTCGTCGCGCCAGTGCGCGGCGTTCGTCTCCGGCGTGGTGAAAGACGCCTTCAGCCTGTGGCTGAACCAGAACGTGCAGGCCGCGGAGCTGCTGGCGGAGATGGCCATTTCCAGCGCCCAGCGCCGTCTGCGCGCCGCCAAGAAAGTGGTGCGCAAAAAGCTGACCAGCGGTCCGGCGCTGCCGGGTAAGCTGGCCGACTGCACCGCCCAGGATCTGAACCGTACCGAGCTGTTCCTCGTCGAAGGGGATTCGGCGGGCGGTTCAGCCAAGCAGGCGCGCGATCGTGAATATCAGGCGATCATGCCGCTGAAAGGCAAGATCCTGAATACCTGGGAAGTCTCTTCCGATGAAGTGTTAGCTTCGCAAGAAGTACACGACATTTCGGTGGCGATTGGGATTGACCCGGATAGCGATGATTTAAGCCAGCTGCGCTACGGAAAAATTTGTATTCTGGCGGATGCGGACTCCGATGGCCTGCACATCGCCACGCTGCTGTGCGCGCTGTTTGTGAGACATTTCCGTACTCTGGTGAAAGAGGGGCACGTCTACGTGGCGCTGCCGCCGCTGTACCGTATCGACCTCGGCAAAGAGGTCTACTACGCGCTGACGGAAGAAGAAAAAACCGGTGTGCTGGAGCAGCTGAAGCGTAAGAAGGGCAAGCCAAACGTCCAGCGCTTTAAAGGTCTCGGCGAGATGAACCCGATGCAGCTGCGGGAAACCACCCTCGACCCGAATACCCGCCGCCTGGTGCAGCTGGTGATCAGCGATGAGGATGAGCAGCAGACCACGGCGATGATGGATATGCTGCTGGCCAAGAAGCGTTCCGAAGATCGTCGCAACTGGCTGCAGGAGAAGGGCGATATGGCGGACCTGGAAGTGTAAGACCGCGCGCTGCGCCAGACGTAAAAGGGAGCCTCAGGCTCCCTTTTCTTATTTCGTTTCTGCGTCAGCGGGCTTAGACGCCGGCCTGCAGGATACGGATGTTGGTCTCCAGCACATCGCCTTTGACCGCTTCCGACCAGGTTTTCATGTGCGGGGTCTGCAGGTGCGCTTCAAGATGCGCGACGCTTTCCCACTGCTCCACCATGACGATAGAGTCAGGAGCGGTGGTCTGGAAGCTGACGCCAGCGGCATGATCCACCATGGGCGCATAGCCGTGGCAGCCGGCTTCCTGCAAAACGGTTGGAATAATTTTCGCGAACTGATCGAGAACCGCCTGGCGGTGGTGCTGGCCCGGGCGGGTACGGATTTCTGCAATCACTGTTAACATGGTTAACTCAACTCCTTCTGTGTGGATCTTGTCATACTCCAGGTTCGAATAACTCGAAATATGTAGAGCATAGACCCCTAGTTAACCAAAAATTTCCGCCAGATGCTTGCGATATTCTGCGATATACCGTGGGACATCAGGCATTTTAATCACGTCGTTGGCGATAAAGGTTGGCAGCGCCTCCATACCCAGGAACTGGTTGGCTTTATGGAACGGCAGGTAAACGCCGTCAACGCCGACGCCGTGGAAGAACTGTTCTTCGTCGGTGAAGGCTTCCATCGGCGCGTTCCAGGTCAGGGAGAGCATATATTTTTTCCCTTGCACCAGGCCGCCGGAGCCATATTTTTTGCTGGCATCGGAGCGGGTACGGCCGTCGCTGGCGTACAGCGAGCCGTGGCCTTCGGTAAAGACGTCATCCATATATTTTTTCACCGTCCACGGGGCGCCCATCCACCAGCCCGGCATCTGCCAGATCACCACATCGGCCCAGAGGAAATTCTGCACTTCGGCTTTTACGTCGTACTCGCTGTCGGCGCGAACGCTTTTAACATCGTGTCCGGCGTCGCGCAGATAACTCTCCGCGACCTCGGTCAGGGTGTCGTTCAGCTGGCCATTCGAGTGCGCGAATTTTTTTGCGCCATTGATAATCAGGATGTTGCTCATCATTTGTCCTCAATCTTGAAAATTTGCCGACGATCTTACCCCGCGAAGCGGGGCAGTAAAATGAGCAAAATGTGCAAAGTCTTTTGCTAAATGAGCAATAATATCGCTACCAGTCAACGCGGGCTTCGAAGCCGCCGTCGCGGGCATTGGCAAACTCGACGCGCATGCCGTGCAGCGAGGCGATGCGCCGGACGATCGACAAGCCCAGGCCGCTGCCCGTAGCATCCTGACCCGGCGGGCGGTAGAAACGCTCGCCGATGCGCGCCAGCGCCTGCGGGCTGATGCCGGGGCCGTTATCGCGTACCCGAAACTCGCGGGCGTTGAGGGTGATATCGACCTGGCTGCCGCGCGGGCTGTAGCGCACCGCGTTATCCAGCAGATTGCGCACCAGCAGGCTGAGGAGCAGCGGCTGGCCGGTGCGGGAGATGCCAGAGACATTAAGATGCAGGCGCAGCTCAATCCCGGCCTGCTGCGCCGGGTGGTACATCTCCATTACCGCCGACTGCAGCAGATCGTCGATGGCGACCGGCTGCACGTCGTCCAGCTGGGCGAGCGAGTCCAGCCGCGACAGCGTCAGCAGCTGATCCACCAGACGGGTGGCTCGATCGATCCCCTGATGGAGCTGAGCCAGGGCTTTCTCACGCCCTTGTGGATCGTCCAGAGAGAGCTGGGCGACTTCAGTCTGCACCTTCAGCGCCGCCAGCGGGCTGCGCAGCTCGTGGGCGGCATCAGAGGTAAACCGACGCTCGCGCAGCATGACGTCGTGGGTGCGCTGGAACAGCTGATTCAGCGACTCGACCAGCGGGCGGACTTCAGTGGGGATCTTCTCCACGCTGAGCGATTCCGCCGAGTCCGGCGCGCGCAGGCGCAGCATGCGCGCCAGATGTTTCAACGGCGCCAGTTCGCGGCTTAACAGCACGATGAGCAGCACGAACATCAGCGGCAGGGCGATCATCCACGGCGTTAGCTGCGAGGTAACAATGTCCATCGCCATTTCGCGGCGATAATCCCACTCCTGGCCGACGGCGATGCGGTGGCGGCCATCGGCGGTGGTTAACCACAGGAAGCGCCACTCGTCATCATCGCCGCGCAGGTAGCCATCGCTGAAACCCTCGCGCTGCGAGTGCCATTGAATATCCTCCCCGTTTTCGCCGTCGTTAAGCACCATTTTGCCGTCGCGGGTGAAGATGGCGAATGCCAGCGCATCGTCGTCGATATGCCCGTGGCGCACCTTTTTCTTTTCCCCGAGCGATGTCGGCGGGGCGCGGAGCTCTTCGAAATTCATGACGCTCAGGCGGCGGGCGAACAGCAGCTGCTGGGTATCAAACAGCTTATCCAGCTTTTTACTGGTCTGCTGCCAGGCGATCACGCTGGCCACCCCCCAGGCGGCGGCGGTCAGCACGGCAAACAGCAGCGTCAGACGCAGGCGCAGGCTCAGGCGGGCAAGTCGTTTCATGCGTCACCCAGGGTATAGCCGATGCCGTGGACGGTGCGGATAAATTCACTGCCGAGTTTGCGGCGCAGATGATGGACGTGAACTTCCACGGCGTTGCTGGAGACCTCGTCGTCCCAGGTGTAGAGCTTTTCTTCAATAAGCTTACGCGGCAGTACGCGCCCGGCGTTACGCAGCAGCAGTTCCAGCAGGGCGAACTCCTTCGGCTTCAGCGTCAGGCTTTCGCCGTCGAGGCTGGCGGTTAAGCGGTTCGGGTCAAGGCTCACCTTGCCGTGGCGCAGCTCGCTGCTGCTCTGGCCGTGGGCGCGGCGGATCAATGCTTCGAGGCGGGCCGCTACCTCAATCAGGGCGAAAGGTTTGCACAGATAATCATCGGCGCCCAGGCGCAGCCCCTCCACCCGCTGGCTGAGCGCATCGCGGGCGGTGAGGATCAGCACCGGCTCATGGCGGCCTTTGTCGCGCCACTCGCGCAGAATATCGAGGCCATCGATGCCGGGAAGGGTGAGATCAAGAATTGCCGCGTCGTAGGGGGCGCTGTATAAGGCGTTTTTGCCCTCCAGCCCGGCGGTAAACCAGTCGATGCTGAAGCCCATTTTGCTCAGCCCGGCCTTGATGCCATCGCCGATTAACTTGTCATCTTCCACCAATAATATGCGCATTTTCCCTCCTGCCAACCCGGCTGCTCTGCGCAGTAAACCGCGTTGCGACCGGGGTTGTACAGCATTAAAATTTCTTTTTTCCCCTTAAGAAGTCGTTAAGTTTTGTCGGGCGTAATAGGAGCCATATCAACACGAAGGGAGAACACATCATGAAGAAAATTGCTGCGATGACCGCGATCGTTGCCCTGGTTTCCATGCCGGTGCTGGCTGCCGGACAGGGCGGGTATACCGGTCCTTCTGCGACCACGCCGGCAAGTTCGACCACCCAGGGCGGCGGATTTACCGGCCCGAGCGGCGCGGTCACCACCGTCACCAATGTCAAATCGCTGCGGGACGATACCTGGGTGACCCTGCGGGGCAAAATTACCGAGCGCGTGTCCGATGATCTGTATAAGTTCCAGGATGCTACCGGGGTGATCAATGTCGATATCGACCACAAACGCTGGAACGGCGTCACCGTCGGCCCGCAGGACACGGTAGAAATTCAGGGGGAAGTCGATAAGGACTGGAACTCGGTGGAGATCGACGTTAAACAGATCCGTAAAATCACGCCATAAGTCTCCGGCGGATAAGCGCAAGATCGGTCAGGAATCGCTATCCTCGCTCTGTCAGAGTATGTCGCGAGGAGGAGACGATGAACGATATTAAGGCCAGCCCGGCGTATGCCGGGCGCTTCCAGCGCGTCTGTAGATACATTGCGCGTCATCTTGATGAGCCGCTGTCGCTGGAGGCGCTGAGCGCGATAGCGCACAGTTCGCCTTACCATTTTCACCGGCAATTTAGCGCGTATACCGGCATTCCCTTGTACCGGTATATTCAGTGGTTACGTCTGCGACGCGCCTGTTGGCGCCTGGCGTTCAACCCCCGCGATAAAATCATCGACATTGCCCTTGATGCCGGATTTCAGAATGCGGAGTCGTTCAGCCGTGCCTTCCGTACCGCGTTTGACCAAAGCCCGACCCAGTTCCGTCAGCAACCGGACTGGGCCGAGTGGCATCGACGCGTACCGAAACATACGCTACAGGAGCAAACGTCGATGGACGTCAATATCATTTCGTTCCCCACCACCCGGGTAGCCGTCCTGCAACATCGTGGCAGCCCGGACCTTGTCAACGCCACCGCCGCGCGTTTTATCGCCTGGCGTAAGACGAGCGGATTATCGCCCGTTGCCACCAGCGAAACCTGGGGGATCGCCTGGGACGATCCGCAGACTACCCCGCAGGAGGCATTTCGTTTTGATCTCTGCGGTACGGTCGAACGGCCGGTTGGTGAAAACGCCTTTGGCGTGATTAACGGCGAAATCCCCGGCGGACGCTGCGCTGTCGTGCGCCATCACGGCTCGCTGGACACCCTGGCGAACAGCGTTTGGTATCTCTATCGCGACTGGTTACCCGCTTCAGGCGAGACGTTACGGGATTTTCCGGTCTACTTCCGTTACCACAATTTTGTCCACCAGGTGGCTGAGCATGAGCTGCAAACCGATATTTATCTGCCGCTGGCCTGATTAAGGTGACGGAATCCTCAACCGATCTCACGGCCTGTGACTCAGGGCGTGAGATCGGGTATTATCGCGGGTAGTTTTGCCGTCCGAACGGTCGGTACCCAGATTGAGGATCCACGATTAATGAGCGATATGGCAGAGCGCCTTGCGCTGCATGAATTTACGGAAAATGCTTACCTGAACTACTCCATGTACGTGATCATGGACAGGGCATTACCGTTTATTGGCGATGGCTTAAAACCGGTCCAGCGTCGCATCGTCTATGCGATGTCCGAACTGGGGCTGAACGCCAGCGCCAAATTCAAAAAGTCCGCCCGCACCGTTGGCGACGTGCTGGGTAAATATCACCCACACGGCGACAGCGCCTGCTATGAAGCGATGGTGCTGATGGCGCAACCCTTCTCCTATCGCTATCCGCTGGTGGATGGCCAGGGGAACTGGGGGGCGCCGGACGATCCGAAATCCTTCGCCGCCATGCGTTACACCGAATCCCGCCTGTCGAAGTATGCCGAGCTGCTGCTCAGCGAGCTGGGGCAGGGGACGGTCGACTGGGTGCCAAACTTTGACGGTACGCTGCAGGAGCCGAAAATGCTGCCGGCGCGCCTGCCAAACATCCTGCTCAACGGCACCACCGGCATCGCGGTGGGCATGGCGACCGATATTCCACCTCACAACCTGCGTGAAGTGGCGAAAGCGGCGATTACGCTGATTGAGCAGCCGAAAACGACCCTCGACGAACTGCTGGATATCGTGCAGGGACCGGATTTCCCGACCGAGGCGGAGATCATCACTTCGCGGGCGGAAATTCGCAAAATCTACCAGAACGGACGCGGCTCAGTGCGCATGCGCGCGGTATGGAGCAAAGAGGACGGCGCGGTAGTGATCAGCGCGCTGCCGCACCAGGTCTCCGGCGCCAAAGTACTGGAGCAGATTGCCGCGCAGATGCGCAATAAAAAGCTGCCGATGGTGGACGACCTGCGCGACGAATCGGACCACGAAAATCCGACCCGCCTGGTGATCGTCCCGCGCTCCAACCGGGTGGATATGGAGCAGGTGATGAACCACCTGTTCGCCACCACCGATCTGGAGAAGAGCTACCGCATCAACCTCAATATGATCGGTCTCGACGGCCGCCCGGCGGTAAAAAACCTGCTGGAGATCCTCAGCGAATGGCTGGTGTTCCGTCGCGATACCGTACGTCGCCGTCTGAACCACCGGTTAGAGAAGGTCCTTAAGCGCCTGCATATCCTTGAAGGTTTGCTGGTGGCGTTCCTCAATATTGATGAAGTCATCGAGATCATCCGCACGGAAGATGAGCCGAAGCCAGCCCTGATGTCGCGCTTTGCCATCAGCGAAACCCAGGCGGAAGCGATTCTGGAACTGAAACTGCGCCATCTCGCCAAACTGGAAGAGATGAAGATCCGCGGCGAGCAGAACGAGCTGGAAAAAGAGCGCGATCAGCTGCAGGCGATTCTGGCCTCTGAACGTAAGATGAACAACCTGCTGAAGAAAGAGCTGCAGGCCGATGCCGATGCTTTCGGCGACGATCGCCGCTCGCCGCTTCACGAGCGTGAAGAAGCGAAAGCGATGAGCGAGCATGATATGCTGCCGTCTGAGCCGGTCACCATCGTTCTGTCGCAGATGGGCTGGGTGCGCAGCGCCAAAGGGCACGACATCGACGCCCAGGGGCTGAGCTATAAAGCGGGCGACAGCTGGAAAGCCTCGGCGAAGGGCAAGAGCAACCAGCCGGTGGTGTTTATCGATACCACCGGGCGCAGCTATGCCATCGATCCGATTACCCTGCCCTCGGCGCGTGGCCAGGGTGAGCCGCTGACTGGCAAGTTGACGCTGCCGCCGGGCGCGACCGTGGAACATATGCTGATGGAAGGCGACGATCAGAAACTGCTGATGGCCTCCGACGCCGGCTACGGTTTTGTCTGCACCTTCAACGATCTGGTGGCGCGCAACCGCGCCGGCAAAGCGTTGATCACCCTGCCTGACAACGCGCATGTGATGCCGCCGCTGGTCATTGAGGACGAGTCCGATATGCTGCTGGCCATCACCGCCGCCGGGCGAATGCTGATGTTCCCGGTCAGCGATCTGCCGCAGCTGTCGAAAGGCAAGGGCAACAAAATCATCAACATTCCTGCGGCGGAAGCCGCCGCCGGCCAGGACGGCCTCGCACATCTGTTTGTCCTGCCGCCGCAGAGTACGCTGACCATTCATGTCGGCAAACGGAAGATCAAACTGCGTCCGGAAGAGCTGCAAAAAGTCACCGGCGAGCGCGGCCGCCGCGGTTCGCTGATGCGCGGTCTGCAGAAGATTGACCGTGTTGAAATTGACTCGCCGCGCCGCGCCGCGGCAGGCGATAGCGAAGAGTAAGCGCTTCTCCTCCCGTCTTTGACGGGAGGAGGCGAAAAAAAGCCGCAAAATCGTTGTTTATTCAGGCGTTGCGATTAACAATGTCCATCATCAGGGGCCCAGGAAGAACGGTCCCGGCCTGCGCAGAACTTGTGAGCCTGCCTTCTGCCAGCAGCGAATAATTCTAAGCGGTTTGGGTTTTAGAGGTAGCTATGCTATTCATTTTTCGAGTAATTTTCGTGGTCATTTATTGCATCGTAGTGTGCATACTTGGCTGTCTGTACTGCTTGTTCAGCCCGCGTAATCCAAAACATGTTGCCACTTTCGGCCATCTGTTTGGCCGCTTATCCCCGGTGTTTGGTCTGAAGGTGGAGCTGCGCAAACCTGCCGATGCGGAAAGCTATGGCAACGCGATCTACATCGCTAACCACCAAAACAACTATGATATGGTGACGGCATCTAACATCGTGCAGGCCCCGACGGTCACCGTGGGGAAAAAGAGCCTGTTGTGGATCCCGTTCTTTGGCCAGCTGTACTGGCTGACCGGTAATCTGCTGATTGACCGCAATAACCGAACCAAAGCGCACGGCACCATTGCCGAGGTCGTCAACGCCTTTAAAAAGCGTAAAATTTCGTTCTGGATGTTCCCGGAAGGGACCCGCAGCCGCGGTCGCGGTCTGCTGCCGTTTAAAACCGGCGCCTTCCACGCGGCTATTGCCGCCGGCGTGCCGATTATTCCGGTGTGTGTCTCGAATACATCGAATAAAATAAAGCTCAATCGCTGGAACAACGGTCTGGTGATTGTGGAAATGCTGCCGCCGGTGGATACCAGCCAGTTCGGTAAAGACAACGTGCGCGCGCTGGCGACGCATTGCCGCGAGCTGATGGCCGCCAAAATCGCTGAGCTGGACAACGAAGTGGCCGAGCGCGAAGCGGCCGGTAAGCAATAAGACAGGAAACGCCGCCAACGCGCGCGTATTGCTGGCGGGAAACGAATTCCCTTTTTCATTTGTCAGTATGTCATGGAGTTAATATGTCACTCAGTCGGCGTCAGTTTATTAAGGCTTCCGGCGTAGCGCTGTGCGCTGGCGCCGCGCCGCTGAAGGCCCATGCCGCCGGCCAGCAGCCTGCGCTGCCGGTTCCGCCGCTGCTGGAGTCCCGTCGCGGTCAGCCGCTGTTTCTGACGCTGCAGCGTTCGCACTGGTCGTTTACGCCAGGCACCCGCGCCCCCGTCTGGGGGATCAATGGCCGCTATATGGGGCCGACGATCCGCGTCTGGAGCGGGGACGACGTCAAGCTTATCTACAGCAACCGTCTGACGGAGAACGTCGCGATGACCATCCGCGGCCTGCAGGTGCCTGGCCCGCTAATCGGCGGCGCGGCGCGCATGATGTCGCCGAACGCCGACTGGGCGCCGGTGCTGCCGATCCGTCAGAGTGCGGCGACGCTGTGGTACCAGGCCAATACGCCGAACCGGATGGCGAAGCAGGTCTATAACGGTCTGGCCGGCATGTGGCTGGTGGAGGATGAGGTGAGCAAGAACCTGCCGATCCCTAACCACTATGGCGTCGATGACTTCCCGGTGATAATTCAGGACAAACGGCTGGATAACTTCGGCACGCCGGAATATAGCGAACCGGGCAGCGGCGGCTTCGTCGGCGATACGCTGCTGGTCAATGGCGCGCAGAGCCCCTATGTCGAAGTGTCCCGCGGCTGGGTGCGTCTGCGCCTGCTGAACGCTTCCAACTCCCGGCGCTATCAGCTACAGATGAGCGATGGCCGACTGCTGCATGTCATTTCCGGCGACCAGGGGTTCCTGCCGGCGCCGGTTTCGCTCAAGCAGCTGTCGCTGGCGCCGGGGGAACGGCGTGAAATTCTGGTCGATATGACCAACGGCGATGAAGTGTCCATTACCTGCGGCGAAGCGGCGAGCATCGTCGACCGTATCCGCGGCTTTTTTGAACCGTCCAGCATTCTGGTCTCCACGCTGGTGCTGACCCTGCGCCCGACCGGGCTGCTGCCGCTGGTCACCGACAGCCTGCCGGCGCGTCTGCTGCCGACGGAGCTGCTCTCCGGCACGCCGATCCGCAGCCGGGATATCACGCTCGGCGACGATCCGGGGATTAACGGCCAGCTGTGGGATCCGCAGCGTATCGATATCACGGCGCAGCAGGGGACCTGGGAGCGCTGGACGGTGCGCGCCGATCGCCCGCAGTCGTTCCATATTGAAGGGGTGATGTTCCAGATCCGTAACGTCAACGGCTCGACCCCTTTCCCGGAAGACCGCGGCTGGAAGGACACCGTGTGGGTCGACGGGCAGGTCGAACTGCTGGTCTACTACGCCCAGCCGTCGTGGCCGCACTTCCCGTTCCAGTATCTGAGCCAGACGCTGGAGCTGGCCGACCGCGGTTCGATTGGCCAGATGCTGGTGAATCCCGCACCGTAAACTGTTCGACCCTGGCCGGCATACGGTCAGGGTTTGAGAAAATCCTCCTTCATTTCCACTATCATTCCGGCTTATAATCCACGCCCTTTTGGTTATTTTTTTATCATTTCCCCGGAAGCAATATGAGCGCAATATCCCTGATCCAACCGGATCGTGACCTTTTTTCCTGGCCGCAATACTGGGCTGCCTGTTTTGGCCCTGCGCCATTTTTACCGATGTCGCGTGAAGAGATGGATCAACTTGGCTGGGATAGCTGCGACATTATTCTGGTAACCGGCGACGCCTACGTCGACCACCCGAGCTTCGGGATGGCTATCTGCGGCCGCATGCTGGAAGCGCAGGGGTTCCGCGTGGGGATCATCTCCCAACCGGACTGGAACACCAAAGACGACTTCATGCGTCTGGGCAAACCGAACCTGTTCTTCGGGGTGACCGCCGGCAACATGGACTCGATGATCAACCGCTACACCGCCGACCGTAAGCTGCGCCATGACGACGCTTACACCGCCGGCAACGTGGCGGGCAAGCGCCCGGACCGCGCCACCCTGGTGTATACCCAGCGCTGTAAAGAGGCGTGGAAAGATGTGCCCGTGATCCTCGGCGGCATCGAAGCCAGCCTGCGCCGTACCGCGCATTATGATTACTGGTCCGATACCGTGCGACGCTCGGTGTTGGTGGACTCCAAGGCCGATATGCTGATGTTCGGCAACGGCGAGCGTCCGCTGGTGGAAGTGGCCCATCGCCTGGCGATGGGCGAAACCATCGACCAGATCCGCGATGTGCGCAATACCGCCATCATGGTGAAAGAGGCTCTCCCGGGCTGGAGCGGCGTAGACTCCACCCGTCTGGATACCCCGGGCAAAATCGACCCCATCCCGCACCCGTATGGTGAAGATCTGCCGTGCGCCGATAACAAACCGGTCGCGCCGAAGAAACAGGAAGCGAAAAGCATCACTGTGCAGCCGCCGCGGCCAAAACCGTGGGAAAAAACCTATGTGCTGCTGCCTTCTTTCGAGAAGGTGAAAGGCGATAAGGTCCTGTACGCTCACGCCTCGCGCATTCTGCACCATGAAACCAACCCCGGCTGCGCCCGGGCGCTGATGCAAAAGCACGGCGAGCGCTACATCTGGATAAACCCGCCGGCAATCCCGCTCTCCACTGAAGAGATGGACAGCGTCTTCGCCCTGCCTTACAAGCGGGTGCCGCATCCTTCCTATGGCGATGCGCGCATCCCGGCGTATGAGATGATCCGTTTCTCGATCAACATCATGCGCGGCTGCTTCGGCGGGTGTTCGTTCTGCTCGATCACCGAGCACGAAGGACGCATTATCCAGAGCCGTTCAGAGGATTCGATCATCAATGAGATCGAAGCTATTCGCGACACGGTGCCGGGCTTTACCGGCGTGATCTCCGATCTCGGCGGACCCACCGCCAACATGTATATGCTGCGCTGCAAATCGCCACGCGCCGAGCAGACCTGCCGCCGACTCTCCTGCGTCTACCCGGATATCTGCCCGCACATGGATACCAACCATGAGCCGACGATCAATCTTTACCGTCGCGCCCGCGAGCTGAAGGGCATCAAAAAGATCCTTATCGCCTCCGGGGTACGCTATGACATCGCGGTCGAAGATCCGCGCTATATCAAAGAGCTGGCGACCCACCACGTCGGCGGCTATCTGAAGATCGCGCCGGAGCATACCGAAGAGGGCCCGCTGTCGAAGATGATGAAGCCGGGAATGGGCAGCTACGACCGCTTTAAAGAGCTGTTCGACACCTATTCGAAGCAGGCGGGTAAAGAGCAGTATCTGATCCCGTACTTTATCTCCGCCCACCCGGGGACCCGTGATGAAGACATGGTGAACCTGGCGCTGTGGCTGAAGAAGCACCGCTTCCGTCTCGACCAGGTGCAGAACTTCTATCCGTCGCCGCTGGCGAACTCGACCACCATGTATTACACCGGCAAAAACCCGCTGGGCAAGATCGGCTATAAGAGTGAAGAGGTGGTGGTGCCGAAGGGCGATAAACAGCGCCGTCTGCACAAAGCGCTGCTGCGCTATCACGATCCGGCCAACTGGCCGCTGATCCGTCAGGCGCTGGAGGCGATGGGCAAGAAACACCTGATTGGCTCACGTCGCGACTGCCTGGTGCCGGCGCCGACTCTGGATGAGATGCGCGAAGCGCGTCGCCAGAACCGTCATACCCGCCCGGCGCTGACCAAGCACACGCCGATTGTGCATCAGCGTTCTAACGGTGGCGCAACGGCGAAAAAGCCCGTTAAACGGGGTAAAGTCGCCGGGCGTTAAGCCTGACTTTGCGCCCGGCAGCGTTTCGCTGGCCGGGCGGTTTCTCAAGCCGGACACGCGTCAGCGCTGCCCGGCTTTTTTACCTGTTATCCGCCGAACTGATCCGGGTCGGGCCCCAGACGCTTGCCCTGATCCAGCCTGGCAATCTCCCCCAATTCTTCTTTATCCAGGCGGAAATCCCAGACGTTAAAGTTTTCGGCGATGCGCGACGGCGTGACGGATTTGGGGATCACTACCAGACCGCTGTCGAGATGCCAGCGGATGACAATCTGCGCCGGCGTTTTGCCATATTTATCAGCCAGCTGATGGATAACTTTCTGATCGAAGACGCCCTTACCCCCTTGGGCCAGCGGGCTCCAGGATTCGGTCTGGATCTTGTGGGTGGCGTTCCAGGCGTGCAGCTGCCGCTGCTGCAGCAGCGGATGCAGCTCTATCTGGTTGATCACCGGCGCAACCCCGGTTTCATCAATCAGCTTCTGCAGATGCGGCACCTGGAAATTACACACGCCGATGCTCTTCGCCAGCCCCTGCTGCTGCAGCTCAATCAGCGCCTGCCAGGCCTCGACGTAATGGCCGATAGCCGGCACCGGCCAGTGGATTAAATAGAGATCCACATAGTCCAGCTTCAGCTTGCTGAGACTCTCTTTCAGCGCCTCGTGCGGCCGTTTTTGATCGTCGTTCCACAGCTTGGTGGTGATGAATAGCTCATCGCGATTGACGCCAGCGCTTTGCAGGGCGTTGCCGACGCCAGCCTCATTTTGGTACGCGGCGGCGGTGTCAAAAGAGCGATAACCGACTTCCAGCGCCTTATGAATGGCGGAGACGACTTCCTCGTTGCCAGCTTTCCACACGCCGAGACCCAGCTGCGGCATCAGGTTGCCGTCGTGTAGTTTTATAACGGTTGGATGTGTCATGCCTTCCTCCTGTTAATGAACTCGGCGAAGCAGGATCCGCCGAGGGGTAGCATTAAGTCTGGACGAAATAGCTAAAAACGGTAGTAAAAACACCTCTCCCCGACGTTTGTTTAACGTAAGGGGAGGTGAATCAGGCGGGGTAACTTAGCGGGCAGCCTCGTAGATACGACGGCTGACGTCCAGGGTGATATCCTGGCGCTCGCCCAGCTTGGTCATGCCGTGCTCTTCCAGTTTCGCCAGCAGCGCCGGGATGGAGCTACCGTCGAGACCGTAATCGGAGAGGCGGGTCGGCACGCCCATCTGCTCGAAGAACTGGCGCGTCGCGGCGATGGCGGCATCGATGCGCTGGTCGTCTGAGCCCTCGGTGATATGCCACACGCGCTCCGCATATTGCAGCAGCTTCTCGCGCTTGGTATCACGCTTCTCATTCCACAGCGCCGGCAGAACGATAGCCAGCGTCTGGGCGTGATCGAGACCATGCATCGCCGTCAGTTCGTGACCAAGCATATGCGTTGCCCAGTCCTGCGGCACGCCTGCGCCGATCAGGCCGTTCAGCGCCTGGGTCGCGGCCCACATAATGTTGGCGCGCACGTTATAGTTTTCCGGCTCCTGCAGCGCTTTCGGGCCATCCTCGATCAGGGTCAGGAGAATGCCTTCGGCGAAGCGGTCCTGAATTTTGCCGTCAACCGGGTAGGTGACGTACTGTTCGACGGTATGGACGAAGGCGTCAACCACGCCGTTGGCGACCTGGCGCGGCGGCAGGGTATAGGTGTAGACCGGATCGAGGATCGCGAACTGCGGCTGAACATGGGAAGACATAAACGCGCGTTTGTCGCCGGTGGTTTTCCGCGAAATCACCGCCCCTTTGTTTGATTCAGAACCGGTCGCCGGCAGGGTGAGAACCGAGCCCATTGGAATGGCGCTGGCGATCTTACTGCCATAGGTTTCCAGAATTTCCCACGGATCGATGTTGGCGTCATAGTGGGCTGCTGCCGCGATAAATTTGGTGCCATCCAGCACCGAACCGCCGCCGACCGCCAGCAGGAAGGTGACCTTCTCTTCGCGGGCGAGCTTCACCGCGTTCATCAGGGTTTCGTAAGACGGGTTCGGCTCGATGCCGCCAAATTCAAGGACGTCCAGGCCATTCAGGGCGGTCAGTACCTGATCCAGGACGCCCGTTTTTTTCACGCTGCCGCCGCCGTAGGTGATCAGTACGCGAGCTTCCGCCGGGATCTGTTCACGCAGTTTTTCAATCGCGCCTTTGCCAAACAGAATGCGGGTTGGGGTATGCAGGTCAAAATTATTCATTGCTTGAGTCCTCAAAAGAGTAAAACCGCCGACAGGGACGATACCGCTGCCCGATGACGGTTATTGTGGTCCTGGCGCCGTTGCCCCTCAATGCACATTTCTGCCTATGTCTTGCCTATTTCTCCATATGGCTGGAGAATTCGCGGCGGCCTGCGCACAATGTACGGGTGAAGAAACATCGGGAGAGACGGTGGCAATGCAACACGCAGAGATATGTCAGACTCTGACAGAAAAGGTTAACCAGCTGAAAGATAAGCACGAAATGTTAAGTTCGCTACTACCCGACGTCCGCCTGCTGTACGGGACGCAGCCGGGACCGCGGATGCCGGTGATGTACCAGCCGGGGATCGTTTTTCTCTTTTCTGGCCATAAAATTGGTTATATCAATGAGCGGACGTTTCGCTACGATACAAACGAATATCTGCTGCTGACCGTACCGCTGCCTTTCGAATGCGAAACCTTTGCCACCCCGGAGGTGCCCCTGGCCGGCATGCGCCTGAACGTCGATATCCTGCAGCTGCAGGAGCTGCTGATGGATATTGGCGAGGATCCGCTGTTTCAGCCCGCCGTCGCCTCCAGCGGGATAAACTCCGCAGTGCTCTCGGAGGATATCTTGTGCGCTGCTGAACGGCTGCTCGACGTGATGGAGCGGCCGCTGGACGCGCGGATCCTTGGCAAGCAGATCGTCCGCGAAATTCTCTACTATGTGCTGACGGGACCCTGCGGCGGCGCGCTGCTGGCGCTGGTCAGCCGGCAGACCCACTTCAGCCTGATTAGCCGCGTACTCAAGCATATCGAGAGTCAATACACCGAAAACCTCAGCGTCGATCGGCTGGCGGCGGAAGCGAATATGAGCGTATCGGCGTTTCACCATAATTTTAAATCGGTGACCAGCACTTCGCCGCTGCAGTATCTGAAAACCTACCGTCTGCACAAGGCGCGCATGCTGATGATCCATGACGGGATGAAGGCCAGTGCGGCGGCGATACAGGTGGGCTATGAAAGCCCTTCCCAGTTCAGTCGCGAGTTTAAGCGCTACTTCGGGATGACGCCCGGGGAAGACGCCGCGCGTATTCGTACGATGCAGGGAATGTAATACCGGGGAGGGAGCAGGCCGGGCGGGCGCAGCCCCCCGGCAGTCGACGTCAGGCGCTGCAGTATTTCTTTTTGATCACCACGAACAGCGTGCCGAGCAGGCCAGCCAGCAGCAGGGCAATCGGCAGGATCATCAGGCAGGTCATCACCTGATCTTCATGACGCTTCACGAATGGGATCATGCTCAGCGCATAGCCGAGGCCCGTGACCACGCCGACCCACAGCAGGGCGCTCAGCCAGTTGAAGAACTGGAAGCGGCGGTTCGGCAGACCGGAAATCCCCGCCATGGTTGGCAGCAGGGTACGGACAAATGCCAGAAAGCGGCCCGCGAGCAGTGCCAGCAGACCGTGGCGGTCAAACATGCAGGTGGCGCGCTGATGGTACTTATGCGGCAGGTGCGCCAGCCAGCCTTTCACCGTTTGCGTATTGCCCAGCCAGCGTCCCTGTATATAGCTCAGCCAGCAGCCGAGGCTGGCGGCGGCGGTCAGAATGGCGATAGTGGGCACAAAGTCCATGACGCCTTTAGCAATCAGCGCGCCGGCGAGCAGCAGCAGGCTGTCTCCAGGTAAAAAGGAGGCAGGCAGCAGCCCGTTTTCCAGAAACAGGGTCGCGAACATAACCAGATATACAACGCCCACAACATGAGGGTTCGCCAATGCGGCAAAATCATGTTGCCACAGCGCGGCGACAATCTCTTGAATGACAACCATGGACTTTCCTAAGTGGTACCGTATTGTTGACTAGTGTACTCCTGAAGAGACCCGAGCACCTTGATCCCGGGCGCAACAAAAGCGGCCGCTCCGATAAAAAGCGTCCGCTATTGTTGCCACTGACTGTCACTTTACACGATACGCGCGAAGCCCGCTGCTAAATCCGCCTGCAGATCGTCAACATTTTCGAGACCAATGTGCAAACGGATCAACGTGCCGCTGAAGTCGACTTCCGCATCCGGTCGGATGTGACCGATTTGCTCCGGCTGATTGGCCAGAATCAGCGATTCAAAGCCGCCCCACGAGTAGGCCATGCTGAACAGGCTGAAGTTGTCGAGATACGCTGCCAGCTCAGCGTCGTTGAGACGCTTGTTGAGCACAAACGAGAACAGCCCGCTGCTGCCGGTAAAATCGCGCTTCCAGAACTCATGGCCTTTACTGCCGGGCAGAGCGGGGTGGTTGACCCGCGCCACCTGCGGATGCTGCGCCAGCCATTCGGCGATGCGCAGGCTGCTTTCATGATGCTGACGCAGGCGGACGCCCAGCGTGCGCAGGCCGCGGCTGGTCATATAGGCGGTATCGGCGTCCAGCATTTGCCCCATCAGATAGGCATTCTCACGCAGCTGCGGCCAGCAGCGCGCGTTCGCCACCGCGGTGCCGACCATGGCGTCGGAGTGGCCGATCAGGTATTTGGTGCCTGCCTGAATAGAAATATCAATGCCAAAATCCAGCGCTTTGAACAGGATCCCCGCCGCCCAGGTGTTATCGATCATGATAATCGCTTCCGGGGCGACCTGACGCACGGCGGCGACAATCGCCGGCACATCGTGCACTTCCATGGTGATGGAGCCAGGCGATTCCAGGAACACCACGCGGGTCTCAGGGCGAACCAGACGGGCAATATCGGCGCCGATTAAGGGATCGAACCAGCTGGTGGTCACGCCGAGCTTGGCGAGAATTTTGGTACAAAAATCCTGGCTTGGCTCATAGGCGGTATTGGTCATCAGCACATGGTCGCCCTGCTCGACAAACGCCAGGATAGTGTTGGCCACCGCGGCCGCGCCGCAGGGGAAGAGGGCGCAGCCGGCGCCGCCCTCCAGCTCGCACATCGCTTCCTGCAGCGAGAAGTGGGTCAGGGTGCCGCGACGCCCGTAGAACAGCTCGCCGTTGGCCCGATTGCGGGTGGCGTGCTTTTTGGCCTCTACGGTGTCGAAAACCAGCGATGACGCGCGCTGGATCACGCTGTTCACTGAGCCCTGGGTATATTTTTTGCTCCGCCCGGCGTTGACCAGCGCGGTATCAAGATGTTTATCAGCCATGTTGATGAACCTGTTTTTATACGTCTGGACGTCTAAACTAGCATGAATCTTCTTTTCTGTACCAGCGCGCTGCCGATACAGGCGAAAATTTTACCAGGCCCGCGGTTAGCCACTTTTTTACTGCGTAAGCGCAAGGAAAATAAACGTGATTTGCTGCACAGTGTAAATACTAATGAGAACCACTATCAATTCGATGTCGTTTTGATATTATTGTGGGCAGATTTTGTGATTATCGTCGTGGAGATAGAGCGTGGGTAATAATTTGATGCAGGCGGATCTCTCCGTTTGGGGTATGTATCATCATGCCGATATTGTCGTTAAGGTGGTGATGATTGGCCTGATTCTGGCGTCGGTCGTCACCTGGGCCATCTTCTTCGGTAAAGGGGCGGAAATCCTCGCCAGCAAGCGTCGCCTCAAACGTGAACAGCAGCAGCTGGCGGAAGCCCGCTCTCTCGATCAGGCCAGCGATATCGCCAGCGCCTTTGAGGCGAAAAGCCTCACCACCCAGCTTATCAATGAAGCGCAGAACGAACTCGAACTCTCCGCCGGTGCCGAAGACAATGAAGGCATCAAGGAACGAACCGGTTTCCGCCTTGAGCGCCGCGTCGCGGCCGTCGGTCGCCATATGGGGCGCGGCAACGGCTACCTGGCCACCATCGGCGCCATTTCGCCGTTCGTGGGCCTGTTCGGCACCGTCTGGGGCATCATGAACAGCTTTATCGGCATCGCCCAGACCCAGACCACCAACCTTGCGGTGGTGGCGCCGGGCATCGCGGAAGCGCTGCTGGCGACAGCTATCGGTCTGTTCGCCGCCATCCCGGCAGTGGTCATCTATAACATCTTCGCCCGCATGATCGGCAGCTATAAGGCCTCGCTCGGCGACGTCGCCGCTCAGGTCCTCCTGCTGCAAAGCCGCGACCTGGACCTCAGCGCCAGCGGCGTGAAGCCGGTGCGCAGCGCGCAGAAATTACGGGTAGGTTGATCGGCTATGGCGATGCGTCTTAATGAAAATCTGGACGATAACGGCGAAATGCATGAGATCAACGTGACGCCGTTTATCGACGTCATGCTGGTTCTGCTGATTATCTTCATGGTAGCTGCGCCGCTGGCGACGGTCGACGTGAAGGTCAATCTGCCGGCCTCCTCCAGCCAGCCGCAACCGCGACCGGAAAAACCTATCTACCTGTCGGTGAAGGCGGATAAGAGCATGTTCCTCGGCAACGACCCGGTGACCGAAGCGAATATGATTAACGCCCTGGATAGCCTGACCGCCGGCAAAAAAGATACCACCGTCTTCTTCCGCGCGGATAAAACCGTCGATTACGAGACGATGATGAAAGTGATGGATACCCTGCATCAGGCGGGCTATCTCAAGATCGGGCTGGTGGGCGAAGAGACCGTCAAAGCCAAATAACCCGATGCTTTTCCTGAAAAGGCTGGCCGCGCGCCGGCCTTTTTTATTGTCCTCTGCCAGCGAAGTGTTGGCCTGGCGTTGCCATCACGTTATCTGTCTGAGATATAATGTCGCTTCTTTTTGTTAACTGACAGGATCTTATGGAACGCTTTCTGGAAAATGCTATGTACGCCTCGCGCTGGCTGCTGGCGCCGGTTTATTTTGGCCTCTCGCTCGGTCTGATTGCGCTGACCATCAAATTTTTTCAGGAGATCTTCCACATACTGCCGCATATTTTTAGCGTCAGTGAGTCGGATATGATTCTGACCCTGCTGTCGCTGGTGGATATGACCCTGGTGGGCGGTTTGCTGGTGATGGTGATGTTCTCCGGGTATGAAAATTTTGTCTCGCAGCTGGATATTAACGAGGGTAAAGAAAAACTCAGCTGGTTGGGCAAAATGGACGCGACGTCGCTGAAAAATAAGGTTGCCGCCTCCATCGTGGCGATCTCCTCTATTCACCTGCTGCGGGTGTTTATGGATGCGAAAAACGTCCCGGACAATAAGCTGATGTGGTATGTCATCATCCATCTGACCTTTGTGCTGTCGGCCTTTGTGATGGGCTACCTCGATCGTCTGACCAAAGTGAAACACTGATCCTTTCTCTCCCGGCGGCGTTAGCCGCTGGGCTGTTTCTCCCCGTTTCTGCTGTTCTGGGCTGGCGTATGTCCGGGCTTCTGCTTTGCTTAAAGGGCGCTTAACAACGGAGGCAGGGTGATGACGCGATTAACGGCCAAAGATTTCCCGCAGCAGCTGCTCGAGTATTATGACTACTATGCCCACGGTAAAATCAGCAAACGCGAGTTTCTCCAGCTGGCGGGGAAATATACCGTCGGCGGGATGACCGCGCTGGCGCTGTTTAATCTGCTGAAGCCCGACTATGCCCTGGCAGAGCAGGTACCGTTCACCGACCCGGATATCCGCCCGGAGTATATTCATTATCCCTCTCCTGACGGCCACGGCGAAGTGCGGGCTTACCTGGTGACGCCGACGAAAATAGCCGACAAAGCGCCCGCCGTGGTGGTGGTGCATGAGAACCGCGGCCTGAATCCCTATATTGAAGACGTCGCCCGGCGGGTGGCGAAAGCGGGGTATATCGCGCTGGCGCCGGATGGCCTGAGCTCCGTCGGCGGCTATCCGGGGAATGATGATGAAGGCCGCGCGCTGCAGCAGAAAGTCGATCCCGTGAAGCTGATGAATGACTTTTTTGCCGCGGTCGCGTTTATGGCGAAGCATCCGCAGGCGACGGGGAAGGTTGGTATCACCGGTTTTTGTTACGGCGGTGGCGTCAGCAACGCGGCGGCGGTCGCCATTCCGGAGCTGGCCTGCGCGGTGCCGTTTTACGGCCGCCAGCCGCCGCTGAAGGAGGTCGATAAAATTAAAGCGCCGCTGCTGCTGCACTATGCCGGCCTCGATAGCGGCATTAATGAAGGCTGGCCCGCCTATGAACAGGCGTTGAAGGAACATCATAAAATCTATGAGGCCTATCTCTATCAGGGCGTGAATCACGGCTTTCATAATGATTCCACGCCGCGCTACGATCGGGCTGCGGCGGACCTGGCCTGGCAACGCACGCTGGCATGGTTTGAGAAGTATTTACGCTAGCGCAACCGTCATAAATAGCGCTACCGCTCGCTCAAAAAAACGCTATATAATTTATTATATAACGATTGGGAGGGCGCGATGGAAAATCATTTTGGCAAAGGCTTAATGGCGGGGCTACAGGCATCCTATGCTGACACCGCCGCGCATGCGGCGAATTTTTGCGCCGACTATAAACGCGGGTTTGTGCTCGGCTACTCGCACCGCATGTTTGAAAAAACCGGCGACCGCCAGCTCAGCGCCTGGGAAGCGGGGATCCTCACTCGTCGCTATGGCCTGGACAGGGATATGGTGATGGATTTCTTCAAAGAAGGTGGGTCGGGTATGGCGATGCGCTATTTTCTGGCGGGCTATCGGCTGGAAAGCTAAACAGGACGGCTTCGCAGGCGGAACCGTCCTGTGGTGGGAACCCTTTCCCGTCAACGGGAAAGGGTGAAGACCTTACGCCTGGCGCTTATCTTCCGTTTGGGTGTCAAAGTCGCGGGCGTCGTGGCGCTCATGCAGCTGCTCATTGAGCGGGCCGTTGGTGCGGTTAACGATGCGTCCGCGCTTGACGGCGGGGCGGTTGCCGACATCCTGCGCCCAGCGCAGCACGTTGGTGTAGCTCCCGGCGTCGAGGAACTCCGCCGCGTTATAGACATTGCCCAGCACCACGTTGCCATACCATGGCCAGACCGCCATATCGGCGATGGTATACTCCTCGCCGGCCACATAGCGACCGCGGGCGAGCTGTTTGTCCAGCACGTCGAGCTGGCGTTTGGCTTCCATGGTAAAGCGATCGATCGCGTACTCGATCTTCACCGGCGCATAGTTATAGAAGTGGCCGAAGCCGCCGCCGAGGAAGGGCGCGGCGCCCTGCAGCCAGAACAGCCAGTTAAGGGTTTCAGTGCGGCCGGCGGGATCCTTCGGCAGGAAGAAGCCAAATTTTTCCGCCAGATAGAGAAGAATGTTGCCGGATTCGAATACTCGGGTGGGCGGCGTGGTGGAGTGATCGCTCAGCGCCGGGATCTTCGAGTTCGGGTTGATGTCGACAAAGCCGCTGGAAAACTGATCGCCTTCGCCAATGCGTATCAGCCAGGCGTCGTACTCCGCGCCGCTGACGCCCAGCGCCAGCAGCTCCTCCAGCATGATCGTCACCTTCTGGCCGTTGGGCGTGCCAAGTGAGTATAGCTGGAGCGGATGGGTTCCCACCGGCAGGACGCGTTCATGAGTCGCGCCGGAAACGGGACGGTTGATGTTGGCGAACGCGCCGCCGCTGTTTTGCTTCCATTCCCACACTTTTGGTGGCTGGTAGTTTTGCTCTGACATGCTGGTTTGCCTTTTTCGTGGATGTACAAAAAGTGTAGCAGGTGACCTCAGGCCATAATCCGCGCGGCCCACACGCTGACATCATCGCCGCTGCCCAGATCCGGCTGCACCAGACCATTGACCATAAAGGTCGGCGAGACATGGATGCCGTTCTGGCGGGCATATTTGCTGTGCCACTTGATCACGTCCTGCAGCTCCGGGCGGGCAAAGGCGGCTCCCAGCAGGACGTGACTGTAGCGCTCAATGCGTTCAATGATTTGCTGCGGCGTGGCGTTCATGTTCGGCCCGCTGCAGTGATCGGTAAATTCAAACTTTTCCCGATGGTCTGCCACGGCCTGCATCACCTTATGCGCCTGCTCTCTGCCATGCGGCAGGGTGGACGCGGCGAGGATGCAGCGGACAATCACCCCGGAGAACAGATGCCACGGCTGCGACTGCAGCCGTATCTTGATGGTTACGTTATCGGCGCCGACCTCATCGAGCAGATCGTCGAGTTTATTAAACGCGCGGACAGAGTAGGGGCAGGTGGGCTCAAGGAACACCTCAAACGTCCGCGGGCCGTGTCCCCAGACCAGCGGTTGGGCATTCAGATGCGAGGGTGTGCTCATTGTCGACTCCTGATGTTGCGTTGTTTTTTTGTTATATCACCGATAACGATATCACTTCTGCTTTCGGCTGCAGGGTTATTTTCCTTAACGGCACGATTAGCGAAACGAATGAGTGGTATCATCGTTACACCTCTGTCTGGTAAGTGCCTGCGGCAGGATAAGAAGAGGGAGTTTTGTTTCGCCAACTGCCCGGGCTGCATTTATTTGAGGTCAGGCTAAATGAGCAAAGGATCGACAAGCAGTGACGCCCCGTTTGGGACATTGTTAGGCTACGCGCCCGGCGGCGTGGCAATTTATTCATCGAATTACAGTAGCTTAAATCCGCAGGACTATCCGGATGACGCGACGTTTCGCAGCTACATCGGCAATGAGTATATGGGGCATAAATGGCAGTGCGTTGAATTTGCGCGCCGCTTTCTGTTCCTGACCTACGGGTTTGTCTTTACCGATGTGGGGATGGCCTATGAAATCTTCTCCCTGCGCTTTCTGCGCGAAGTGGTCAATGACAATATTCTCCCGCTGCAGGCCTTCGCCAACGGCGCCCGTCGTCCGCCGATCGCCGGTTCGCTGCTGATCTGGCAGAAGGGCGGCGAGTTTAAGCACACCGGCCACGTCGCGGTGATCACCCAGCTTGTCGGCAATAAGGTGCGTATCGCCGAGCAGAACGTCATTCACTCGCCGCTGCCGCAGGGCCAGCAGTGGACCCGCGAGCTGACCCTCGAGGTCAACGCCGGCCGGTACACCATCAAAGATACCTTTGCCGATACCGAAATTTTAGGCTGGATGATCCAGACCGACGATACCGAACACAGCCTGCCGCAGCCGGTGCTGCCGGGCGAGGCGATGGCGATCAAGGGCGCGCGGCTGCCGAACAACGGCCAGTTCCGCGGCAAATGGCTGAACGAGAAAGATCCGCTGCAGAAAGCCTACGTGGCGGCCAACGGCCATTTTATCAATCAGGATCCCTATCAGTATTTCACCATCAGCGAAAGCGCCGAACAGGAGCTGATTAAAGCCACCAACGAGCTGCACCTGATGTATCTGCACGCCACCGATAAGGTAATGAAGGATGATAACCTGCTGGCGCTGTTTGATATCCCGAAAATCCTCTGGCCGCGTCTGCGTCTCTCGTGGCAGCGCCGGCGTCATCATATGATCACCGGGCGCATGGATTTTTGCATGGACGAGCGCGGGCTGAAGGTGTACGAGTACAATGCCGACTCCGCCTCCTGCCATACCGAAGGCGGGCTGATCCTCGAGCAGTGGCTGAAGCAGGGCTACTACGGCACGGGTCACAATCCGGCTGAAGGTCTGCTCGATGAGCTGGCGGGGGCGTGGAAACACAGCCGGGCGCGGCCTTTCGTGCACATCATGCAGGACAAGGATCTGGAAGAGAATTACCACGCGAAGTTTATCCAGCGTTCGCTGACCCAGGCCGGTTTCGAGAGCAAAATTCTCTTTGGCCTCGATGAACTGCGCTGGGATGCCGCCGGCCAGCTGATCGACGCCGACGGGCGGCTGGTGAACTGCGTCTGGAAAACCTGGGCATGGGAAACCGCCATTGAGCAGGTGCGCGAAGTCAGCGCCGATGAGTACGCGGCGGTGCCGATTCGTACCGGACATCCGCAGAATGAGGTGCGACTGATTGACGTCCTGCTGCGTCCTGAAGTATTGGTATTCGAACCCCTGTGGACGGTGATCCCGGGCAACAAAGCGATCCTGCCGGTGCTGTGGTCGCTGTTCCCGCATCATCGCTATCTGCTGGATACCGATTTTGTGGTTAACGACGAGCTGGCGAAAACCGGTTATGCCGTGAAGCCCATTTCCGGACGCTGCGGGAACAATATCGACCTGATCGGGCCGCAGGATGAGGTTCTGGATCAGACCAGCGGCCAGTTTGTCGATCGTAAGAATATCTACCAGCAGCTGTGGTGCCTGCCGAAAGTGGATGGCAAGTATATCCAGGTGTGCACCTTTACCGTCGGCGGTAACTACGGCGGTACCTGCCTGCGCGGCGATTCGTCGCTGGTGGTGAAAAAAGAGAGCGACATAGAGCCGCTGATCGTATTGAAAGATAAAGCGTGATGTGCTGACCCCGGATAGCGGCTCGCGCCCTGTCCGGGGAGAGCGCAGAGACACGAACCAGGATAGCCCGGTCCGGTAAGCGCCGCTGGGGAACACCTGCAACAAAGCCAAGATAATTAACACAACAACAAGACAGAAAAGGAAAATAGTATGCACGATCGGCGTCTCGCCGCCCGCGCGGGTGAACTCAAGCCCTCCGCCGTCCGCGAACTTCTCAAGCACAGTAAACTGCCGGGCGTGATCTCGCTTGGCGGCGGCATTCCGGCCCCGGAACTGTTTGATACCGAAGGCCTGGAGCTGGCGGTGCAGAAGGTGATGAGCGAGCGTTTTCATGACGCATTTCAGTACGGTCTGACCGAGGGCTACCCGCCGCTGCGTCAGGCGGTGAGTGAAATCTGCCACGCCCGTGGCGTGACCTGTTCAGCCGCTCAGGTCTATATTACCTCCGGCTCCCAGCAATCGCTGGATATCGTTGCCCGTACGCTGCTCGATCCAGGCGATACTATCGTCGTTGAGCGACCCACCTATCTGGCGGCGCTGCAGGTGTTTCAGCTGGCGCAGGCCAATATCCTCAGCGTCGATACCGATGATGACGGGATGCTGGTGGAGCAACTGGCCGACCTGCTGGAGACCACCCGCGTCAAAGCCGTCTACCTGGTGCCGACGTTCGGCAACCCCGGCGGTAAAACGCTGAGCGAGGCGCGTCGTCGCCGGTTGGTCGAGCTGGCGAAAAAATATGACTTCGTCATTCTGGAAGACGATCCCTACGGTGAAATTAGCTTTACTGACGCCGTGCGACGTCCGCTCTATCAGCACGCCGTTGAGCTGGGCTGTGAAGATCAGGTGGTTTACACCTCGACGTTTTCAAAGATCCTAGCGCCGGGGATGCGTATCGGCTGGATCGTCATGCCGGACTGGCTGGCGCAGCAGACGGTGATCGTTAAGCAGGCGGCGGATCTGCATACCAATATGCTGTCGCAGGTGATCACCGCGGAATACCTCAGCCTGAACCGGCTGCAAAATCAGATTGCGTTGATTCGCGAAGACTATCGCAAGAAGTGCGTGGCGCTGGCCGACGCGCTGGAGAGTCGCCTTGGCGAGCATCTGGAATTCAGCCGCCCACAGGGTGGAATGTTCTTGTGGGCGCGTTTCCGCTATCCGTTCGATACCATGGCATGGATGAAGAAAACGCTGGAAAACGGCGTTGTGTACGTCCCGGGGGAAGCGTTCTATCACGATAATCCGGATACCCGTACCCTGCGCCTTTCCTACTCCACGGTGTCGGAAGCGGGGCTGCTGACCGCCGTTGAGCGGCTGGCGGCCTCCCTGTAACGACCCTGCTGTGCGCCGCTAAGCGGCGGCGCACCCTCTTCGCCTCAGTAGCGAGAGGGGGTGACGCTAGCGTTCAGCGCAGGGGTCACTCCGTATCGGCGATGCGATCATCCAGCCAGACCAACATCAGCGCTGCGAGAAAAGCCACCGCAAAGGTACCAATAAACAACCACATAGATGTCCCTCACGGGTTAATTATTTTGCTGATTTTACCGGAGAGCGATCGTTTCGGTCGGAGATGGAGATTTTTGTCCCAGCCGAATGGCTGGCGAGAGAGAAAAAGTCATCGGCATCAATATCGAAGTTAAGAATAATTTCCCTGTATTCCCCACCGTTAATTAACGCTTTGGCTTCTTTAACACTACTGGCAATAATGACAGGCATCAGTTTTATCTCATTTTGAAAACTGAGAAGCAAAATAAGAGTTAGTTCGTACCAGATCAACTACTTTTTATCGTATGCGACCGCAGAAAAAAACGACATCCCGTGGCCCGGCGATAGAGGAGGATTTTGTGACAGCGATCGGCTCATCAACAGCGGGATCTTATCGGACGCTGGGACGGGCTGCTGTTTCGCCAGCCCGCCGGGATTATTCACCCTGCTGTTTTGCCCGTAATATCTCGCCGCAGCGCTGCCGGTCCTGACGCAGCGTCTGCTGTTCCTGCGGGCTGAGCTGATGCCAGGTGTCCAGCATCCGCTGCCCCAGCGCCGGCAGGTAATGCGCTTTATGCAGCGCGTAGTCAGAATTCCCCCCCTCGACGATGTTTTGCATATCGTCGAGGAACTGGCGGCTGTCGTCATGATCGATCACGCAAAATACCGCCCGGTAGTAAGCTTCGTCTTCCTCGGTGTAATGGGGGGTGAACCACCAGACCAGCAGCGCGGTAAGCGCCAGCAGCGGGATAATAAAGGGTAATTTTTTCAACATCAGTTTTTCGGCCGGAGACAATCAGCCGTCAGTGTACCTGCAACGACGTCAGGATGTAAGCGCCGGCCCCGGCGGGCCGGCGCAGGCTAGTAGCCGACCGGGTAAATGCGGCCGGTCTGCACCCCTTCAATGCTGCGGCGATAGGCCTGCGCCACGGCGGCGGCGGGGACGCTGGCAAAGCCCGGGAAAAAGTCGCCGTAGGCCGCCAGCGACTCGCTGAGCACGGTGGGGCTGATGAGATTAATGCGGAGCCCGCGCGGTAGTTCGCAGGCGGCGGCGCGCACAAAGCCTTCCAGACCGGCGTTAACCGTCGTGGCATTAACGCCCTGAGCAATCGGCTCCTGCGCGACAATGCCGCTGACCAGAGTAATCGACCCGCCGTCGCGCAGGAAATGCTGGCCTATCAGCGCCAGGCGAATTTGCCCCAGCAGCTTGTCCTGCAGACCGAGGTTGAACTGGCTATCGGTCATGGTGCTTAACGGCCCAAAGTGCAGATTGCCGGTGGTGGAGACGATGGCGTCTACTTCGCCGGTCTGCGCAAACAGCGCCTCGACGCTCCCCTGGGAGGTAATATCCACCTGATAATCCCCCCGGGTGCGGCCGACGCGGATAACGTCATGTCTCTGGCCCAGTTCTTCGCTGACCGCGCGACCAATGGTGCCGCTGGCACCGATAACGATAATTTTCATGGCTGACTCCTGGTGAGGTGAAAGCCTATTCTTTAATAAAACGGATATCGGATAAACTGGCTAAAAGTTAGAACATTACTAACCAGAGGTTAGCAATATGGATAAGCTGCGAGGGATGGAGACGTTTATTGCCGTGGTGGAGTGCGGCAGCTTTACCGGGGCGGCGTCGCGCCTGGGGCTGTCGGCGGTAATGGTCGGGAAATACATCGCCCAGCTGGAAACCCAGCTGGCGACGCGTCTGCTGGAGCGTAACACCCGACGCCAGAGCCTCACCGACGCCGGGCGGGTCTATTTTGACGAAGCAAAACGGGTGATGGAGCAGGTCTCCATCGCCGAAAGCGCCGTTGAGCGGCTGCGGCTGGCGCCCGCCGGCACCCTGAGGGTGAGCGCGCCCACCTCGTTCGGCGCCAGCGTGATCGCTCCCCTGACCGCCACCTTTCTGCAGGCCTGGCCAGCGGTCCGGGTGGAACTGGATCTGACCAACCGGATGGTCGATCTGGTGGATGAAGGTTTCGATCTGGCGATCCGCATTGGCGAGATCCATCAGGAGGATCTGGTGGCCCGCTATCTGGCGCCCTATCGGATGGTGATCTGCGCCGCGCCGGCTTATCTGGCGCGTTACGGAACGCCAGGGACGCCGGAAGATCTCGCCGATCATCTCTGCCTGTCCCATACGGTCTGGACCGCGCGCAACGAGTGGCGGCTGCCGGGCATGGAGGGAGAAGTGCGCTGGAAGCGCGATGCGGTTTTGCGCTGCAACGATGGCTATGCGCTGCGCCAGGCGGCGATCGCCGGGGCCGGGCTGCTGATGCAGCCGGAGGTGCTGCTGGCCGATGCGCTGGCCAGCGGCAGCCTGATGCGGGTGCTGGAGGCGTGGACCCCACAGCCGAGGCCTGTACATCTGCTCTGGCGTCAGGATCGCCGGCCCCTGCCGAAGCTGACGCAGTTTATCGCCCACCTTCAGCAGGGAATGGCCGACGCGCTGGCGACGACCCGCGCGTCGGAATAATTACTCCTCCCGTAGCGCCTGCTGCCAGTCGGCAATCAGATCGTGAGGATCTTCGATCCCGACCGACAGGCGGATCAGCTGCGGCGTGATGCCGTTCGCCAGGCGCTTCTCCAGCGGGATCGAGGCGTGGGTCATGCTGAAGGGCTGGCTCACCAGGCTCTCCACGCCGCCCAGACTCTCCGCAAGGGTGAACCAGCGCAACTTGTTGATAATGCGTTCGGCGTAACCGTCATCGCCCTTCACCACGACGGAAATCATGCCGCCGGGCAGGGCCATTTGCTGGCGCGCCAGCTGATGGTGCGGGTGCGAGGCCAGCCAGGGGAACCAGACTCGCTCCACCTCCGGCTGCTGTTCCAGCCATTCGGCGAGCTGCAGCGCGTTCGCGCTGTGGCGCTCCATCCGCAGCGCCAGGGTGCGGATGCCGCGTAGCGTCAGGAAGCTGCTGAACGGGTCGAGTACACCGCCTACCGCATTCTGCAGGTAGCCAAGCTTTTCCGCGAGCTCAGCGTTATCGCCAACCACCGCCAGGCCGGCGACGACATCGGAATGGCCGTTGAGGTACTTGGTCGCGGAGTGGACCACAATATCAAACCCATGCTCCAGCGGGCGATGGATCGCCGGCGAGGCGAAAGTGTTATCGGCGACGCTGATCAGGTTATGGCGGCGCGCGATGGCGGCGATGGCGCTGAGATCCGCCAGCTTCAGCAGCGGGTTGGTGGGCGTCTCCACCCAGATCATGCGCGTATCGGGGCGGATCGCCGCTTCAATCCCCGCCAGGTCGTCGGGTTTCACCCAGCTCACCTGCAGACCAGCGCTACGGCGGCGAACGTTTTCCAGCAGGCGGTAAGTGCCGCCATACACATCATCGACCGCCACCAGGTGGCTGTCCTTATCCAGCAGCTCCAGCACGGTGGAGATGGCGGCAAGCCCGGAGGCGAACGCGTAGCCGCGCGTGCCGTTTTCCAGGTCGGCGATCGCCGTCTCCAGCGCGTGGCGGGTAGGGTTTCCGCTACGGGAATATTCATAGCCGGTATGCTGCCCCGGCGCCGGCTGAGCAAAAGTGGAGGTGGCGTAAATCGGCGGCATCACTGCGCCGTGGCTGTCGGTGAAGGTTCCGCTATGTACGCTCAGGGTGTGGATAGATGACATAAAAAATTCCTTATTGTGCGACTCGGTTACGCCAGGCGGTCAGTACATCGCTGCGGGTGACCAGGCCAAGAAAACGCGCGTTGTCAGCGATCACTGCCACCAGACCGCGATCGAGAATGGCCTGCAGTTCGCTCTCTGGCGCACGCTTATCGAGAGTTTCAACATGGCGGCTCATCGCTTCACTGACCGGCAGAGAGAAGCGTTGGCGATCGCCCCTTACGTGGCGGATCAAATCCCACTCATCGACGATGCCGACCACGCGGCCATCCTCCAGCACCGGCAGCTGGGAGATGTCATACAGCCGCATGCGGGTAAATACTGCGGCCAGGGTGTCGTCCGGCGCGGCCGTGACGGTGGCGCCTTCGTCATGGCGCAGGGCGATAAAATCACTGAGATCGCCCTGTTCGGGGCGGGCGATCAGCCCCTGCTGGCGCATCCAGTCGTCGTTGAACATTTTTGACAGGTATTTATTGCCGCTGTCGCAGGCGAAGGTCACCACCCGCTTCGGACGGCTTTGCGCCCGGCAGTAGCGCAGCGCGGCGCTGAGCAGGGTGCCGGTGGAGGAGCCGGCCAGTACCCCCTCGACCTGCAGCAGCTGGCGCGCGGTGTGGAACGCTTCGCGGTCGCTGACGCGATAGGCGGTATGCACCCCTTCCAGCCTGGCCAGCGGCGGGATGAAATCTTCTCCAATCCCTTCGACCAGCCAGGATCCCGTTTCGCCGTAGCGTCCGGTATCAACCTGATCGGCAAGGATCGAGCCCGCCGGATCGGCGAGGATAAATTCCGTTTTCGGCGAATGTTCTGCAAACCAGGCCTGAAGCCCGCCCAGCGTGCCGCCGGAGCCAACGCCGACGACGATGGCGTCTATGTCGCCCTCCAGTTGCTGGAAAAGTTCCGGCGCGGTGGAGGTAGCGTGCGCCAGCGGATTAGCGTCGTTGTTAAACTGGTCGATGTAAAAAGCCCCCGGCGTTTCATCGGCAAGGCGGCGGGCATAATCCTGGTAGTAGGCCGGGTGGCCTTTATTGACGTCGGAGCGGGTGAGCAGCACCGTCGCGCCCAGCGCCCGCAGGTGAAAAATTTTCTCGCGGCTCATTTTGTCCGGCACCACCAGGATCAGGCGGTAATTTTTCTGCGCCGCAATCAGCGCCAGGCCGAGGCCGGTATTGCCGGCGGTGGCTTCGATAATTGTCCCGCCGGGCGCCAGTTTTCCCTGGCGCTCGGCTTCGTTAATCATCGACAGCGCAACCCGATCTTTAATTGAGCCGCCCGGATTCTGATTTTCCAGTTTTAAAAACAGACTGCAGGGGCCGGTATCCAGTTTGTGCAACTGGAGCAGGGGAGTATGACCGATCAGGTCGCTCACGGAATGAAACAGTGACATAACCATTTACCCACTCGTTTAAGATATTTTTGCATGGTAGGTCTGTGAAATCGGTTATTTAAAGAATATTTCTCTGTCATTTAGCGCAAAATGGAATATAAGATGCTATTCAGCCATCCGGAGGGAAAGCAGGGTAGCCGCCTGGGCGGATCGATTGCCAGAAAAGGGCGTTTTTAGCCGCTTTTGGCGACAAAAAGGCGATTTTAATCAGCGTGTTATCTGATATCTGGCAATGTATTTGCGAAAAGATTCTATGGGGAACAAGCCTGCGCTTGCCGTTAAGTGGCAGCGGGCTGGCCAGGAGAAAAGCGCAGCAGGGAAATCACGGGTTAACGCAGTTCGATGGAGAGTCCGGATGTAGAAAAGCAAAAACCCGCCTTTTGGGCGGGTTCTTTAAATAGTGGTGCCCGGACT
>NZ_JBEAJL010000099.1:0-163547 GCF_040065275.1 Klebsiella sp. JB_Kp042
GTGGCGCATGGCGCCGGATGTCCATTGCCGGGCGGCGCTGCGCTTGCACCGGCCTACGTTCTACGGTCCTTCCCCTTCTGTGGAGCTCGTAGGCCCGGTAAGGCGCAGCCGCCACCGGGCAAAATCGTGGCGCATGGCGCCGGATGTCCATTGCCGGGCGGCGCTGCGCTTGCACCGGCCTGCGGTCCTTCCCCTTCCTCTCGAGTTCCCAGGCCCGGTAAGGCGCAGCCGACACCGGGCAAAATCGTGGCGCATGGCGCCGGATACCCATTGCCGGGCGGCGCTGCGCTTGCACCGGCCTGCGGTCTTCCCCCTTCCTCTCGAGTTCGCAGGCCCGATAAGGCGCAGCCGCCACCGGGGAGTGCGTTTACCCTACCAGTCCTCCTCCTGGCCGAGGATGCGCAATATATCCTGACGATGCTGCAGCAGCTGCGGGTTATCGCGGTGGCGGGGAAAGGCCAGCGGCAGCGCGAACTCGGCGATAATCCGCCCCGGACGCGGCGACATCACCAGCACCCGCTCGCACAGCAGCAGCGCCTCTTCGATATCGTGAGTCACCAGCAGGCTGGTATACCCCTGCTGCTGCCAGAGGGCGATCAGCTCCCGCTGCATGCTGATGCGGGTCAGCGAGTCCAGCTTGCCCAGCGGCTCGTCGAGCAGCAGCAGGCGCGGCTCGTTCAACAGCGCGCGCGCCAGCGCGGCGCGCTGCGCCATCCCCCCTGACAGCTGCCGCGGCCACGCCTCGCTGAAGGCCTGCAGCCCGATGCGGTCAATCAGCGCGTCGGCCTTTGCTTCCAGCCCCCTTTTGCCCTGCGCCTGCGGGCCCAGCAGCACGTTCTGCCGCACCGTCAGCCAGGGATAGAGCGTCGGGTCCTGAAACACCAGTATGCGCTCCGGCCCCGGAGCGCCGAGCGGCGCGCCGTCGAACTGCATCTGTCCGTTCTGCGGGGCTTCCAGCCCGGCCAGCAGCCGCAGCAGGGTGGATTTACCGCAGCCGGAAGGGCCCAGCAGCGCCACGCTTTCCCCTGGCCGCAGCTGCAGGCTGATATTCTCCAGCACCGGCACCGCCTGTTTGCCGAGCGTAAACGCGTGATGAAGATGGTTTATCGATACCGCCGCGCCGCGCGCTATCGTCTGCGAACCTGACGTCGCGGTTACCATTGCATCCCTCCCCGCTGCCAGCTCAGCAGCTTATCGCGCAGCATAAATAATCCGCTGATCAGGCCGGAGCACAGCAAGGCCATCACCAGCAGCGCGGCGTACATATTGGGATAGGCCGCCCAGCCCTGGGCCCACTGAAGGTAGAAGCCGATCCCCGACTTCACCCCGACCATTTCAGCCACAATCAGCACCGAAAACGACGCGCCAAGCCCCATAAACAGGCCGACAAAGACGTTCGGCAGCGCGGCGGGGATCGCTACCCGCAGGATCAGGAAACGCTGGCTGGCGCCGAGCGTCCGCGCCACGTCGTACCACGCCTTGTCAATGCCGATGACCCCGGACCAGGTCAGCACCGTGACCGGGAACCAGGTGCTCAGCGCAATCAAAAACACGCTGGCGCCGAAGCTTGACGGAAAGATAAACAGGCACAGCGGCAGCAGCGCGGTGGACGGCACCGGCCCCAGCAGGCGTAACACCGGATGGACCCAATAGCCTATCCGTTGCGACCAGCCAATGGCCAGACCGGTGACGAACCCGCTGCTGGTGCCGAGCAGCACCCCAAGCCCCAGCAGCCCCAGGGAGTGCAGCAGGCTGTCGAGCAGACGCGGCAAGTCGTCGTGCAGCACCTCAATCAGCGCCTGCGGCGGCGCGAAAAACGGCACCGGCAGCACGCCGCTCTTGGCGGTCAGCCCTTCCCAGGCAGCGAACAGCACCGGCAGCAGCGCCAGCCACTTGCCGGCATGCAGAACGCGCGCGCCGCGCGCTCGCCAGTAGCGATAGCTCAGCGCCAGCAGTAGCAAGCCGCCGCCGAAGGCGAACTGCGCCAGCGCCCAGCCCTCGCTAAACGGCCAGCGCCGCCCGGCATCGGGCCAGGCCAGGGTGAACAGACCGCCCAGCAGCCACAGCACGGCGGCCAGCAGCCCTTCTCCCCACAGCGGCGTGCGGCCGGTTGGGCGCGCCAGCGCCTGCTCAGGCGAATACGTTGGCATAGATACTCTCCGCAAACTGATGGGGATCGGTGCCCGGTTTGATCACCTGCACCCGCTGCAGGTCGACCGCATACTGCGTCAGCTCTTTCACGAACGCCTCCCCCACCGCGTGGTGGCCGTGCCCCTGTCCGTGCAGAATGCCGCTTACCTCCGCTTCACTGGTGTTGAGCGCATGGGCGAGGAAAGATTGCGCCACGCTTTCCGGGTGTTCGGCGGCATAGCTGTGCGCTTCAAGGATTGCCTGGGTGAGCGCCGCGGCGGCCGGTTTATGGTCCCGCGCCAGGCTCCCGCTCACCCCCAGCACGCAGCAGCTCAGATTGGCATAGTCCCCGGTCATATTGCTGGCGATCAGCTGATACTTGCCGGTCTCCAGCAGCCGATAGCTGAACGGCTCGCTGCCGCTGATGGCGGCGATCTCGCGCTTATCCAGCGCCACGCTGAGCAGATCCGCCGGGTAGACTTTCCACTGCACGTCGCTTATCGGATCGATACCGTGGCGCTTAAGCAGGATGGCGAAGAAGTTTTTATCCGGCCCGGCCATGTCGGTGACGCCGATGGTTTGCCCTTTCAGGCTCTCAAGGCCGTTGAACGGTGACGCTTTGGCCGTCAGCAGGTTCAGGCAGCCGCCATGGGTCCCGGCGGTGAGCTTGACGTCAAAGCCCTGCTCCAGCGCCTTCAGCCAGCGCAGCGCCATCCCCACCCCGGCGTCGGCCTTGCCGGTGGCGATCGCCTCCAGCAGCACATCGGTGGAGTTGCCGAAGTTAACCAACTCAACGTCGAGGTTATATTTACTGAAAATCTTCTGCTGCTCGGCGACGGCGACCGGCGCGAGGCAAACCGCGCTTTTGTTGATCGCCAGCTTGATCTTGTACGGCTGCGGCAGGCGCAGCGCCGGATGAGCATCGCCGCTGGCCATCTCCGCCATATCGTGAGCCCACAGCGGCAGGGAAACCCCGGCCAGCGCCAGGCCACCGCTTAGCTTTAAAAAACGACGACGGGAAAAAGCGGACGGGGTCATGGCGTTACCTCCGCGTGGGCCGGCCCGGCGGGCACGCTAAAGCTGGGGTCAAAGGTCGGCTTCACGTCCAGCCGGGTGCGGATCAGGCCGTTGGCGAGATAAAAGTCCGCCGTCGCCTGCTGCTGGGTCACCGTTTCCTCCGCCAGCGACTGCCACTGCGACTGGCGGTTGGCAAACTGCGCGCGGGCGATCTCCGCCGGGAAGCGGATGATCTCCCCCAGCGTTTTGCCGTAGCTGTCGAGATTGGCGTAGGCCCAGCGTTCGGCGCCGACCAGGCGCTGGAGATAATCCTGCAGCGCGGCGCGCTTTTGCGGATCGTTAAGCGCTGAATCCGTTGCCGCAAGGAAGGTATTCCCCGGCAGCAGCCCTTTGCCGCTCACCAGGATCTGCCCCTCGTTGGTCTTCACCATCTGGGTGGTGTAGGGCTCCCAGGTCGCCCAGGCGTCCACCGAACCGTTAAGCAGCGCCACTTTGGCGTCAACCGGACCGAGGAACACCCACTGCACCTCCTTCGGTGAAATCCCCGCCTGCTCGAGCGCTTTCAGCGCCACGAAATGGCCAATCGACCCTTTACCCGTGGCAATGCGCTTGCCTTTTAACCCGGCGGCGGTTTTTATCGCGCTGCCGGGAGAAACCAGCACCGCGGTCCCCGCCGGGTTGCTTTTGTCCACGGCGATCGCTTTTACCGGCGCGCCGTTAGCCAGGGCGAAGAGCAGCGGCGCATCGCCGATGATCCCCGCGTCCACCGCGCCAGCGTTAAGGGCTTCCGCCAGCGGCGCGGCGGCCGGAAATTCGGCCCACTTAATGTCGTAGGGGAGGTTTTGCAGGGCGTTGGCCGCCTCCAGCTGCGAACGCATGCCGCCTTTTTGATCGGCGATGCGCAGGGTAAGCCGCTCCTGCGCCGTCGCGTAACCGCCCAGCGCCAGCAGCATCAGCGCTGCCGCCACCCGGCCTGAGAATGATAGACGCATCGTGATTATCCTTGTGATTGAAAGACGAAGTGGCCGGCTGCCAGCCAGGCGCTGTCGCTCTGCGGGGTATGCACCCGGCCGCAGAGCACATTGCGGTAGTGGCGTTCCAGCGGGTTTTGTCGGCTGAGGCCATGATTGCCGGTCAGCTCGAGCGCGATATTCACCGCCTGAATGGCGTTGTCGGTGATAGTGACTTTCGCCAGGTTGGCCTCGATGGCGGAGAAGCGCAGCGCGGCGGCCTGCTCCAGCAGGCTGCGGTTAACCAACAGCAGTTCGGCGATCTGCCCGACCTTCTCCTGCACCCGCGGCAGGCGGGAAAGCGGATGGCCGAGACCCGCGGGCACCCGCCCCGCCAGCCACCTCACCAGCCAGTCGTGAGCGGCGCGGGCGATGCTGTCATAGATCGCCGCCAGCAATGCCGTCTGTCGGTTGGCGAACAGGCGCAACGGTTCCGCCTGAGCGGCGGGTGGCGCATCGACCGGCCAGACATCCACCGCGTGCTCTGCCGCCAGCCGCACGTGGCGAAAAATCACCTCATGGCTGCCGGTAGCCCGCATCCCGGCGTGATCCCAGCTTTTCACCACGCTAATTCCCGGGCTGTCGCCAGGCACCAGCCAGGTGCCCACCCGCGGCGGGTTCTCATCGCTTCTCGCCCATACCGCCAGCCAGCGCAGCCCTTCAATGCCGGTGGTATAGATTTTATGGCCGTTGATGTCCCAGCCGTCCGCGCGGCGGCTCGCCACGGTGTCCGGCAGGCCGCCGCGCGCCGGGGAGCCCAGATCCGGCTCAACGCGCAGACTGTTGATCAGGCCGCCGTGTTCGACGGCATCATGAAAAACCTGCTGGCGCAGCGGCGCGTGCCAGGCGTCGTTTTCCGCCAGCCGCAAATGGTGCAGATACTGCATGCAGACGATCAGCGCCGTCGCCGGCTCACCCCAGGCGATGGCGGCGATGGCCTGCTGCAGCTGGGCCAGGCTGGCGCCCGCGCCGCCGTATGCACGCGGCACGGCGAGGCTTAACCAGCCCCTCGCGCGCAGCGGGTCGATATTGCGCCAGGGAAAGTCGCCGCTGGCGTCAAGACTGGCCGCCTGCTCCGCCATCTGTTGGCGTACCGCCGTCAGCTGCTGCGCCCAGTCGTCGCGCTCAGGATGGATCACGATGCGCGCTCCGCCACCGCACGACGCGCGGCTTTTTCACGAGCGATCGGCAGCAGCGCCCGGCCGTAGTCTGCCGCATCGTTCAGCGGGTCGAATCCGCGGATCAGGAAGTTGCGCACCCCGAGGTCGTAGTAGTCGAGCAGCGCATCGGCCACCTGCTCCGGGGTGCCTACCAGCGCGGTGGAGTTATGCCCGCCGCCCACCAGCTGGGCGATGCCGGTCCACAGGCGTTTGTCCACCACTCTGCCCTGCGCGGCGGTGGCCCGCAGCCGCTGGGCGCCGATGCTGTCCGGTTTGGCCTTGAACCCGCCCCCGCGCTGCGCCGCCTGCTCGGTGGCGACGTGCAGGATATGCTCGGCTTTCTCCCAGGCCTCGGCTTCGCTGTCGGCGATAATCGGCCGGAACGAGACGCTGAAGCCAATATCACGCTGGTGTTTCGCCGCTTCGGCGCGCACGCGCTGGATGGTCTCGCCGGTTTGCGCCAGCGACTCGCCCCACAGGGCGAAGACGTCGGCGTGTTTGCCGGCGACAGCGATGGCCGCTTCCGACGAACCGCCGAAGTAGATGGGAAGATGCGGCTTTTGCAGCGGACGAATGGCTGACCAGGCCTGTTCGGCCTGATAAAAATCGTTGTGAATATCTACCGGCTGCTCACTGGTCCACACCCGGCGTACGACGTCAAGGAAGGCGTCGGTGCGGGCATAGCGCTGGTCGTGATCGAGGTAATCGCCGTCCCGGCGCTGCTCGGCGTCATTGCCGCCGCTGATGATATGCACCGCCAGCCGGCCCCCCAGCAGATGCTCAAGGGTGGCGAATTTGCGCGCGGCAAGGGTCGGCGAGACAAAACCGGGGCGATGGGCCAGCAGGTACTGAATTTTCTGCGTCGACAGTCCGGCCAGGGCGGTCACCAGAAAGCCGTCGGGTTGATCGGACCAGTGACCCACCAGCAGGTGATCGAACCCGGCGGCTTCATGGGTTTGCGCAAAGCGAACGATATAGTCGCGGTCAAAGATCGGCCCCACCGGGGCAATCGTTTCGGAAGAGAGGCGATGGCCAATCATGCCGAGAAACTGAATGCTCATGAACAACTCCTTGCGTCAGGGTAATGGAGTGGCCGCGACGGCGGCGCTGGTCATTACCCTATACAGGGTGTGTTAATGAACAAAATGCATTTTTATCATATCTTAATATGCAAGACTGGCATTAAACAAAAATACATAGTGCTTTCAGTCGGATACTGTCAGCTGCTGCACCACTTTGCTGGCGAAAAAGGTCAGCGGCGACTGCAAGTTTGCCAGATACCGGGCGTGGATCAGCCACAGCGACACCGCAGGCTGAAAGTCGCTGAGGTTGACGACCTCGAGCTCGTCACGCCACGGGCTGGCCGCCAGCGCCGCCCGCGGCACCAGCCCCAGCCCCAGTCCCTGCGCCACCAGCGCCATCTGCAGCTGGGCGCCCGCGCTCTCAACGTTAAGCTTCAGGCGCAGACCCTGGCTTTGCAGCTCGCGGATGAGCCCGGCGCGTAGTCCACAGCCGTCGGGGTTAAGGATCCAGCCCTGTTCGACGCACTCCCGCAGCGACGACGCCCGCAGATTCAGACGCCGGGCGGCAATCGGCACCACCTCCAGGGGACACAGCAGCCGCCCGCTGTAGCCCTCGGCGAAGGTCTGCTGGGCGGGGCCCATCGCCAGCATGCCGTCCAGTTCGCCGTTTTCCAACCGGCGCTGCAGCTCTCCGCTCCAGCCGCAGGCGACCTGCGGGGACAGTGCGGGAAACTGCTGGCTCAGCGCCGCCAGCGCCGCCGGCAGCGCGATCTCGCTGATACTCTGCGGTACGCCGAGACGCAGCGCGCCGCGCGGCTCGCCTTCCGGATCCAACAGGCTGTAGAGCTTTTTCGTCTCGCGCTTAATGCTCAGGCACTGCTCGTACACCCGCTGACCGGCGGCGGTCAGGGTCAGCGGGCGGGTCTGACGCGCCAACAGCGTGACGTTCAGCTCCTGCTCCAGACGCTGCAGGCGCCGGGTGATAGCCGACTGGGTGATCCCCAGATAGTCCGCCGCCTGATTGAGGGAAGAAAACTGCACCGTGGCCAGCAGAGCGTCAATATCGTCGATGCGCATAGGATCCTTATGTGTAATTTGCATATTAATATATGCGTAAATTGCATTTAAATAATATTAACGCCTCTGTTAGCGTTTTGACCAGTCCCTCTGACAGGAACCGCACATGACTGGACCACGACTGGAAAAATTACGCCATTTTATTCATGAGGTTGATCGCCTGCACCGTGAACACCACCAGACCGCGCCGCTGCTTGACGCCGTGGCCCAACGGCTGGCGGCGCTGGTACGTCACGACGACTGGCTGCCGGAAGAGTACACCCTGCCGCACCCGCACCATTACCAGCAGTATCTGCTGCATGCCGACTCCGGGGAGCGCTTCTCGATCGTCAGCTTCGTCTGGGGGCCGGGACAGGCGACGCCGATCCATGACCACCGGGTATGGGGGGCCATTGGTATGCTGCGCGGCGCGGAGGAGAATCAACGCTACCAGTTGGATGCAGACGGCATACCGCGGCCGCTGGGCGCCGCCACGCTCCTGCAGGCAGGTCAGGTGGAGAAAGTCTCCGTTGACGATGGCGATATTCATCGCGTCAGCAATGCGCTGGCGGACCGCGTCTCCATCAGCATTCATGTTTACGGCGGCAACATCGGCGCGGTGAAGCGCGCGGTGTATACCCCGGAAGGCCAGCAAAAACCGTTTATCTCCGGCTACGCCAACCGCCATGTGCCCAACATCTGGGATCCCTCCCGCGAACACCAAGGATAACCATTATGTCCACTTACGCTTACCGACAGGCCGCCGGGATCCGCCAGGCGCTGCTCGACCGTCGTGAACTGGCGCTCATCGACGTCCGTGAAGAGGCCGATTTCGCCACCGCTCATCCGCTGTTTGCCGTCAATCTGCCGCTCAGCAAACTGGAGCTGGAGGTGCGCCGGCGGATACCGCGCTTCACCACCCCGATCACCGTCTACGACAATGGCGAAGGGCTGGCGGAGATCGCCGTCGAACGACTGCGGACCTGGGGCTATCAGGATGTGGCCCTGCTGGCCGAGGGTCTCGCCGGCTGGCGCCGCAGCGGCGGCGAGCTGTTTCAGGACGTCAACTCCGCCAGTAAAGCCTTTGGCGAGCTGGTGGAAAGCGTGCGTCACACGCCGTCGCTCAGCGCCCGGGAGGTTCAGGCGCTCATCGACAGCCGACAGGAGGTGGTGATCGTCGACGCCCGGCGCTTCGACGAGTACCAGACCATGAGCATCCCCGGCAGCATCAGCGTGCCCGGCGGCGAGCTGGCCCTGCGGGTGGAGAGCCTGACGCCCTCCCCGCAAACGCCGGTGATCGTCAACTGCGCCGGACGCACCCGCAGCATCATCGGCACCCAGTCGCTGATCAACGCCGGCGTGCCGAACCCGGTCCATGCCCTGCGCAATGGCACTATCGGCTGGACGCTGGCCGGCCAGACGCTGGCGCACCAGCAGCAGCGGCAATACGATCCCTCCGCCCGCGCCTCTGGCGCCCGGGCCGCCGAGGTGGCGCATCTCGCCGAACGGGCCGGGGTGGCGGTCATCGATGAGGCGACCCTGCAACGCTGGCTGCAGCAGAGCGACCGCACCACCTTCCTGTTTGATGTGCGCAGCCCTGAGGAGTACGCGGCGGGCCACTATCCTGGCAGCCTGAGCGCGCCAGGCGGCCAGCTGGTGCAGGAGACCGATCACTTCGCCAGCGTACGAGGGGCGCGAATCGTGCTACTGGATGACGATGGCGTCCGGGCGGCGATAACCGGCTCGTGGCTGGCGCAGATGGGCTGGGAGACGGCGCGGCTGAGCGCGCTGTCGGCCAGCCAGCTGAGCGAGCGCGGGGTACCGGCCGCCGAAGTGCCCCCCGCCCCGCAGGCGGCGGAGATAAGCCCGGCGCAGCTGGCGCAACAGCTGGACGACCCCGGTACAGTGGTGCTCGATTTCACCACCAGCGCCAACTTTGTCGCCCGCCATATCCCCGGCGCATGGTGGCTGACGCGCTCGCAGCTGCGCCAGGCCCTGGAAGCGCTCCCTCCCGCTCAACGTTACGTGGTGACCTGCGGCAGCAGCCTGCTGGCCCGCTACGCGGTGCCCGAGGTGGCGGCCTTAACCGGTAAGCCGGTACAGGTATTGCGCGGCGGGACGCTGGCATGGATCGCCGCCGGTCTGCCGCTGGCCCATGGCGTCGCCGGCCTCGCTGTCGAGCGCCGGGACCGCTATCGCCGTCCCTATGAAGGGACCGATAATTCCGCAGAGGCCATGCAGGCCTATCTGGAGTGGGAGTACGGCCTGGTGGATCAGCTGGCCCGCGACGGCACCCACGGTTTTCAGGTGATCTAACGCCAGCGCGACTCAGGCCTCACGCATGATCCACGAGTACTGAAAGCTCTTCGGCGCCGGAAAATGGGTCCGGCGCCGGTAGGAGCCCAGCGACTGCGGCGTGCAATAGGTGCAGCTCCCCAGCCATTCAACGCTCGTTGACGCCACCCCCGCCTCTGCGAAGATCGCCTCAGCGAAAGCGCGCAGATCAAACCACAGATTATCGCTGCCGCGCGCCGCGGCTTTGAGCGGATCGCTGACCGGGCCAGAACGGGAATGGAACAGCCGCTGGCGGTGCCGGGCCACCCGGTCACCGCCGGGCTGGTCCAGCAGTTGCTGATAAAATCCGGCGGAGACTTCGTAACAGCAAGGGTGAATATGCGGCCCCACGGCGATGACCAGATCGGCCAGCGCCGCCCCCTGCTGGCGAAAAGTCGCCAGACTGTTGTCGATAATGCCGCTGGCCAGCCCCTGCCAGCCGGCATGCACGCTGCAGATGAAGCGACCGTCGCGCGAGGCGATCAGTATCGGCAGGCAGTCGGCGGTTACCACCCCCACCTTTTGCCCGGCGACGGCGGTAAACACCGCGTCGGCATGCGGGCGCGTCGGCAGCGGCTGCTGATAATGATGAACCTCATTGCCATGGACCAGCTTCACCGGCGCCATTTCGGCATAGGGAAAGGCGGCGGTTTCGTGGACATCGAGAAACGCGTGGCGGATGCCAGGGATAGCGTCGAGCAAGCGGGAGCGGTAAGCCATAGAGACGATTAGCGACAGAGAATGATGTCTTACCTTAGGCCAGGGCACGCGCAGAGGCAAGGCGGCGGCCCGGCATTTTTTCGCCGGACCGCCGGACAGGCTTCAGACAATGGCCGCGCGCTGCTGGCGATGCATCAGCCAGAACACCGCCACGCCGGCCAGCACAATGCCCGGCGCTGAGGCCGCCATCACCCCGACGGTGCCGGTGCCGAGGGCCAGCATCTTGCCGGCCAGCAGCGGACCGCTCATCGCCCCCAGGCGTCCCACCGCCACGGCGGTGCCGACCCCGGTGGCGCGGATCGCCGCGGGATAGAAGAGCGGCGCCAGCGCGTAGAGCACGCTCTGGCCGCCGGTGGCGAACAGCCCGGCGACAAACCCCGCCAGCAGCATCCCGCTCAGCGACGATGCGCTGCCCAGCGCCAGCAGCGACGCCAGAATGCCGCTGTATATCAGCAGCGACATGCGCAACGGAGTAAGCTTATCCATCAGCGCCCCCAGCAGCAGGGTGCCGCAGGCGGCGCCGATCTGCAGAGAGAACATCACTCCCGCCGCCTGGCTGGCGCTGAATCCCTGGCCTACCAGCAGCATCGGCAGCCAGTTGATCAGCATATAGACCACCAGCAGAGTAAAGAAATAGCCCAGCCACAGCAGCAGCTTGGCGGCGGCATGCCCCGGGGCAAACAGGGTGCGCAGCGGCACGCTGTTCTCCACGCGTTGAAACGCCTGCGATTCCGGCAGCCAGCGCATCAGCAGCGGGATCAGCAGCAGCGGAACCACGCCGCCAATCCAGAAGATGGTCTGCCAGGCCGCGGCAAGGCCAGAGAACCCCAGCGCCGCCGCCAGCGCGGCGCCAATGGGCACCCCGCAGTACATCAGGCTCACCGCCCGGCCGCGAAAACGCGGGCCAGCGGCTTCCGAGGTTAAGGCAATCAGGTTCGGCAATGCCGCCCCCAGCCCGACGCCGGTGAGCAGGCGCGCCAGCAGCAGCGTCGGGAAGCTCCAGGCCACCGCGGTGGCCAGCGAGAACAGGCCAAACAGCAGCACCGAGCCCAGCAGGATGCGTTTGCGCCCGTGGCGGTCCGCCAGCATGCCGCCCACCAGCGCGCCGGGCAGCAGGCCGAGGATCCCGGCGCTGAAGATCCAGCCCATCTGCATTTTATCCAGCGCAAAGGCCTGCGCCATGCCGACGGCGGCGATCCCCGCCGCCTGCAGATCCAGCCCCTCCATCAGGGCCACCATAAAACAGAGCCCGATGGTGACCACCAGGCGCGAGGAGTTTGCGGTCGTTATCTTGGTCATAGGGTACCTTTGCGATAGCCGGACAAACGGAGCAGGTGATGGGCGGCTGATGCATGGTCAGCCGCCCGTTGTTATTTTTGGCGGTTAAGCAGATCCAGCGCGACGTCGACGATCATATCCTCCTGGCCGCCGACCATCCGCCGTTTGCCCAGCTCGACGAGAATATCCACCGCGCTGAGGCCATAGCGCGCCGCCGCCGCTTCGCTGTGGCGCAGGAAGCTGGAGTAGACCCCGGCGTAGCCCAGCGCCAGCGTTTCGCGGTCGACGCGCACCGGGCGGTCCTGCAGCGGCCGCACCAGCTCGTCGGCGGCATTCATCAGCGCGTAGAGGTTGGTGCCATGCCGCCAGCCGAGCTTGTCGGCGGCGGCAATAAATACCTCCAGCGGCGCATTGCCCGCCCCCGCCCCCATCCCGGCCAGGCTGGCGTCGATCCGGTCGCAGCCCTCTTCCACCGCGGCGATAGAGTTAGCCACCCCGAGGCTCAGGTTATGGTGGGCATGCATCCCGGTGGCGGTCTCCGGCTTCAGCACCGCCTTCAGCGCGCGGAAGCGATCGCGAATGTCGTTCATGTTCATCGCCCCGCCGGAATCCACCACGTAGATGCAGGTCGCCCCATAGGATTCCATCTTCAGCGCCTGCTGCGCCAGCGCCTGCGGGGAGATCATATGGCTCATCATCAGAAAACCGACGGTGTCCATCCCCAGCTCGCGGGCAAAGGCAATATGCTGCGCCGCGACGTCCGCTTCGCTGTAGTGGGTGGCGACCCGCACCACCCGCGCCCCGGCCTGATACGCGGCTTTCAGGTCGTGCAGGGTGCCGATGCCCGGCAGCAGCAAGGTGGCGATTTTCGCCTGGCTGACCGCCTCCGCCGCCGCTTCAATCCAGGCGATATCGCTGTGGGCGCCAAAGCCGTAGTTGAAGCTCGATCCCTGTAGCCCATCGCCGTGGGCGACTTCGATGGAGTCCACCCCCGCCTTATCCAGCGCGCCGGCAATCTGCTGCACCTGCGCCAGGGAATACTGGTGACGAATCGCATGCATACCATCGCGCAGCGTCACATCCGAAATGTAGAGTTTTTTACCGTTCATGCTGTCGCTCCCGCCGCGCTGTTCATTGCCCCGGCCATTTTCTCCGCCGTCGCCAGCGCCGCCGAGGTCATAATATCGAGGTTGCCGGCGTACGTCGGCAGATAGTGCGCCGCCCCTTCCACTTCGAGGTAAACCGCGGTTTTCAGTCCGGAAAAACGGCCCACGCCGGGCAGGTTGACCGGATTATCCTCGGGGATAACCTCAAACTGCACCTGCTGCTTCAGCCGGTAGCCAGGCACGTAAGCCTGCACCGCCGCCGCCATCTCGGCGATTGAGGCGGCAATCGCCTCCTGGGACGCCATCTCGCTCAGCACATACACGGTATCGCGCATCATCAGCGGCGGCTCCGCCGGGTTCAGCACGATAATCGCCTTGCCCTTGCCCGCGCCGCCGACCTTTTCAATCGCCTGCGAGGTGGTTTCAGTGAATTCGTCAATATTCGCTCGCGTCCCCGGCCCGGCGGATTGACTGGCGATGGAGGCCACGATCTCCGCGTAATGCACCTTCGCCACCCGCGAGACCGCGGCGACCATCGGGATGGTGGCCTGCCCGCCGCAGGTCACCATATTGACGTTGCCCTGGTGGAGATTGGCCTCAAGGTTGACCACCGGCACGCAGTAGGGGCCAATCGCCGCCGGCGTCAGGTCGATGACGCGGATCCCTGGCTTCGCTTCGCGCAGCGCGGCGTCGTTTTTGACGTGCGCGCCGGCGCTGGTGGCGTCGAAGACAAAGTCGATATCGGCAAACTCCGCCATCTGCATCAGGCCGCCCACCCCTTCGTGGGTGGTCGCGACGCCCATGCGCCGGGCGCGGGCCAGGCCATCCGACTGCGGATCGATGCCGACCATCACCGCCATCTCCAGTTGCTGGCCGTGGCGCAGAATTTTAATCATTAAATCGGTGCCGATATTCCCGGAGCCGATAATGGCGACTTTACGTTTACGCATCACGATGTCCTTCTCCGGCGGCGACGAAGCGTGCCGCGACTGAGCCAATACCTTCAATATGGGCGACAAAGCTGTCCCCCTCGTTAATCGCCACCATCGGGCCTAACGCCCCGGTCAGCACGATATCCCCCGCCCGCAGCGGTTCGCCGAGGCTGGCCATCTTGCGCGCCAGCCACACCGCGGCGTTCAGCGGATGCCCCAGGCACTCGCTGCCCCGGCCGCTGGAGACCAGCTCCTGGTTGCGGGTCATCTGCATGGCGCACGCTTTCAGATCCAGACCCGCCGGTCGCTGCGCCGGGCCGCCGATGACGTACAGGCCGCAGGAGGCGTTATCGGCGACGGTGTCGACAAAGCCGATTGACCAGTCGCGAATGCGGCTGCCCACCACCTCCAGCGCCGGCAGTACCCATTCGATGGCGTTATACAGCTCATCAAAAGTGGTATCGGCATGGGGTAGATCATGTTTCAGCACCAGGGCGATCTCGGCCTCCACCTTGGGCTGCAGCACGCGGCCAAACGGCACATCGGCGTTGTCGCCGTAGCACATGTCGGCAAACAGGGTGCCGAAATCCGGCTGGTTGACCCCCAGCTGCTGCTGCACTTTGGGATGGGTCAGGCCCACCTTGCGGCCCACCACCCGTCGGCCATGGGCCACGTGGTGCTGCACGTTCAGGCGCTGGATAGCGTAGGCGGCGTCGGCGTTGTCGACGCCGAGGATATCGCGCAGCGGGGCGATCGCCTGGCCGGTTCGTTCGGCGTCGCGCAACTGTTGCGCCAGCGCGTCAAGAGAAATAGTCATCATCACTCCTTAAGCCCGTGCGAGGAAATTGAGCACCAGCTGATTAAAACTGTCGGCATGTTCCCACTGCGCCCAGTGGCCGCAGTCGCGGTAAATGTGCAGCTCAGAGCCGGCGATCCCGGCGAGCAGGCGTAGTCCGGCGTCCATCGGCACGAAGCGGTCATTGCGTCCCCAGACGATGAGAGTTTGCGCAGCGATCTCGCCGAGCCGCGGGCCAAAGTCAGGGAATTGTTTCGGGTTGGCTTCGAGGCTCTTGACGAAGTTGTCCAGATGGTCGCGGCGCGACAGCATATTGTTCAGCCGCGCCTCGAACAGCGCGTCGGTGAGGTCACGGGTATCGAAGACGAAAATGCTCATCATCTTCTTCAGGTTTTCAATGGTCGGCTCGCGGTACAGGGCGTTCAGCAGTTTGATGCCCTCCGTCGGCATCGGCGTGAACAGGCTCATGCCGCCGGTTCCCCCGCCCATCAGCACCAGCTTCGCCACCCGCTCCGGCCAGCTCAGGGTGAAGGCCACCGCGCTGTGGCCGCCCATCGAGTTGCCCAGCAGATGGACTTTATCGATCCCCAGCTGATCGACCACGCTTTTCAAAATGCGGGCGTTGAGATCCGAACGCGAACCGCTGTTGACAATCGAATCGCTCTTCCCCCACCCCGGACAGTCCAGGAGCAGCACGCGATAGCCCGCCTCGACCAGCGGGTCAATGTTGCGGCTGAAGTTGGCCCAGCCGGTGGCCCCCGGCCCGGAGCCGTGCAGCATCACCACGGTCTCTTCCCCGTCGCCGCAGTCATTGATATGGATGCGCAGCGTGCGGCCTCCCTCGTCGACGTTGAGGAATCGGCTGGTGGCGTCTTCGGTTTGCGGTTGATAGCTCATGTTAGTCTCCCGGTTAATCAAATCTCGGTGGTGGCGCTCAGCGAGCCGAATCCGGCGATCCACTCGGGGATCGGCCGGTAATAGCGGCCTTCGCTGCGCCAGCGGCCAAAAGCGGATAGCGCGGCAAAGGCGGCCACCCAGGTCTTAATTTCGTGCGTCGATTTGCCGGCCATCGCCGACAGCTCGTCGTTGCCGATCGCGTCCAGTTCGCTCAGCCGCCCCTGCTCCAGCAGGCTCATAAAGCGGTTGTCCCAGACCGGGTTGAGGGGATGGAGCGAGCGCTGGTCTTCGGTAAACCGTCGGGCGGCGCTGATCACCCGCTGCTGGCGCAGCTCGCGTTCGTCCGGCGGCAGCTGTTTGCCGCTGCCGAGCAGGCGGTCGCGCAGATGGGCGTCCGCCTTCGCCAGCTCCGGCACCGGCGGCTGGTGCGAAAGCCCGCCAGAGCCGAGGATCAGCACCCGCTTATTGAGGGTGTTGAGGAAGCGGCCCATCGCCTCGCCCAGCAGCCGGGTGCGTTGAAACCCCGGCAGCGGCGCGGCGACGCCGTTAATAAACACCGGCAGCACCGGCAGGCGATCCAGCCCACCCAGCAAAAACTCCAGCGGCTGGGCGAAGCCATGGTCCACCTGCATGTTGTACGACACCGCCAGGTCGATACCGCTGTTGATCACGGCGTGGGCGCAGGCTTCCGCCAGCTCGGTGGGCACCGGCAGGTCGCCGGCGGCGCTGGCGAAGTCGCCGATGGCGGTGGCGCCGACGCCCAGGCAGAACGGCGGCATCACGTCATAGAAAAAACCGTTGTAGTGATCGGGGGCGAAGAGCACCACCAGCTCGGGATCGAATTCAGCGATCCGCCGCCGGGCGTCGGCAATCACCCCGTTCACCTCATCGAGGACCGCCTGCTCCGGGTCAACGAATCCCACCAGCGGGGTGTGCGACAGACAGTGTAAATAGGCATGCATATCAGGCCACCTTCTCTTCAGCGTGGCCGGTATCCCCGGCCGCAAGGGTCATTTTTTCCGCCAGGGCGGTCAGCTGCGCGCCGAGGGTTTGCGGGATAGCGAGAGCGGCGACAAAGCGGTCCGGCCTGACCACGGCGATGGCGGTGTTATGTTGCGCAAACCAGCTCTTCAGACGGTTTTGCTTATCCCCCACCCGCAGCGTGCCCGGGGCGTTATCCTGCTCGCGATGGATCTGCACCTCCGGCACGACCTGGATAAAGCGCACCCCTATCGCGCGCCAGCGGGCGATCTGCCCGGCGTCGAGCCCCCACTGCGGGTTGCAGCCCCAGCCGATAATGGCGAAATTCGCCCCGATAACCTCATCGAGCAGGAGACTCTCGCCGTTCTCCAGCGTCACCTGCGGTTGAATAAACATTTTGCCCACCGGCGAGGCTTTGCCTGCGCCGTCGGTCAGCAGCGCCCCTTCGCGATACTGCGGCATCGGCTTAAAACGCATTTCGAGGAAGTAACGTTTCACCGGCGGCAGGTAGTTCAGCAGCCAGGAGAGGCCATCGCGCGCCGCGCCCTGCCAGCGCTTCGGCGGCGCCAGCACGTGACCGGCGGTGACCGACAGGTCAATCATCGCCTTCGCGTGGTCGCGACGCTCCTGCTGGTAGCTGTCAAGCAGCGCCTCTCCCGCTTTGCCGTTGACCACCAGCGCCAGCTTCCACGCCAGGTTGAAGGCGTCACGCATGCCGCTGTTGTATCCCTGGCCCTGCCAGACCGGCATGATGTGCGCGGCGTCGCCGGCCAGCAGCACCCGGTCAATGCGAAAGCGCTCGGCAAGGCGCGCGTTATGGGTGTAGACCCGCTGGCGGATCAGCTCGACGCGATCCGGGTCCGGCAGCACTTTGCTCAGCAGACGGCGCATATTGTGCGGCTCGCTGAGCTGGGCTTCGGTTTCCCCGGGCATCACCATAAATTCAAATCGGCGCACGCCGTGGGGCAGCGCGGCGGAAACGTAGGGCCGCACCGGGTCGCAGCACAGGTAGACGTGCGGGGTGGCCAGCGGATCGTTGGCGATATCGATGACGATCCACTGGTTCGGCGCGGTCTTGCCTTCGAAAGGGACGTTCAGCGTGCGGCGAATAAAGCTGGCGCCGCCGTCGCAGGCCACCAGCCAGTCAGCGCGCACCGTCTCCCGCTCGCCGTCCGGTCCTTTGATATTTAACGTGACACTGTCACTGCTCTGGCTAAAGGCTTCCACCTTGCGGGAGAAGAGGCAACGGACCTGCGGGAAACGCTGCAGGCCGTGATACATCACCGCATCCACCTGCGGCTGAATAAAGGCATTGCGCCGCGACCAGCCAAACTCATCGGTCATCGGCTGGATGTCGGCAAAGCAGCGGCCCTTCGGGGTCAGAAAGCGCATGGCGTGCCACGGCGTGGTGTGCGGCAGCACGTCATCCACCAGCCCCACCGCCTGCATCGCCCGCAGCGATTCATCGTCAATACCGATGGCCCGCGGGTAATCGATCAGTTTGTCGAGCTTTTCCACCAGCAGCACGCTGATGCCCATCTGGCCAAGGTAGTTGGCCATCATCAGGCCTACCGGACCGGCGCCGGCGATGGCGACCTGGGCGGTATGCTGCACGGCGGGTTGAATATCGGGTGTAGATGTTGTCATTCTCAGCGACCTCACGACTCGGAAACTGCCCGGCTGACAGGCAATTTGTTAATCATGTGTAAACGTATTTTTATAATGGGCTGAGTATAGGGCGGGTGTTTTCGGCTACAATCAAAACATCGCTGAATGTGCACCAGGTGCACATCGCTGTTTATAAAGTGTTTTAAGGAAGGATTTATGCGTGATGATGGAGCCACTGAGTACAAAACGGTGCGCGGATTAAGCCGGGGTTTATTGTTATTAAAATTGTTAAATAAATTCGACGGCGGCGCGACGCCCGGCCTGCTGGCGGAGTTTAGCGGCCTGCATCGCACCACCGTGCGCCGGCTGCTGGAGACGCTGCAGGAGGAAGGTTTTGTCCGCCGCAGCCGCTCCGATGACAGCTTTCGTCTGACCATTAACGTCCGCCAGCTGAGCGACGGATTTCGTGACGAACATTGGATTTCTGCCCTCGCCACGCCGCTGCTCGGGGAGCTGCTGCGCGAGGTCCAGTGGCCGACGGATATCACCACCCTCGACGTCGACGCCATGGTGGTGCGCGAAACCACCCACCGCTTCAGTCGGCTGTCGTTTCACCGGGCGATGGTCGGACGGCGACTGCCGCTGCTGCTCACCGCCTCCGGTCTGACGTGGCTGGCCTTTGCCCCCGACGCGGAGCGCGACGCCATTCTCAGCATGCTCGCCGCCCGTCCGGAAGCGGAGTATCAGCTGGCTCGCGAATCGGAACGGCTGGCGGCGATCCTCGCCCGCACCCGCCAGAACGGCTATGGCGAAAATTTCCGCGGCTGGCGGCAGGAGGAGAAAATCGCCTCTATCGCCGTGCCGGTCTGCAGCCAGCAGCGGGTCATCGGCTGCCTCAACCTGGTCTATATCGCCAGCGCCATGACCATTGAGCAGGCGGCGCAGAAGCATCTCTCCGCGCTGCAGAGGGTGGCGGGCCAGATAGAAGCCCGTATGGAAGATGAAGAGGTGTTATACGACATTCCTTGATCGTGAAGGGGTGAAAGGCGATCAATTATTGCCCCCGGCATCGTTATATAATTTAATATATATCGAATTTTTCAAGCCACTCGAGCCACGCCATGTCAAAACACCCCTTACTGCTGGGCCTGACGCTGCTCAGCGCCAGCCTGTTCACCGGCCAGACCTTCGCCGACCGTACCGTCACTGACCAGCTGGGTCGCCAGGTCACCCTCCCCGACCACGTCACCCGCGTAGTGGTTCTGCAGCATCAGACGCTCAATCTGCTGGTGCAACTCCATGCCGCCGAGGATATCGTCGGCGTCTTAAGCAGCTGGAAGAAACAGCTCGGGCCGCAGTTCGTCCGCTTTATGCCGACAATCGCGCAACTGGCGACGCCGGGCGATCTCACCCAGGTCAATATTGAAAGCCTGCTGGCGCTACGTCCGCAGGTGGTTTTCGTCGCCAACTATGCGCCGCCGGCGATGATCGCGCAGATCCAGCAGGCCGGGATCCCGGTGGTGGCCATCTCGCTGCGCCACGATGCCGCCGGGGAAAAAAATAAAATGAACCCTACCATGGCTGACGAAGAGCAGGCCTATAACGCCGGGCTGGTGGAGGGGATCCGCCTTATCGGCGAGGTCGTCGAACGCCAGCCCGAAGCCGAGGCGCTGATTCACTACACCTTTGCGGCGCGCCAGCAGGCCAACGCGCCGGTGGCCGATATTCCGCAGAACCAGCGGGTGCGGGTCTATATGGCCAATCCCGATCTGAACACCTACGGCGCCGGAAAATACACCGGACTGATGATGGCCCACGCCGGGGCGCTGAACGTGGCGGCAGCGAGCGTTAAAGGCGCCCGCCAGGTATCGCTGGAGCAGCTCCTGGCGTGGAACCCGCAGGTGATCTTCGTCCAGGACCGTTATCCGCAGGTGGTCAAACAGATAGAGAGCGACCCGCAGTGGCAGACGATCGATGCGGTGCAACATCATCGCGTCTGGCTGATGCCGGAATACGCCAAAGCCTGGGGATACCCAATGCCGGAGGCGCTGGCGCTGGGCGAGCTATGGATGGCGAAAAAACTCTATCCTGCACGCTACCAGAACATCGATGTGGACAGCAAAGCCAGGGATTACTATCAGCGTTTTTTTCGTGTGACGTGGTCACCCGATGCGCGTTAATTCCCGTCCCTGGCTGTTGCCGCTTTGCCTGGCGCTGATGACGCTGACGATCGCCGTTGCCTCTCTCGGTGTCGGCCAGTATCCGTTAAGCCTGAGCGCCGTCGGGCATACCCTGATCCAGCTGCCGCCCGGTGAAGGGGTGGTTGGGCAGATCGTCTGGTCGGTTCGCCTGCCGCGCGTGGCCATGGCCCTGCTGGCCGGCGGCGCGCTGGGGCTGTGCGGCGCCACCTTACAGGGGGTGTTCCAGAATCCGCTGGTGGATCCGCATATCATTGGGGTGACCTCCGGCTCCGCCTTCGGCGGCACGCTGGCGATCCTGTTGGGATTCGGCAGCCTGTTGATGATGGCCTCGACCTTTTTCTTCGGCCTCATCGCGCTGGGGCTGATTTATCTCCTCGCCGCCCTGCAGGGGCGGGAAAGCACGCTGGGGCTGATTCTGTCAGGGATCATTCTCAGCGGTTTTTTCGCCGCCCTGGTCAGTCTGATGCAGTACCTCGCCGATAGCGAAGAAACGTTACCGAACATTGTCTTCTGGCTGCTCGGCAGCTTCGCGACCGCCAACTGGCATAAGGTATTGCTCATGCTTTTGCCAATGACCGTGGCTGCCGGGCTGCTGTGGCAGCTGCGCTGGCGCATCAACCTGCTGGCGCTGGAGGAGCGGGATGCCCGCAGTCTTGGCGTTCCGGTGGCCGCGCTGCGTCGCGGCGTGCTGGTCTGCTGCGCGGTGCTGGTGGCCGCCCAGGTAGCGGTCAGCGGCAGCATCGCCTGGATGGGGCTGGTGGTCCCTCACCTCGCCCGCCTGCTGGTGGGGGCCGATCATCGTCCCCTGCTCCCCACCGCATTCTGGCTCGGCGCCGCCCTGATGCTGGTGGTGGACGATCTGGCGCGCACGCTGACCCAGGCGGAGATCCCGATTGGGATTATCACCGCCCTGCTGGGAGCGCCGCTGTTTACCTTTTTGCTGGTGCAGTCCCGACGCCGGAGGATGGCGCCATGAACATATCCTTATCGCTGGAAGCGCTACGCTACGGTCGCCGTCAACCGCTCTTCGACCCGCTGACACTGGCCTGCCGGTCCGGTGAGATCTGGGCGGTACTCGGCGCCAATGGCCGGGGAAAAAGTACTCTGCTGGACACCCTGAGCGGCGTATTGCCCCCGCTTGGCGGCCAGATGCAGTGCGAGGGCGGCGTGGCCCTTGTCCCGCAGTCGTTTCGCCCCGCTTTCAGCTGGCGAGTGAGTGATGTGGTGCTGATGGGCCGCGCCCGTCACGTGGATCTCTTTGCCCAGCCGGGCGAGGAGGACGCTCGACGGGTTGTGAAAGCCCTGGCGCAGCTGGGCATTGCCCCCCTGGCCCGACACGATTTTAGCTCTCTCTCCGGCGGCCAGCAGCAGCTGGTGCTCATCGCCCGCGCGCTGGTCAGCGCCAGCCAGAATATCCTGCTGGATGAACCCTGTTCTGCGCTGGACCTTGGTAACCAGCAGGTGGTGTTGCAGCTGATCGACGACCTCGCTCACCGTCAGGCGCGCACCGTCCTGTTCACCACCCATGACCCGAACCATGCCCTGCAGGTGGCCAGCCATACGCTCCTTCTCCTGCCGGAGGGCCAGTGGCTGGCGGGCGAGACGGCCGACGTGCTAAGTGAAACGCACCTCCGGCAAGCCTACGGCCTGCCGGTACGTTTGATCCACCATCCCGCGGCCGCTTATCCTCTGCTGGCCCCCGGGTTTACCCTGCATCGCTGAAGGATAAAAAACCCGCCCGCCGGAGACAGGCCTGCCCGGCCTCGCCGAGGATAAAGCGATACAGGGCTGTGGCGGCGGGGTCGGCGCTAAGGCGCGCCAGCTGATAGTCGCAGCAAATGTTCCACGGCGCGGGGATGACCAGGGTGCGCAGATCATCGCAGGCGGCCAGCGCGGCCCCATAGTGCGCATAGCCGATAAACAGATCCGCCAGGTTCTGGCGAATAAGCCACGCGCCGGCTATCGCTCCCGGCGGCACGCTCAGCGAATCTCTGCCGCCGACCAGCGGCTGCGCCCGCCCGGACAACGCTTTGCCCAGCCCCGGATAGCGCGCCTCAAGGCGGGTAAACAGCTGCCAGGTATAATCTCCCGACGGATCGCAGCCCGGGGTGGAGGTCGCCAGCCGCAGGCGGGGCGCGCTGAGCAGCGCCAGCCAGTCCAGCGCGTCGTTCTCCGGCGACCGCCGGACGGTGAGCATCAACTGGTTACGGGCCAATCCCCGGCACTCCTGCGCCAGACCCGCCTGCAGCAGCGCCTGCGGGTGCGCCGCGTTGGCGGAAGCGAAAACCGCGCACGGCGTCCCGGACTCAATCCGCTCGCGCAGCAGGCCGGCGGGGCCAAACTGCACATCGACCGCCAGGCCGGTGTGCTGCTGGAACTGCGCCACCAGCGGCTGGAAAGCGCTTTTCAGGCTTCCCGCCGCCAGCAGCATGAGAGGAGGAGAGATCATCGTCATTCGCTATAAAACAGATAATATAACGCTATCTTACCCGAACTGACGCCGCGTCAGTAGCGAATTTCCGCCAGCGCCCGCAGCTGTTCGGGGGTGGCTACCGGCAGGTCGAAAAAGCGCAGATAGGCAGGGATCATTTCAAACAGCATGTCGGTCCCGCGCTGGATGTGGCACTGTCGCGCCTGGGCGGCTCTCAGCAGCGGAGTATACTCCTGGGTCATCACCACCTCCCCCACCCAGGTGCCTGGCGCCAGACGGTCAACGTCCAGCGGCAGCGGATCGCTGACCTTCATTCCCAGCGGCGTGGCGTTGACCACCAGCTCGTGTCCGGCAGGATCGTGCTGCATCAGAGTGATATCGAGCTGGGGATAGTGCTGATGCAGCCGTCCAGCGAGAGCGTGCGCCACCTCGGGACGGGTATCGTACAGGGTCAGGGCGCTGACCCCTGCAGCCGCAAGGGAGGCGGCGATAGCCGACCCCACCCCGCCGCTGCCGACCACCAGCGCCCGCGTCCCCTCAGGCTGAAATCCCTTACGGCGCAGGCCCAGCACAAAGCCGTCGCCATCGAACATGTCCCCGGAGAGGCTGCCGTCCGCCTCGCGACGGATGGCGTTGCAGGCGCCGGCGATAGCCGCCGTCGGGCTCAGGCGTTGCACCAGATCGCAGGTGGCGATTTTATGCGGCATCGTCACCAGCGCGCCGATGATATTGGTCATCGTAAACAGCGGCGGAATAAACGCGGCATAGTCCTCCGGCCTGACGCCCATTGGCACCACCTTCACGTCCACCTGCTGGTCGACAAACCACGGGTTGTAGATCATCGGCGCCTTAAAACTGGCGGTCGGATAGCCAAGATGCGCTATCAGCCGCGTATTCCCACTAATCACCATGCCTTGCTCCTTTGCTTACTGCGATAACTCGATACGTTTGACGTCGCCGAGGATAAACAGATAGGCCGCCACGCCCAGCAGCGCGGCGCCGCCGATGTAGATCAACGCGTAGAAGAAATTGCCGAACCCGGCGACGATAAAGCCGATCACCAGCGGGGTGAGGATCCCCGCGAGGTTGGCGCAAAAGTTGAACAGGCCGCCGGTGAGCCCGCCCAGCCCCTTCGGGGCGATGTCGGAGATCAGCGTCCAGCCGAGGCCCACCATCCCCTGGCCAAAAAAGGCAAACGACATCACCAGGATCACCGCCAGGTCGCTCTGCAGCCAGTTGGCGGAGATGATGCAGCTGGCCATCAGCAGGCCGGCGACGATCGGCAGCTTACGCCCCAGATTGGCCGACCCGGTGGCTTTAAGCAGCTTGTCGGAGATCCAGCCGCCAAACATCACCCCGCCGGCGGCGGCGACAAACGGCAGGATGGAAAAGAAACCGACCTTCAGCCACGGCATATGGCGTTCGGTGGCCAGCCAGGTGGGAAACCAGGTGAGAAAGAACACCAGCACCGTATTGCCGGCAAACTGGCCGATACTGGCGCCGATGATCTGACGTTTGCTCAGCAGCTGGCGGACCAGCGGCCAGCTGAACGCCACCTGCTGGTCGGCTGGGGCGCTCAGGCCGCCGCCGTTTTCGATATGCTCGCGCTCCTGCTGGCTGAGACGAGGGTCTTCATGCGGTTCGCGGTAGCAGCGCCACCACACCAGGGCGAACAGAATGCCGACCACGCCGACGCTGACGAACAGCACCCGCCAGCCGAAGCCGTCCATGATCCAGAACAGCAGCGGGGCAAAGCAGGCCAGCCCGAGGTATTCCCCCACGGTGTACACCGCCGTGGCCTTCGCGCGCTCCTGCTGCGGGAACCAGGCGCTGACCACCCGGCTGTTCACCGGAAAGCACGGCGCTTCGCTGACGCCAAGCCCGAAACGGCACAGCAGCAGCGTCTTCAGCCCCACCGCCATGCCGTGGAACAGGGTAAACAGCGACCACAGGGTCAGCGACAGAAAATAGGTCACTTTGTTGCCAAAACGGTCGAGAAACAGCCCGCCGGGGATCTGCGCCAGAGCGTAGGTCCAGGCGAAAGCGGAGAAGAGGATCCCCATGAGCGCAGGGTCGATCCCCAGCTCACCGGTCAGCTTTGGGGCGGCGATCCCCAGCACGGTGCGATCGAGGTAGTTGATCATGGTGCCGATGGCCAGCAGCGCAAGAATGCCGATGCGCCGCCGGGAGCGGCGCGCGGTGACGGCTGGCTGGGCGGCGGCCGTCGGGTTAGGGCTATATGAGCTCATAGTCGGTTCCTGTCTCGGGTACAGAGGGTGTTGTTATTGTGTTTCAGGCATAATGAACCATTTGATTCAGGCTAACAATACTGCATCGCCGCCAGACGGACGGCCGCATTCGCCGCGCCATAGAGCGCGTAGCCTGCCCGTCGTTCGGTTAATTCAAAGAAGAAGCGCCCGGCGATGAAGGGCCGGGTATACAGATGCAGGAACGCTCCGCCCTGCGGATCGCGGTCGTAGAGGAGCTGCCGCCGCTGGAGCTGCCCGACGTCCAGCTCGCCGCCAAAGCGCGCCAGCAGATCGTCATAGTAATTGGCCGGGATCGGCAGCGCATGATCGGCAACCGCGGCGAGCTGGTCGCAGGTGGCCGGCAGATCGCGGCAGGCAAAGGCGGCATGCTGCAGCCCCGCCCCCTGGTAGCAGGCGACCGAGCGGGCGATCTGCGTCGCCCGGCTCTGGGAGATATTCAGCGCCAGGCGGATCTCCCCCTGCGGGCTGCGCACCGCCAGACTACGCACCAGCCCATAGGGATCCGGCAGCGTCTGCTCATGTTCGAGCGTAAAACCAAACACCGTGCGGAAGAACATCACCCAGTTGTCGCGGCTGTCGGCCTCCATCCCCAGCGCCAGATGGTCGATGCCGAGGTAATCTTCGCGCACCGTCACGCCATCGCGCAGGAGAAAGTCGCGCTCGTAGATCGCCTCCCCGGCGTCGATGAGGTAGACCAGGCTGCCGTCAGGGGCGCAGATCGCCGGGATCGGCGTTTCGTTCGGCCCGGCGTCGCCCTGCCAGGTGGCATACCCCAGCGCGCGGGCGCGAGCGACAATCGGCGCGCTGCTGTCGACCCGCAGCGCCATCGCGCAGAGCGATACCCCGTGGCGTTGATAAAAGTGATCGGCCCAGCTGTGCGGCTGATGGTTTATCACGATCCGCGCCCCGCCGTTGCGCCACAGCGTGACCTGTTTGGAGCGGTGGCTTCCCTCGTGCTGAAAACCCAGCGCCTGCAGGTGCTGCCCCAGGCGCTGCGCCTCGGCGACGCTGGCGGCGAATTCGATAAACTCCAGCCCGTGACAGACCGGCGGTGGAGGCGGTGAAAACAGATCGGCATCGCACGCCGGGAGCCGGCGACGAGTCTGCTCCTCCAGCCACAGCAGCGAACGATAGCCATCTTTGGCCGTCGCGCCGTTCGGCGAGGCGCGAAAACCGTCATTAAAAATCTCCAGCGACCAGGGGCCGCGATAGCCGCAGCGGGTGATCTGCTCGGCAAACGCCTCCAGCGGCAGCTCCCCCTGCCCGGGGAAGCAGCGGAAATGGCGACTCCACTCCAGGAGATCCATTTTCATATACGGCGCATCGGCGAGCTGAACGAAGGTGATTTTCTCCACCGGCACCGATGGCAGCGCGTCGAGGGTGTCGCCCCGGGCCAGGATATGGAAGCTGTCGAGCACCAGGCCCAGCGCCGGGCTGTCCACCCGCTGCACCCGCTCCCAGGCCTGCTGCCAGCGGTTCACATGGGTTCCCCAGGCCAGCGCCTCATAGCCGATAGCGATCCCCTCCTCTTCCGCCAGCGTGGCCAGCGCCCGCAGGTCCGCCACCTGCAGTTCGCTATCCGCCGAGCAGTCCGGCTGCACATTGCTGCACAGCAGCAGCGTGTCGCAGCCCAGCTCGCGCATCAGCGCAAATTTGCGTCTGGCGCGGGCCATATTGGCCGCAAACTGCGCCCGGCTGGCGCCTTCAAAATCGCGAAAGGGTTGAAAAAGCGTGATTTTTAACCCTAAATCGGCGGCCAGCTGGCGGATTTCCGCCGGCGTCCCCGTATAATAGAGCAGATCGTTCTCGAAAATTTCCACACCCTGGTACCCCGCCGCCGCAATAGCGTGCAGCTTCTCTGGCAGGGTGCCGGAAATCGAAACGGTGGCGATAGAGCGCAGCATAAGGTCCTCGGGTCAACAGCTGACGTGAGCCTTGAATATGTATCATTTGGTTCATTTGCGCCATACCAGGTTGCTAAATTGTGATCATTATGTGTATTTTTTGTCACCCAAGAAAAAGGAGTTGCCATGACCGCCGTTGCTCATGATGAAGCACAATCTCTGAAGGAGCGGATCTTCAGCGCCGCTATCGCCGTCTTTGCCGAACACGGGCTGTCAGGCGCCCGCATGGAGCAGATCGCCACCGAGGCGCAGACCACCAAGCGCATGGTGGTCTACTACTTCAAAAGCAAAGAGCAGCTCTATCAGGAGGTGCTGCAGCATGTGTATGCGCGGATCCGCGAAACCGAGCAGCAGCTGGGGCTGGAGAATGTGCCGCCGGTAGAGGCGCTGGTGCGGCTGGTGCGCTGGAGCGTGCGCTATCACGCCACCCACGCGGACTATATGCGGGTGATTTGCATGGAGAACATGCAGCGCGGCAAGTGGCTGAAGACCTCGGGAGAGCTGAAGCCGCTGAATCGTACCGCGCTGTCGATTCTGGAAGACATTTTGCAGCGCGGCCAGCAGCAGGGGGTCTTTCAGGCGGGGCTGGAAGCGCGCGATGTGCACCGGTTAATCAGCAGCTTTAGCTTTTATCAGGTGTCGAATTTCTACACCTTCAGCAGTCTGTACCTTGACGATCCGCTGCCCGCCATTGACGATGAAGCGATGGTGGCCCACCACTGCGACATTGCCGTCCGGGCGGTGGTCCGCTTCGTGATTTCCTGACCCGCCGGCGAAAGGCGTCAGTGTCCGGAGAGGGCGTGAATGACCTTCGCCATTGCCTCCTCGGTGAGCGGTGAACGCTGGATTTTGCTGTTCGCCAGCGAGGTGCGCAGCACGCCGGCGATGACAATGTGTTTCGGCTCCTGGCCAAGGTCACGCATCTCCAGCACCACTTTGCCCACCACGCGGCACATTTCCTGGTACAGCTCGTCGTCTTTCGCTTTATTTCCCATTGAGTCTGGCTCGCATTTTCTCATTATCAATCAAATCATTATTGATAGATTTTTCCGGCAACGCAAATCATCCTCCCGTTACCGGGTCAATGGCGCATTTTACCGCCTCTTGACGGGAGAAAATTCCCTTTCCGCCGCCCCTTTTCATCCCGCCTGATGAAAAAATGTGTTGCATAGTTTTATGCATAACGTGCCGGTTTTGTTACGCGTTTTGTCCATAATTTGAAACGAGGTTTTTATTTTCCTTTTTGATTTCGCCAGCGTATAATGCGCTTCGATTCTTTCTTGAATGGTTTCAGCGCATTGGACTGCATGATAAAACGCATAACACCTTGCCACATTTCATGGGCTGAACCGCCAGCACACATTCTTCTGCACGCTTCGGGGTTGTCACCTATCCTTAGGGCGTGGCTTAGCAACTTTCGTAATACAGGTTTGGCTCCCCGGCAGTGCGCCCGCGGAGCGAGAATTCCATATCCTTCACAACTTAAAGACTAAAACTGTCATGAAAAAGACCAAAATTGTTTGCACCATCGGTCCGAAAACCGAATCTGAAGAGATGCTGACCAAAATGCTGGAAGCCGGCATGAACGTGATGCGTCTGAACTTCTCCCACGGTGACTATGCGGAACACGGTCAGCGCATCCAGAACCTGCGCAATGTGATGAGCAAAACCGGTAAGAAAGCCGCTATTCTGCTGGACACCAAAGGACCGGAAATTCGTACCATCAAGCTGGAAGGCGGCAACGACGTCTCCCTGAAAGCGGGCCAGACTTTCACCTTCACCACCGATAAATCGGTCATCGGCAACAGCGAAATCGTTGCGGTAACCTATGAAGGCTTCACCTCCGACCTGAGCGTCGGCAACACCGTTCTGGTGGACGATGGCCTGATCGGCATGGAAGTGACCGCTATCGAAGGCAACAAAGTTATCTGTAAAGTGCTGAACAACGGCGACCTTGGCGAGAACAAAGGCGTGAACCTGCCGGGCGTCTCTATCGCCCTGCCGGCGCTGGCGGAAAAAGACAAACAGGACCTGATCTTCGGTTGCGAACAGGGCGTGGACTTCGTCGCGGCCTCCTTCATCCGTAAGCGTTCCGACGTCGTCGAGATCCGTGAGCACCTGAAAGCCCACGGCGGCGAAAACATCCAGATCATCTCCAAAATCGAAAACCAGGAAGGCCTGAACAACTTCGACGAAATCCTCGAAGCCTCTGACGGCATCATGGTTGCTCGTGGCGACATGGGCGTTGAGATCCCGGTTGAAGAAGTTATCTTCGCGCAGAAAATGATCATCGAAAAATGTATCCGCGCGCGCAAAGTGGTTATCACCGCGACCCAGATGCTGGACTCCATGATCAAAAACCCACGTCCGACCCGCGCTGAAGCCGGCGACGTGGCCAACGCCATCCTCGACGGCACCGATGCGGTAATGCTGTCCGGCGAATCGGCGAAAGGTAAATACCCGCTGGAAGCGGTCACCATCATGGCGACCATCTGCGAACGTACCGACCGCGTCATGACCAGCCGTCTGGATTTCAACAACGACAACCGTAAACTGCGCATCACCGAAGCGGTGTGCCGCGGCGCGGTAGAAACCGCTGAGAAACTGGAAGCGCCGCTGATCGTGGTCGCCACCCAGGGCGGTAAATCCGCACGCGCTGTGCGCAAATACTTCCCGGATGCCACCATCCTGGCGCTGACCACCAACGAAACCACTGCTCGCCAGCTGGTGCTGAGCAAGGGCGTTGTGCCGCAGCTGGTGGAAGAGATTGCCTCTACGGATGATTTCTATCACCTGGGTAAAGATCTGGCGCTGAAGAGCGGCCTCGCGCGCAAAGGCGACGTGGTGGTGATGGTCTCTGGCGCATTAGTCCCGAGCGGCACCACTAATACCGCTTCCGTGCACGTGCTGTAATAATTTACAGGTTAATTGGTTTTTTTTTAATAAAGCGCCTCTCGGGGCGCTTTTTTTTATTCATCGACTAGCTCTTCCTATTAAAAATGCAAATCGGAATTTACTATTTAATAAGAGATTATCTAAGATGAATCCGATGGAAGCGCGCTGTTTTCACTCGCCTTTTTCAGCGATTTTGACCAATTCGATGCTTCTTTGAGCGAACGATCAAAAATAAGTGCGTTCAGGTAAAAAAAATATTCTCATCCCAAAAAAGTTTGTGTAATACTTGTAACGCTACATGGAGATTAACTCAATCTAGAGGGTATTAATAATGAATCGTACTAAACTGGTACTGGGCGCGGTAATCCTGGGTTCTACTCTGCTGGCTGGTTGCTCCAGCAATGCTAAAATCGATCAGCTGTCTTCTGACGTTCAGACTCTGAACGCTAAAGTTGACCAGCTGAGCAACGACGTGAACGCAATGCGTTCCGACGTTCAGGCTGCTAAAGACGACGCAGCTCGCGCTAACCAGCGTCTGGACAACCAGGCTCACTCTTACCGTAAGTAAGAGTTCTGGTAATAAAAATGGCGCACTCTGTGCGCCATTTTTTTTGCCCTCGCGCTGAGGGCTACTGGGTGAGCAGGCCGTTGTCAGACGAACTGTTCTGCGCCGACAGCGACGTCGCCGCGCTACCCGCCCCCGTCGATACCACCACCGGATAGCCCGCCCTTCTCGACATCGCTTTTTTCAGCTGCAGGTCATCCACCGCTTTATCCTCAGCGAAGGCGTGAAACGCCGCTGGCAGCGTGTAAGCGATGGTCCGGGTGTTTTCCCCTTCCGTCTGCGACAGCGGCCTGTGGACCTCTACGTAACGTTTACCATCCGGCTCGACGGCAAACTTCACCGGCTGATTGATGATCCGCACCGGCGTCCCGGTTTTCACCTGACTGAACAGCGCCTTGATGTCATCGGCGTTCATCCGCATACAGCCCGAGCTGACGCGCAGCCCAACGCTGTCCGGCGCGTTAGTCCCGTGGATGAGATATTCGCCGTTACCGTAGGCCAGACGCAGCGCATAGCGGCCCAGCGGGTTATTCGGCCCGGCCGGCACCACCGCCGGGAGCGTCACCCCTTTCTCCAGCGAGCGCGCGCGGATGCCGGCGGTGGGTGTCCAGGTCGGGTTAGGGATCTTCTGCCCGACGCGGGTGGTCATCTCCGGCGTTTCCAGCCCTAACTGGCCGATGCCCAGGGGATAAACCTGGACCTGATTCTCTCCCGGCGGGAAGTAGTACAGCCGCAGCTCCGCGAGGTTGACGACAATCCCCTCCCGCGGCACGTCGGGCAGCAGCATCTGAGAAGGGATCAGCACCTGGGTCCCGGGCTTCGGCTGCACCGGCGCGATGGTATCGTTGGCTTCAAGGATCAGCATCGCCGCGGTATCGAAATGGCGGGCAATCGCCTGCAGGTTGCGATCGCTCTCCTGAACCGTCCAGTACTGGTTCTGGCCAATAAGCCGACTGTTGGCCGGAGGCAGCGGGTAATCGACGGCCCAGGCGGCCGGTGAGGCGCCAAGGGCGCCGAGAAGGGCTAAAGCGATCATCGTTTTGCGTTTCATACTGAGATTCCTTCTTTCGCTGATAAAACGCCAGGAGACTGAACGGCGGCAGGGTCAGCGCCCTGCCGGACGTAACAGAATGAAATCTACCTGTTTATTCTAGCTAATATTTGCGGCTTTCGCGCGTATCGCGCGGATCATGGCTTCGAGGCCCTGCGAGCGGGAGGGGGTAAGATGCTGGGTGAGGGCCATTTTTTCAAACCACGGGCGGACGTCGAACTCGGTGATGTCCTGGGCGGTCATCCGGTCATAAAGGATAAACACCACCGCAATCAGCCCTTTGACAATCGCCGCATCGCTGTCGCCGCGCAGGGTGACAACGCCGGAAGGATCCTGCGCCATCACGATCCACACCTGGCTTTGACAGCCCTGAATAATGTTCTGCGGGCTGTGCTCCTCGGCGCTCAGCGGCGGCAGCCGCTGGCCCAGCTCAATGATATAGAGATACTTCTCTTCCCAGTTGGCGCAACGGCTAAAATTGCGCAACAGTTTGTCTTTGTCCGGTAATGCCGCCATCGTCACGTCCTTTACCCTAATAGTTTGTGGATCCGCTGGAGGCCGGCCACCAGGCGGTCCACCTCTTCCGTGGTATTGTACATCGCCAGCGACGCCCGACACATGGCCGGTACCTGATAGCGGGCCATCAGCGGCATGGCGCAGTGATGCCCGGTCCGCACGGCGATCCCGTAGTTATCGAGGAAGCTGCCGACGTCATAGGCGTGATGCTGGCCGAGGTTAAAGGCAATCACCCCTTTGCGCTGCGCCGGACCGTAGAGGATCAGATCCGGCACCGCGCGCAGGGCCTCCAGCGCGTAGTGCATCAGCGTCTGCTCGTATTCGGCGATCTGGGTCAGTCCCAGCTGGCTGACGTAGCTCAGCGCCGCGCCGAGGCCAATGATCCCCCCGGTATTCGGCGTGCCGGCCTCAAAGCGCCAGGGCGCCTGGTTCCAGGTGGTGCCCTCCGTCAGGCTGACGGTGGCGATCATCGACCCGCCCCCTTCCCATGGCGCCATTGTCTGCAGCAGCTCGGCCCGGGCGTAGAGCACGCCGATCCCGGTCGGGCCGTACAGTTTATGGCCGGAGAAGACATAAAAATCGCAGCCCAGCGCCTGAACGTCCACCGGGTGGTGCATCACCGCCTGGGCGCCGTCCACCAGCACTTTCGCGCCATGCTGATGCGCAAGGGCAATCAGCGCCGACAGCGGGTTTTCCGTCCCCAGCACGTTGGAGACTTCGGTTATCGCCAGCAGGCGGGTACGCTGGTCAAACAGCCCGGGAACCACGTCCAGCTGCAGGGTGCCGTCCGGGTTGAGGGGGATCACCCGCAGCTCAGCCCCTACCCTGGCGCAGAGCATCTGCCACGGTACGATGTTGGCGTGGTGCTCCATCTCGCTGATGATGATGTTATCCCCGGCGCCGACGTTGGCGTTTCCCCAGCTGTTGGCCACCAGGTTAATGCCCTCGGTGGTGCCGCGCACGAATACCAGCTCCTCCGCCGAGCCGGCGTTAAGGAAGATGGCCGCCTGCTGGCGCACCGCCTCCATCCGCGCGGTGGCTTCCGCGCTGAGGGTATGGATCCCACGATGCACCGCCGCGTAGCCGTGGCGATAGAATTCCGCTTCGGCGCCAATCACCGCCTCCGGTTTCTGGGCGCTGGCGGCGCTGTCAAGATAGACCAGCGGCTGGCCGTTGACCTCCCGGCTCAGTACCGGAAAATCGGCGCGAACCCGTTCTACTGAAAATGTCATGCTGTGCCTCCCGGCAAACGCTCTCCAATCCGCGCCAGCACCTGCTCTCTGAGCGCGTCGCTGCGGATAGCTTCGGTAAGCTCGGCGGCGAAGGCGTAGAGGATCATCTGCTGCGCCGCCTGCTGTTCAATCCCGCGCGAGCGCAGATAGAACAGCTGTTCTTCGTCAATACGCCCTACCGTCGCCCCGTGGCTGCATTTCACGTCATCGGCGTAAATCTCCAGCTGCGGTTTGGTGTCGACCTCCGCCAGCCGCCCGAGCAGCAGATTGTTGTTGGTCATCTGGCCGTCGGTTTTCAGCGCATGCGGCGCGACGTTGATCAGCCCGTTAAACACCGCCCGGCCCTTATCGCTGACAATGGTTTTGTGCAGCTGGCGGCTGGTACAGTACCCCACCTGGTGGTCCAGCCAGGTGCGGCTGTCGCAGACCTCATTTTTCACCGGCATCGCCAGCGAGTTAAGACGCAGGTCGCTGTTTTCGCCGCCCAGACGCGTGCTGGTGTGATGACGCAGCACCTGACCGCCGAGCAGGAAACTGCTGCTGAAAGCCGAGGCGTCGCGGCCCAGCAGCAGGTCGTTATGGGCGAAGTGGTAGCTGTGCGCGTTCTCGAACGCCAGCTTGATGTGCTGCAGGCGCGCGTTGTCCGCCACCGTCATGGTCAGCCGCCCGCCGGTGAAGTGCGGTTGCTCATCAAGGCTAAGAAAGTGCTCGATAATCGTCGCCTCCGCCCCGCTCTCCAGCGCCAGGTGGTGACGATAGTGAGCGGTATTCAGCGCATCGCCGGCCAGGCCGCGGGTGATATGCATCAGCAGCAGCGGCTTATCCAGGCGGCGGTTGCGCGGCACGCGCAGGCGGGTCACCGTCTGCGCCAGGCTTTCGGTCAGATGGAGAAACACCTCCGGCTGGAGGGCATCCGGCAGATGCTGGCGCTGGTTATCGACACTGACCTCCACGCCGCTGGCGGCGAGATCGTCGCTCAGCTCAGGATGATAGCGACCGTCGATAAACACCAGTCGCCAGGCGTCCAGCGGCAGCGCCAGCGCGTCACGCTGTTCGGCGCTGATCGATGCTCCCTCATCGGCGACGAAGCGGCCGTTAATCAGCGCGTCCAGCGGGGTGTATTTCCAGTCCTCCTGCTTGCGCGTCGGCAGACCCAGGCGCAACAGCTGCTGCAGATGCTGGCTGGCCTCCGGCGTACGCTGGTCGCCCTGCGCTTCAAACAGATGGTGCCACTGCTGCAGCGCATTACTGCTGTTCGGTAAGCCAGCCATAGCCCTGCTCCTCCAGCTGTTTGACGAGAGTGAAATCCCCCGACTTCACAATCCGCCCCTGATACAGCACATGGACATAGTCCGGCTTGATATAGTCAAGGATGCGCTGATAGTGAGTGACGATGATGAAGGCGCGTTTGCCGTCGCGCAGCGCGTTCACGCCCTGGGAGACGATTTTCAGGGCATCGATGTCGAGCCCGGAATCCGATTCATCGAGAATGCACAACTCCGGCTCAAGCACCGCCATCTGCAGAATGTCGTTGCGCTTTTTCTCGCCACCGGAGAAACCCACGTTCACCGAACGGGTCAGCAGATCTTCCGGCATCTGCAGCAACCTGATTTTCTCTTCCATTAAATCCTGAAAGTCGAAGCGATCCAGCGGCTCCTGGCCGCGATAGCTGCGCACGGCATTCAGCGCGGTCTGCAGGAAGAACTGGTTGCTGACGCCGGGGATCTCCACCGGATACTGGAAGGCCATAAAGATGCCTTCCCCGGCGCGATCTTCCGGGGCGAGCTCCAACAGGTTTTTGCCCTTAAATTCGACGCTGCCGCCGGTGACCTCGTAATCTTCGCGCCCGGCCAGGGTGGCCGAAAGCGTACTTTTCCCCGAGCCGTTCGGCCCCATAATGGCGTGGACCTCCCCCGGACGCACCGCAAGGTTCAGCCCGCGCAGGATCGCTTTATCTTCGACGGCGACGTGTAAATCTTGAATACTTAACATCTTTTTTCCTTAATTATCAGCCGACGCTATGCTCAAGGCTAATGGCCAGCAATTTTTGCGCTTCGACGGCGAACTCCAGCGGCAGTTCGGAGAAGACGTCTTTACAGAAGCCGTTGACGATCATCGAGATGGCATCGTCTTCGCTGATCCCGCGCTGCAGGCAGTAGAACAGCTGGTCTTCACCGATCCGCGAGGTGGTCGCTTCGTGCTCCAGCTGGGCGCTGTTGTTGCGACATTCCACATACGGGAAGGTATGCGCCCCGCAGTCCGGGCCGATCAGCATCGAATCGCACTGGGTGAAGTTGCGGGCGTTGGTCGCGGTCGGCATGATTTTGACCAGCCCGCGATAGCTGTTCTGGCTGTGTCCGGCGGAGATCCCTTTCGAGATGATGGTCGAGCGGGTGTTCTTGCCGATATGGATCATTTTGGTGCCGGTGTCCGCCTGCTGATGGCCGCTGGTCAGCGCCACCGAAAAGAATTCGCCGATCGAGTTATCGCCGCGCAGGATGCAGCTGGGGTATTTCCAGGTGATGGCCGAGCCGGTTTCCGACTGGGTCCATGACATTTTGCTGTTCTCCCCTTCGCACAGGGCGCGCTTGGTGACAAAGTTGAGGATCCCGCCGGTGTTGTTATCCCCCGGGAACCAGTTCTGCACCGTGGAGTATTTCACTTCCGCGTCTTTATGAATGATGACTTCCACCACCGCGGCGTGCAGCTGATAGCTGTCGCGCACCGGCGCCGAGCAGCCCTCAATGTAGCTGACGTAGCTGCCTTCATCGGCCACCAGAATGGTGCGTTCAAACTGGCCGGTCTTTTCGGCGTTGATGCGGAAATAGGTCGACAGCTCCATCGGACAGCGGACGCCCTTCGGCACATAGATAAAGGTGCCATCCGAAGCCACCGCGGCGTTCAGCGCGGCAAAGAAGTTGTCATTGCCCGGCACCACGGTCCCGAGATACTTTTTCACCAGTTCCGGATGGTCGTGGATCGCCTCGCCGAAAGAGCAGAAGATGATCCCCTGCTCCGCCAGCTTTTCACGGTAGGTGGTCGCCACCGACACCGAGTCGAATATCGCGTCCACCGCCACCTCGCGCCCTTCGCGCACCGGCACGCCCAGCTGGTTAAAGGCTTCTTCCACCTCGCTGGTCAGGAAGGTGTTGGCCCCGGTCTGCTGCACCGCGCCGGGCTCGGAGGCGCAGGTCTCATCGCAGTTGCCGCAGGAGGGGGCGGAATAGTAGCTGTAATCCTGATAATTCAGCTTATCGTAATGCGCCTTCAGCCAGTGCGGCTCTTCCATCTCCAGCCACGCCCGGTAGGCATTGAGCCGGAACTCCAGCATCCACTGCGGCTCATTGCGGCGGGCGGAGATGGCGCGAACCACCTCTTCATTAATGCCTTTGGCCAGCTCATCGGTCTGCAGGCGAGTGAAAAAGCCCTCTTTATAGTTGAGCGGGCCGCCGGTCCAGGTTTTGACATCGTCTGTTGCTTCAGTATTACGCGACATAGTTACTCCGCCTGCACCCCAAAACTTTCGCCGCAGCCGCACTCGTGCTGCGCTTTCGGGTTATGAAATTTAAAGATTTCATTTAAACCTTCCCGGACGTAATCCAGCTCCGTGCCGTCAATGAACGGCATCGCCTGCAGCGGCGCAAACAGCTTCGCCCCGTCAGATTCAAAGAGCAGATCGTCGGGCGCCGGCTCGGCAATCATTTCGAGCACATAGCCAAAACCGGCGCAGCCGCTGGTTTTGATACCCAGCCGTAGCCCCTTTTTGTCCGGCTGCTTACGCATCAGATCGCGAATATGCGCGGCAGCGGCCGGCGTCATGGTCAGTCCCTGCCAGCTGAAATCGGCGGGATTAAAGGTTCCTGCTTGTACTTCCATCGATAGACCTCCAGGTTGGCGCCATCAAGGCATACCGCCATGTTAGTGATAATGATTATCACTTCAACCCTTCTCCAGCAGGGGTATTGCCTCATTTAGCGCTTTTTATAAGCATAGACCCTTGCCCGGGGATTATCAGGGTACGCAAGTCGAACCTAATCATATGATTTATAATATGTTATTCTGATATTGTGCTGTTACCGCACGCAATGGCAAAGATGTATCGAAAATACCGATTTATGCGATAGCAGCAGACCACCTTCCTGATTCACCCTGGCGCAGAAACGGAAAAAGTGACGACGTCACTAAGCGGCCATGCGCGCTGAACAGGCGCTGGCCTGCGGAATGAGAAAGCGTGAGAAGAAAGCGTCAAGGCGCGACGCTTTCGGCAGGGGCGGTCGCGGCCTGGCGGGGACGTGGCCGCGATCGGGGGGGATGTAAACCGCGATGAAACGGGTAGTCAGGAAGGCTATCGGTTGGCTAGGTCCCTTTTCTCACCAGGCGGGCGGCCTGGACAAAGACCTCATCCTCCACCCCATCCCCCTTCTGTCTGCCCAGCTGCACCAGCTCATCCACGATACTCCCCTGATTAATCTGCTTTTGGGTCGCCACTAAGCTAATGACCGCCGCGCCGATAGCCATGCCAATCAATGCCGTTTGTTCATCTTTATCTTTCATGGTGTCGCTCCGTCTGTCCTCATCAGAAAGGCTAGCAAAAGATAGCCACTGCTCCATTTCAAATTCACTTTCTTTACGCCTGCTGGAAAAGGCAGGCGCCGAGTTGACCACGCTTCCTTGCTATGGCGATAGCGCATAACGCTGTCGCACCACGTCGGGTCTTTTATTTGGCCGAATTCACGCGTCGCGGAAATAAATAAAAATAACGCGCGTGCCTGAGGCAAAAAAAGAAATAACTCATTAAGCGACAAATCCAGATTATTCCATTAGGGAATGGCTGAGATGCTAATATTTCATTTCCCCAACGATTTTAAGAAGCCTATAGTTTTTTTGCCTGCAGAACATCCACTTAGGTTAAAAGACATAAGGATATAATTATGATTGTTTCAGCCCCCAGCGATTATCGCGAAGCCGCTCGTCGCCGTCTGCCCCGTTTCCTTTTTGACTATATTGACGGTGGCGCGGTGGCGGAAAATACCATGAACGCCAATGCCGCCGAGCTCGCCTCGGTCGCTCTTCGCCAGCGCGTGCTGTGCGGGGCGGGTGAACCGACGCTGGCCACCACCATCCTTGATGCCCCATGGGCGATGCCCGTGGCGCTGGGGCCGGTCGGCGCCACCGGCATGTATGCCCGCCGCGGCGAAGTCCAGGCGGCCCGCGCCGCCTCCCGCGCCGGGATCCCTTACACGCTGTCCACCGTGTCGGTCTGCTCCATTGAGGAGGTGGCGAGCCACGCCAGCGGCGCGCTCTGGTCCCAGCTGTACGTCCTGAAAGATCGCGGCTACATGCGTAACGCGCTGGAACGCGCCTGGGCCGCCGGCATGAAAACCCTGGTATTCACTGTCGATATGCCGATCCCCGGCTCACGGTATCGGGACAACCGCTCAGGAATGTCCGGGCCGCACGCCACCTTGCGACAGTATCTTCAGGCCTGCACCCACCCGCGCTGGGCAATGAACGTCGGCCTGGCGGGCAGGCCTCTGTCGTTCGGTAATATCGAAGCCTATACCGGCCACAAAATGACCATGGACGACTATATGGGGTTTATCAGCAACAACTTCGACCCGTCCATCGCCTGGCACGATCTGGAGTGGATCCGCGACAGCTGGCCAGGAAAGCTGATCATCAAAGGGATCCTTGATGCCGAGGATGCGCGCAATGCCGTGCGGCTGGGCGCCGACGGCATTGTGGTCTCCAATCACGGCGGCAGACAGCTCGATGGCGCCATCCCCACCGCCCGGGCGCTGCCGCGGGTGGCGGAGGCGGTCGGCGACGATCTGACGGTCCTTGCCGACTCCGGAGTGCGCTCCGGCGTGGACGTTATTCGCCTGCTCGCCCTCGGCGCGAAGGGGGTCCTGCTTGGTCGGGCCTATATTTATGCCCTGGCCGCCGCGGGCGAAGCGGGCGTGGCGCGCCTGCTGCGCTTATTTGCCGAGGATATGAAGGTCACCATGACCCTCACCGGCGCCACCTCCCCCTCGGCCATCAGCCTCGATTGCCTCGACCGGCTGGAAAAAGATCAACAGCGCAGCCGTGCGGTCCCGGTATCCTTATCTGCCTGACGCAGCCCGGGGCCGGGCCTGACCGCGTGCCTTGACCCGGCAACCGAAATTACCCCTGCGGGTCCAGCGCCGGCCGTTGCGCTGCGTCAGCCGGGCGCTCCGGGCGGATGCGGAACCAGATCGCATACATGGCCGGCAGGAAGATAAGGGTCATGATGGTTCCCCCCAGCGTCCCGCCAATCAGCGTATAGGCGAGCGTCCCCCAGAAAACCGAATGCGTCAGCGGAATGAACGCCAGGATCGCCGCCAGCGCGGTCAGCAGAACCGGACGGGCTCGCTGCACCGTCGCCTCCACCACCGCGTGGAACGGATCGAGCCCCGCCTGCTGGTTATGGTGGATTTGACCAATCAGGATCAGCGTATTTCGCATCAGGATCCCCGACAGGGCGATCAGGCCCACAAGGGCATTGATGCCAAACGGCTGATTGAACAGCAGCAGCGTCGGCACCACGCCAATCAGCCCCAGCGGGGCGGTCAGGAAGACCATGACCATCGCCGACAGGGAGCGCACCTGCAGGATAATGATCAGCAGCGTGAGGGCGATCATGATCGGAAATAACGGCACCATCGCCCGGGTGGCTTTGCCGGACTCCTCGATTGACCCCGCCGTCTCGATGCGATACCCCGGCGGCAGGGAGTCGATAATGGGCTGCAGCGACGTCATCAGCGCGGTGGAGACATCCGGCGGCTGCAGGTTATCCGCGACATCGCCCCGGACGGTAATGGTCGGCGTGCGGTCGCGACGACGGAGCAGGGGTTCTTCCATCCTGATCTCGACTTCACCGATCTGCGACAAGGGAACTCGCTGCCCGTCGCTGCCCACCAGGGTGAAATCGGCGATTTTCGCCGGATCCAGACGGATATCCCCCGCCGCGCGGCCGATGACCTGCACGGCGCGAATATCTTCCCGGACGGTGGTGATGGGGATCCCTGACAGCAGGAACTGCAGCTGCCGGGCGACGGCCTGGGAGCTGAGCCCACTCGCCTGCAGCCGGTCCTGATTGAGGCTGAAATGCATCACCGGCACGCGCGAACCCCAGTCGCTATTGACGGTGCGCATCAGCGGACTGGCCTGCAGCACCGATTTCACCCGATCGGCGATGTCGCGCAGGGTATGCGGATCGGGCCCCATTACCCGCCAGGCGACCGGATACGGCGAATAAGGACCAAAAACCAGCTGCGTGACGCGCACCCGCGCCTGCGGCGCCAGGCCATTGGCCACCGCCTCCCGCAGCCGCAGCTTAAGCGCCTCGCGAGAGGCCGGGCCGTCGGTCAATACCACCAGTTTGGCAAAGGAGGGGTCCGGCAACTCCGGGGCCATCGCCAGGTAAAAGCGCGGCGCGCCCTGGCCGATATAGCTGGTGACAATCTTCGCCTCCGGCTGCTGCTGCAGCCAGCGCTCAATATTCGCCGTCGCGGCGCTGGTCTGAATAATCGACGACCCGTAAGGCATCTGCACCTCAACCAGCACTTCCGGGCGATCGGAGGTGGGGAAAAACTGCTTTTTCACCACGCTCATTCCCAGTAACGCCACCATAAACAGCACCACCACCCCGGCGGCCACGCGCCATTTGCGGGCGATAACCCGGGTCAGCAGCCGGCGAAAGCGCTGATAGCGTGGGGTGTCATACAGCGCGGCGTGGCCCGCCGCCGCGGATTTCCTCTCCGGCAGCAGGTGCACGCCCAGCCAGGGGGTAAAGATCACCGCCACAATCCAGGAGGCAATCAGCGCGATACCGACGATCCAGAACACATTGCCGGCATACTCCCCGGCGGTGGATTGCGCAAACCCGTTGGGCATAAAGCCCACCGCCGTCACCAGGGTGCCGGCCAGCATCGGCGCCGCGGTATGGCTCCAGGCATAAGCCGAGGCTTTGAGGCGGTCGTACCCCTCCTCCATTTTGACCACCATCATTTCGATGGCGATAATGGCATCATCCACCAGCAGCCCCAGGGCGAGGATCAGCGACCCGAGGGTGATGCGATCGAAGTTTTTGCCGGTGGCCGCCATCACCACAAACACTACGGCCAGGGTGAGCGGCACCGCCGCCGCGACCACCACCCCCACGCGCCACCCCATGCTGACAAAGCACACCGCCATCACCACCAGCAGGGCGACAAAGAATTTGATCATGAACTCATCGACCGCGGCGCTGATATTCACCGCCTGATCGGTCACTTTCGTCAACGACATGCCGAGCGGCAGGTTCTGATTGATGCTGGCCGTTTCGGCATCCAGCGCTTTCCCCAGCGCCAGGCCATTCCAGCCCTCGCGCATCACCACGCCGAGCAGCAGCGCCGGTTCGCCCTGATTGCGGATCAGGAAGGTGGCGGGATCTTCATACCCCCGCTCAACCGTGGCGACATCGGCGAGCTTCAGCGTTCTGCCCCCGGCAATTATCGGCGTGTCGCGGATCTGCTGCAGGCGGTCGAACGCCCCGTCGAGGCGGATAAAGATCTGCCCGCCGCGGGTCTCGATAGCCCCGGCCGCGGTCAGCACATTCTGATTGTTCAGCGCGGCAAAAATCGCCTCCGGCGAGAGCCCCAGGGTGGCAAGACGGTCATGAGAAAACGCGAGATAAATGCGCTCCGCCTGTTCGCCGAGAATATTCACTTTTTTCACCCCGGGAACATGCAGCAGCTGCTGGCGCAGGGCTTCGGCATCACGCACCAGCTGCCGGGGCGGCTCTCCCCGCGCCTTCAGCGCAAAAAGGGCAAAGGTGACATCGGCGAATTCGTCATTCATCATCGGACCGGAGACGCCGGCAGGCAGGTTTTTCGCCTCATCGCCCAGCTTCTTGCGCGCCTGATAAAACTGCTCCGGCACCTCGGAAGGCGGGGTCTGATCCTGCAGCGATAAGGTGATTAACGCCATCCCGGGGCGGGTATAGGTCTCGGTGCGATCGTACCACTTCAGCTCCTGGAGCCGTTTCTCCAGCGGCTCGGCGACCTGATCCTGCATCTCCTGCGCGGTGGCGCCGGGCCAGACGGTAATGACCGTCATTTGCTTGACCGTGAAGGGCGGATCTTCCGCCCGCCCGAGCCCGAAGAAGGCCACCAGCCCGGCGACCGAAATAAGGATAATCAAAAACAGGGTCACCGACCGCTCGCGGACGGCCAGCGCGGAGAGATTAAAACGTCCGTCGCTCATGGCTGGCTCCCGGCGGCAGTATGCTCGCGTCGTTCCGCCAGCCGCACCGCCTCGCCCTGGTGCAGAAGATGGGCGCCCAGAGCGACGATCGGCTCCCCGGGCTTCAGCGGACCGGTCACTCGCGCCGTTTCATCATTCAGGCCGACCACCGTCACCGGTTGCCAGGAGACGGTGGCCGGGCGGGAGGCAACGCGCCAGACGCCAGGGCCGTTGCCCGGATCGTAGACCGACGCCAGGGGCACCTCCAGCACCTCGCCTGGCCCCTGGTCGTTGCCGATGCGCAGGGTTACGGTAGACCCCAGCGGGGCGTTCGCCAGCGCGCCGTTCAGCACATAGCGCGCTTCAAAGGTGCGAGTGGCGGCGTCAGCCGCGTCCGAAAGCAGGCGCAGGGTTGCGGTGACCGGCTGAGATTCGCTGCCATAGCGTGTCGCCAGCGCCTCGCTGCCGACCGCCGGGCGCAGCGTCTCCGGAAGCTGCACCCGGGCTTCGCGCTGCCCCGCCCGCGCCAGGCGGATCACCACCTGCCCGGCGCTGACCACCTGCCCCGGCTCGGCGAGCGTTTCCACCACCACGCCGTCAGCGTCCGCCAGCAGTCCGGCATAGCCGGTGGCGTTTTGCGCCACGTTTGCCTGCGCCTGAGCCGCGCTGAGGTCGGCTCTCGCCGCCTCTGCCGCCGCGTTGATCTGATCGAACTCCGCCGCCGAGACGGCGCCGCTGGCCACCAGGCCGCGATAGCGGGCAAGATCGTTAGCCGCCTTTTTGGCTCGTGCCCGCGCGGCGTCGACCGCCCGCTGTTGGGACTGCGCCTGCAGGGCAAGATCAGCCGGATCCAGGCGCAACAGCAGTTGACCGCGCCGGACGCTCTGCCCGGTCTCTACCAGCCGTTCAAGGACTTTTCCCGCCCCCCTGAAGCCGAGGTCGCTTTGGGTACGAGCCACCACCACGCCGGTAAAGGCTCGCGAGCTGGCCTCCGCGCGCTCGACAGTGGCCACCCGCACCAGCGGCGGCCGCGTGCGGGGATCGTCATGGTCGGCAGGTTCGCCGCAGCCCGCGAGGGCCAGCGGCAGGAGGCAGACGGCAAAATGGACGGCGTTGAGCCTGAGCATGGGTCACCTTAATGAAAAGACCGGTTGGTGAGCGCATTCTCAGACGAGTGACCAATAAAGTCAATAGTCACTAATCAGGGGGAGAGACTTCTCAGGATGAGGGAGGCAAGCAGCACCGCCGCGGTAGGCGCGGTGTCGAGATTGTATTGCAGCTGCACCGGGTTGATGAAAGGACACATCACCATATAGACCGCCAGGGTCGCCTCATCCAGCGGAGTTTTGCGCTCGAACTCGCCCGCCTGGCGGCCTTCGACAAGAATTTGACCAATCAGCTGCTGCAGATGACCGGCATACTGCTCCGTTGAGGGCCATTTATCGCGCGCCGCGACGGCGGCGATGTCGTACAGTTTGCGATCCTCGAAAAACAGTTCACTGCCGGCCTCGGTCAGCGCCCGGAAGAGGCGGCGCAGCTTTTCGCTGGCGGAGGGCGCATCGGCGATGGCCTCGCTGACGGCCACCATGATCTTCTCCAGCCGGCTGGCGCAGATTGCCTCGCCAATCGCCTGCTTGGAGTCGAAAAACTTGTAGATATAGGCTTTGGAAAAGCCTATTGCTTTGGCGAGATCGGTAACCGTGGTCTTTTCATAGCCATAGCGACTAAAGTGCGCCATGGCCGCGTCAAGAATCTGGTCGCGAACGCTGTGGTCAAGGGGGCCACGGCTTGCTGGGGTGGAGGTATTTTTCGTCATCCGTTTAGCTTAATGCGATCGCTATCGTTTGACAACGAGTGACGTTATTATGATTTGGTCACAATAACGCCCCGCCCTGATCCTCTCTCTCGCCGCGTTACGCCTCACGCGCCTCATTATTTATCGCGCCGGCGGGCAGACAGCCCAGGCCTTGCAGCGTCATATGTACGGCACGATCGAGCGGGGTATGCGGCTCCGCGCCTAAAAAGGCCACCAGCTTATCGTTGCGCAGGCGTACCGGCAGACGCCAGAGATAGTGCATCTCGACCATTTCGCGCAAGGTGGCGTTGAAGGGCGCCGCCAGCTTCACCAGCCACCAGGGAAAGGACTTCACTACCGCCCTGCCGCCATAGCGGGCGACCACCCGCTGGATCGCCTGGCTCATTTCGCTGCCGTCCGGGTCCCAGTGGCCCTGCATATGTAAGCGGGCAAACGGCTCAAGCTCATGCCTGCGGGCCAGCAGCGCGGCGATGGTGGCGGCGACGTCGGGCAGCCAGGCCCACTGATGCCCCACGCCGATCGCCCCCGGGCGGCGAATGACGCCGGGAAGCTGACCGGGCCTGATCAGCCCCTGGGAAAACCAGCTATTCCCGGCGCGCGGACCAAAAAAATCCCCCGCCCGGACAATCAACGCCCGGCCGCCGCGCTGCACATAATCCTCCAGCGCCTGCTCCATCTCCACCCGGATGGCGCCTTTGCGGGTCACCGGCTGTTGTGCGGCCTCTTCCGCAATCAGCGGAAAGGCATCCGGTCCATAGTTATAGACCGTGCCGGGCAGGACAACTAACGCCCGCTGCTGTTCGGCGGCCTGCAGGGTGTTGCGCAGCATAGGCAGTACCTGTTGCCGCCAGTGCCGGTATCCCGGCGGATTGACCGCATGGACGATCACGTCGCAACCGGCAGCAGCCGCCGCCACCTGCCCGGCATCCAGCGCGTCGCCGGCTATCCACTGCATCCCCTCTCCGGGATCGCGCACCTGGGCGCCGCGCTTTAGCGCCCGAACCTGCCAGTTGTCCGCCGCCAGCCGGCGGGCTACTTCCCCGCCGATGCCCCCGCTTGCTCCCAGAATAAGGACCTTGCCGCTGCTGTTCATCGTCTTTCCCCGTTCGCTAATGGATGCTTGACAGCCTACCTGCCGCTCATATCAAATGAAATTGCATATCATCATCGAGCGGCTATACATTTTTGTATGAATACCTCTATTCCCTGGGAGTGGTACCGAACCTTTCTCGCCGTCCTGCAGGAAGGCTCTTTATCGGGCGCATCGCGCACTTTGAACATCACCCAGCCGACGGCGGGGCGCCATATCGCCGGGCTGGAAGCCGCCCTCGGCCAGGCCTTATTTACCCGTTCGCAGACCGGCCTGCTGGCGACCGACGCGGCGCTGGCGCTGCGGGTGCACGCCGAGGCGATGGCCAACACCGCCCGGGCGCTGGCACGCACGGCGGCCAACTTTAGTCGCGACAGAACCGATCTGCGTGGCGTGGTGCGCGTGGCCGCCAGCGAGGTGGTCGGCGCCGAGGTGTTGCCGCCGCTGATTGCCCGGCTCAGGCAGGCGTGCCCGAATATCGTCATCGAACTGATGCTCTCCAATCGGTTTCAGGATCTGCTTCACCGGGAGGCGGATATCGCGGTGCGGATGGTCGCTCCGCAGCAGGAGCAGCTTATCGCGCGGCGTCTCGGCAGGATCGAGCTCGGGCTGCATGCCGCCGATGCCTATCTGACCCGCCGGGGTCGGCCCGCTACGCCTGAGGAGCTTGACGGTCACGCGCTGATTGGTTTCGACAGCGCCACGCCCCTCGTTCGCCGGGCGCTTGAGCGCTACCCCCGTTTCCAGCGCGAGGCGTTCGCGATGCGCACCGATAGCGACCTCGCCCAGCTGAGCCTGATCCGCGCCGGGGCGGGGATCGGCATCTGCCAGGCGCCCCTTGCCGACGGCATCATTCCCCTGCGGCGAGTGCTGGCGGCCGACTTTTCTCTGTATCTCGAGACCTGGCTGGTGATGCATGAGGACCTGCGCCATAGCCCCGCCTGTAAGCGAGTATTTGATTTCCTCGCCGAGGGGTTGCAGGCGTATATTCGCGGCCCACTGGCGCGCTGAGCCACCCGCCTCGCGGGTAACTCCTTCCCTGCTGAAATAGTCACTCATTGACACTGTAAATACGGCATTGTATAAAACCCCGCCTCAATAATGAGTTTCATTTGCATTACTTCCATTTGCTGGTCATCCACTCGCCTGTTTACAAGGATAGCGTTTAATGAAGAAGGTCCTCTGCGCGTTAGGCTTGATGTTCACCGCCGTCAGTTCCGCGCTGGCAACAACCTACCCCCTGACGATTGAAAACTGTGGCTATCAGGAGACCTTCACCCGGCCGCCGGAGCGCGTGGTCGCGCTGGGGCAAAATACGGTCGAAATCCTGCTGCTGCTTGGGCTGCAAAAGCAGGTGGTGGCCAGCGCCTTCTGGCCGACCAGGGTATTACCGCAGCTGGCTGAGCAAAACGCGAAGATTAAAACCCTGACGGTGGAAATCCCGAGCCTGGAATCCGTACTGGCGCAAAATCCCGATTTCGTTCCCGCCCAGTTGCCGCTGCTGCTGGGGCCGGAAAGCAAAGTCGCCAAGCGTGAAGATCTCGCGACCGTCGGCGTGAACAGCTACGTGTCGCCGGGGATGTGCGCCACCAAAAAGGCTACCGGCGATATGTACGGCAGCCGGCAGAAGCTGTGGGACATGACCTGGCTGTATCAGGAAATTAGCGATTTTGCCCGCATTTTCAACGTGGAAGATCGTGGCCAGGCGCTGATCGCCGATTTCAAAAAACGTGAAGCCGACCTGCGTCAGGAGTTCGGTAAAAGCAAAAAAGATCTCTCCTTCGTCTTCTGGTTCTCCAGCGCCTCGCCGTCGGCCGATGCCTATGTCGGCGGCAAAAACAGCGCCTCCGGCTTTATCGCCAGCGTGCTGGGCGGACATAACGCCATTACCGCCGAGACCGAATGGCCCACGGTGAGCTGGGAGAGCATCATTGCCGCCAACCCGGACGTGATCGTGGTCTCAAGCCTGGATCGTAACCGCTGGGCGCTGGATAAGGCCGAGGAGAAGATCAAATTCCTCAAAAGCGATCCCGCCGTCAGCCAGCTGGAGGCAGTGAAAAAAGGCCATATCGTGGTGATGGACGGCCAGGCGATGAATCCGACCATCCGCACCCTCTACGGCGCGGAACAGGTGGGCGAACAGCTGAGAAAAATGGGGCTTAACTGATGAGCGTCGCCGTGCTTCAGACGCGCCGCAGCATGCTGCTCACCGGCTGGTGCGTCGTGGCAGTGTTCGTGCTGGCGCTGGTGATAGCGGTAGGCGTCAGCGTTGGCGAACTGCCCATCCCGCTGCACAACGTCTTTTACGCTATCAGCAATAAAACCGGCTTAACCGCGGTGCCTCTCAATCGTATCTACGAGAGCGTCATCTGGGATTTCCGCCTCAGCCGCGCCCTGGTCGCCGCCTGCTGCGGCGCCGGCCTGGCTATCTGCGGCGCCGTGCTGCAAAGCCTCCTGAAGAACGCCCTCGCGGAGCCCTACGTCCTCGGCGTCTCCGCCGGGGCCTCCACCGGCGCGGTATCAATCGTGGTGCTGGGCCTTGGCGCCGGGGCGATCTCCCTCTCCGCCGGGGCGTTTGCCGGAGCCTTCGCCGCCTTCGCCTTTGTCGCCTTTCTGACCAACGGCGCGCGCGGCGGCAATGAGCGCACCATCCTGGCGGGCGTCGCCGCCTCGCAGTTATTTAACGCTCTCACGGCCTACACCATCAGCACCTCCGCCAGCGCGCAGCAGGCGCGCGATGTGATGTTCTGGCTGCTGGGCAGCTTCAGCGGCGTCCGCTGGCCCGAATTCCAGCTGGTCCTGGTGGTGGTTCTCGCGGGCCTGGCGGTCTGCCTGTGGTATGCCCGGGCGCTGGACGCGTTCACCTTCGGCGACGATGCCGCCGCTTCGCTGGGCATTGCCGTGCCGCGCGTGCGCCTGATCCTCTTCACTACTGCGGCGGTGATCACCGCCACCATCGTCAGCATGGCCGGCTCGATCGGCTTTGTCGGCCTGGTGGTGCCCCACGTGATGCGCTTCTTCTTTGGCCCGTTGCACCGGACGTTGCTGATCGCCAGCGCGCTGGCGGGGGCGATCCTGATGGTGCTGGCGGACATTGCCTCGCGCCTGCTGATTGCCCCGCAAAGTCTGCCGGTCGGGGTGGTGACCGCTCTGGTTGGGGTGCCTTTCTTCGCCGTGATTATCTACCGCTCAAGGAATAAGTGATGAGTATTTGCGCTGAAAATATCACCTGGAAGGCAGGCAAAAAGGTCATCGTCAATACGGTCTCACTGCGGGTGTCGCGCGGCGAAACGGTGGGACTGCTGGGGCCCAACGGCTGCGGAAAATCCTCGCTGCTGCGGGTTCTCGCGGGCCTGCGCCGCCCGGATGCGGGTCGCGTCACCCTCGACGGCCAGGACATCGCCAGGATGGCGAAAAAGCAGCTCGCCCGCCGGGTGGCCTTCGTCGAGCAACACGGCATGACCGAGGCCAATATGCGGGTGCGCGACGTCGTGCGCCTGGGGCGTATTCCGCACCACTCACCGTTCTCAAACTGGAGCGCTCAGGATGACGAGGCGGTCACCGCCGCGCTGCAGCGGGTGGCGATGCTGGAGAAAAGCGACCAGGGATGGCTGAGCCTCTCCGGCGGCGAGCGGCAGCGGGTGCATATCGCCCGCGCCCTGGCGCAGAACCCGAGCGAGATCCTGCTGGATGAACCCACCAACCATCTGGATATTCACCATCAAATGCAGCTGATGCAGTTGATCAGCGAGCTGCCGGTGACCAGCATTGTGGCCATTCACGATCTTAATCATGCCGCGATGTTCTGCGATTCGCTGATCGTGATGCAGCAGGGGCAGATCCTCGCCAGCGGGACGCCGGAGGAGATTTTGTCCGAAGCGCTGCTGTGGGACGTTTTCCGGGTGAAAACCAAAATCGAGATCTCCCCGTACCACGGTAAAAAGCACATTCATTTCATCGTTTAGGTTTGGCGTATATGCCTCTCTTCTCCCTGCGCCCTGTGGCGACCCTCTGGCCTCCCGTTTTACTGGGAAGCCAGTTCGTTTTTAATATTGGCTTTTATGCGGTCGTCCCTTTCCTTGCCCTCTTCCTGCGCGACGAGATGCTGCTCTCCGGCGGGCTTATCGGCCTGATCCTCGGGCTGCGCACCTTCTCCCAGCAGGGCATGTTTATCATCGGCGGGACGCTGGCCGACCGCTATGGCGCTAAGGCGATCATCCTCGCCGGCTGCGTGGTTCGCGTCGCCGGCTATCTGCTGCTGGCGTGCGGCACAACGCTGGAGCCTATTATCCTCGGCGCCTGCCTGACCGGCGTCGGCGGAGCGCTGTTTTCTCCGTCGATCGAGGCCCTGCTGGCGCGGACCGGTACCCACAGCCAGGCCAACGGAAAACGCAGCCGCGCCGAGTGGTTTGCGCTGTTTGCGGTGTGCGGTGAACTGGGGGCGGTTATCGGCCCGGTGGCCGGAGGGCTGCTGAGCGGGATCGGCTTTCGGCATATCGCCCTCGCCGGTGCGGGGCTATTTCTTCTGGCGCTGCTGGTGCTCTTTTTCTGTCTGCCCGCCGACGGGCAGCGGACACAAACGCGCAGCCGGGTGCCGTGGTGGACCCCTTTGCGTCAGCCGCGCTTTGTCGCGTTTATTATCGCCTACAGCTCATGGCTGTTGAGCTATAACCAGCTGTACCTCGCCCTGCCGGTGGAGATCCAACGCGCCGGCGGCCGTGAGCAGGATCTGGCGCCGCTTTTTATGCTGGCCTCGCTATTGATTATTACCCTGCAGCTTCCTCTCGCCCGTTTCGCCCGACGTATTGGCGCCGTGCGCATTCTGCCGGTGGGCTTTCTGCTGCTGTCGGCTTCTTTTGTCAGCGTGGCGTTATTCGCCGCCTCGTCGCCCGCCGAAGGCTGGCTGCGATTATTGCCGTCGGCCTGCTTTGTCACGCTGCTCACCCTCGGCCAGATGCTGCTGGTGCCCTCAGCCAAGGACCTGATCCCGCTTTTCGCCGGGGAGTCGACGCTGGGCGCCCACTACGGGGCGCTCGCCACGGCGGGGGGTTGCGCGGTGTTAGCCGGGAATTTGCTGCTCGGCCCTATGCTGGACCAGGCGCTCACCCCCTCGCCGCAGGCGGTCTATCCCTGGCTTCTGCTGGCGCTGTTTCCGTTGTGCAGCGCCGTGGCCCTGCGGGCGATCTGCCGCCCGCTGGCGGCAACCTGACGCTGAGCGGGCAACGGCCCGCTCAGGAAGTTAACCGGGAGAAGCGCACGGAGGCCAGCCCGCCTTATTGTGCCGCCAGCTCGCGGCGAACGATCTCGGCGCCGGCGCTTAAGGCGTGAAGTTTGCCGGTCGCAACCTGGCGCGGCAGCGGCGCCATACCGCAGTTGGTGGACGGATAGAGCTTGTCGGCATCGACGAACGCCAGCGCCTTGCGCAGGGTAGCGGCCACCTCTTCCGGGGTTTCGATAGCATGGCTGGCCACATCGATGGCTCCGACCATCACCTTTTTACCGCGGATCAGTTCCAGCAGATCCATCGGCACCCGCGAGTTGTGGCACTCGAGAGAGATAATATCGAGGGACGATTTCTGCAGCTGCGGGAAGGCCTCCTCATACTGACGCCACTCAGAGCCCAGCGTTTTTTTCCAGTCGGTATTGGCCTTGATGCCGTAGCCGTAGCAGATATGCACCGCCGTCTCGCACTTCAGCCCTTCGGTGGCTCGTTCCAGCGCGGCGATCCCCCAGTCGTTCACCTCATCGAAGAAGACGTTGAAGGCCGGCTCATCGAACTGAATAATATCGACCCCGGCGGCCTCTAACTCTTTCGCTTCCTGATTGAGGATTTTGGCGAACTCCCAGGCCAGCTTTTCCCGGCTTTTATAGTGGTTGTCATACAGCGTGTCGATCATGGTCATTGGGCCCGGCAGCGCCCATTTAATCGGCTGGCTGGTGAGCTGACGCAGATAGCGCGCGTCCTCAACGAAGACCGGTTTCTGGCGCTCCACGGCGCCCACCACGGTTGGAACACTGGCCTCATAGCGGTTACGAATTTTCACGATCTCGCGTTTGGCAAAATCAACGCCGCTGAGGTGCTCAATAAAGGTGGTGACAAAGTGCTGCCGCGTTTGCTCGCCGTCGCTGACAATATCGATCCCGGCCCGCAGCTGGTCGTCGAGGGACAAACGCAGGGCGTCGCGCTTGCCGGCCAGTAATTCTTCGCTGGACAGTTTCCAGGGCGACCACAGGGTCTCTGGCTGCGCCAGCCAGGAAGGTTTCGGTAAACTGCCGGCGGTCGATGTCGGAAGCCATGTTTTCATAATCAGTAGCCTTTTATTTTGGTTTAGCAAAGCGCGAAGTTAGCAGACCATTGCTCAAGCAACGTCTTGTGCGGGTTGATAAAATGTTGTTGTGTAAATTTACCCTGCTCTATCGCCAACAGGCTGCGCTCTTCCCGGTCATAAACAATTTTGGTGACGGAATGATCCAGGTGATTGAGATTGGGCTGATAGTATTGCCCCGCCGCAGAATTCGCGTTGTAGATCTCCGGTCGGTATATTTTCTGAAACGTCTCCATCGTGCTGATGGTCGCGATCAGCTCCAGGCTGGTGTAATCGCTGAGCAGATCGCCGGAAAAATAGAAGGCCAACGGCGCGACGCTATGTTTTGGCATAAAATAGCGCACCTGCAGCCCCATTTTGCTGAAATAGCGCTCGGTCAGCGAGACGCCTTCCTGGGCATATTCAATGCCGAGGACCGGATGTTCGTTGCCAGTGCGACGGTAAACATCTTTGCTGGATACGCTCAGGCAAATCACCGGCGCCTTGCTGAAGCTGGTCTTATAGGCGCTGGACTGCACGAAATCCTTAAAGATATTGCCGTGCAGCTCGCCAAAATTTTCGGGCACGCTGAAGCGGTTCTGGTCTTTATTATGCTCCAGCAGCAGCACGCTAAAATCATAATCCCGCACATACGAAGAGAAGTTATTGCCGACGATACCGGCATGGCGCTCACCGGTTTTTTTATCGACAATATGCGTTTGCAGGATCTCTATCACCGGAAAACTGGCGGCATCCTGAGCAATATTCATCTCGACAGAAATAATATCCAGTTCCACCGCATAGCGATCGTTGTAGGGATTATCCCAGTGCGCCAGGGTATTAAACCGGTTATTCATCATGATTAACGTATTGCGCAGATTGTCCTGACGGCTCTCCCCTCTGGCCAAATTGGCAAAGTTGGTGGTAATACGCGTATTTTCCGCAGGGTTATAATTTTCATCAAACCGGCTGCGCTTAATCGTATAGGTAAATTCGTTATTCATGGCGATTGTCCATCCTGGTGTCGGGCATAAAGCGGAATAAGAGGAGTATTTTCCACAGGCGACGCAGAGTCAGACCTGGCGCGCTTCAACCGGTAAATGTTGTTGATTCGTTAATGGGTCTATTTTTGCCAGAGTCGGTGATGGAGGGAAAGCGACTTAAATTCATTGCAACATGAGCTATCCTCATGTTGCTCCGCTAAGCGCCAGGTGTACTCGAGGTATCGTCATGATGCCATGGTCAGGGGCGGCAGTTCAGGCCACGTCAGCCTAATAAACGTTTGTCGTGTGAATGTATGCCAGGGTACAATCTTTAACCACTATAATACGTGCTTTAACATAGCCGTCGTACCCGTTTAGCTGGAGCTTTTGTCGTACAGAATGATTGTTGATATCAGTATTATGTCGATGTGCATGGCCGTGCTGCTGATTATGAGCGTACTGCTGAATTAAGAGGCTCCCGAACACAATGACACCCGCTCTCATCTGACCTTCACATTCGCGAGGAATAAAGGAGATTCAGAGGATTCGCGCCGCACGGGATTGTCCCGCCTGCCGCCGCCCTCTACTCTTTTGGTAATTGTTAATCGAGGAATACCAGATGAAAAAAGCTCTCCTTGCCCTGTTCGCTATCGCCGCCGTGGCCGCCGCCAGCGCGTTTGCCGCCGATAAAACCGACGCCCCGACGTCCGTTGTCGACAACGGCGGTCGTCCTCCGCTGGAGATGGGTCATGGCCCCCAGCCGCCGTTCCCGCCACCGTTTCCGCCGCGCAAGCCGGTGCTGTTTTCAGCAACGGTCGCGACCGATACGCCGGCGGAAACCATTAACAAACTGACCGCCCTGATCCCCACCGGTCAGGCGAAGCACTACGAAGTTCACGTTGAGGTGGTGCCGGTTGCGGAGGATGCCGACGGGAAATAGCCCTGGCGTGGGCGCTTTGCATGAGTCCTGCGATAATAAAAAAGCTGCCGCTTATCGCGGCAGCTTTTGTTAGCTTGAATAAAACAGAATGCAGAAAATTAGCTGCGCACTTTACGGTAGATAAACAGCACGACCAGCGCACCGATTACCGCCACCACGAAGCTGCCGAAATTAAACCCGTCGACTTTGCCAAAACCAAAGAAGGTACTGATCCAGCCGCCGACCACGGCGCCGATGATCCCCAGAATAATGGTTACAATAAACCCGCCGCCGTCTTTCCCCGGCATAATCCACTTGGCTAAAATACCGGCAATAAGTCCAAAAATGATCCAGGAAAGAATACCCATGGTTAACCGTCCTCTTGTTACCTTTAAGCATTTCGTATTGAAAAGAGTAGCATATATAACGAGATTGGATCGGTAATAATCTATTTATTAGATAATTTCTTGCCGCCGCGCGGTAGCGCTGCTGGCCTGATGTTTCGCGCTGGCGGCCCCGCCCCCGCTTATTCCCCTGAAAAAAGGGAGGCTATTCGCCTCCCGGTCATGACTTATATTACCGCGGTGGTTAGCCGCGATGAACAGCATAATCGCGACTGTTCGTCGAAGATTTCAATTTGCCAGACCTGGTGGCGAGTCCCGACGTGCAGCGCTTTGCACACGCCCCGCACCCGGCCCCCGCGCGCCGAACGAATGTGGTTGGCGTTAACCTCCAGCCCCACCACCTTCTGTTCGCCTTCGCTGCACAGATAACCCGCCACCGACCCCAGCGTCTCCGCCAGCACCACCGACGCCCCGCCGTGCAGCAGGCCAAACGGCTGCTGTGTGCGCCCATCCACCGGCATGGTGGCCTCCAGCGTATCGTCGGTAAAGGTCTCAAAGCGAATATCCAACAGCCCTACCATGTTTCCCTCACCGAGCCGGTTGAGCTGCTCCAGCGTGGCCTGACGTTTCCAAATCATCCGATTATCTCCAGTAACGCCTGCAGCGGGTGGCGAACGCCGCTGCCTTCAATGCGCTTCACCTGGCTGCGGCAGGAGTAGCCCGTCACCAGACAGCGGTTACGCGGCAGCCGCTGCATCGCCTGCTGCCAGGAGAGCGCGTAAATGGCCAGCGAGTTGGCATGGTTTTTCACTTCATGACCATAGGTGCCTGCCATCCCGCAGCACCCGACGCTGACATTTTCCAGCTTCGCGCCGAAGTGGGCAAAAATCTCTGCCCACTGCTTCGTCGCCGCCGGCAGCGCGGTCACTTCCGTACAGTGACCGAACAGGTACCAGGGCTCGCCGCCCGGATCGGGACGGGCGTCGGCGGTCAGGACCTTCGGCAACCACTCATGGACTAACAGCACCTGAAAATCGCCGCGCTTGTCGCCAAGCGTTTGCTTGTATTCATCGCGGTAGCAAAGCACCAGCGCCGGATCGACGCCGACCAGCGGCATACCCAGCTGCGCCACGCGGTTAAGGAAGTCTGCCGTTTTCTGCGCGGTGCGCGCGAAGCGGGTCAGGAATCCTTTAATATGCTGCGCCTTGCCGTTCGGCGAGAACGGCAGCAGCACCGGCTGATAGCCTAAGGCCTCAACCAGACGGATAAAGTCAGCCACCACCTGGGCGTCGTAATAGCTGGTAAAGGGATCCTGTACCACCAGCACCATCTTCGCTTTCTGCTCGGCGCTCAGCGCTTCGAGCTGCTCAAGGGTCATGTTGGCGGAGCGGTGGCCGGCCATCTGCTGCTTCAGCGACGGCGCCGAGAGCAGCGGCAGATCGACCATCCCGATATGCTTCTCCGACAGCTTTTTCAGCCACGGCTGGTTCATGAAGAAGTTAAAAGTCTTCGGCGCCTGGGCCATCAGCGGCGCATAGGATTCCACCGACGCCACCAGATGATCGCGCACCGGCCGCAGATAGCGGCTGTGGTACAGCTGCAGGAAGCGTGAGCGGAACTCCGGGACATCGATTTTGATCGGGCACTGGGTCGAACAGGCTTTGCAGGCCAGACAGCCGGACATCGCCTCTTTGACCTCGTGAGAGAAATCATATTCCCCTTTGCGCGCATGCCAGCTGTTGCGCGTGCGCGCCACCAGCGAGCGCAGGCTAACGCCCTGCTCCGGCAGCGCCTTCTCCAGCTGATTGGGATCGACGCCGCGATCTGCCAGCAGACGCAGCCATTCGCGGACCAGCGTCGCCCGCCCTTTCGGCGAGTGGATGCGCTGGTTGCTCACCTTCATCGACGGACACATCGGGCTTTTTACGTCAAAGTTGAAGCACAGCCCGTTGCCATTACACTCCATCGCCCCGCGCCAGGCGCTGCGCACCGCGATAGGGATCTGCCGATCCCAGGTGCCGCGCTTCACCGCGTCGACTTTCATCATCGGCGCGTCGATCCCTTCCGGCGGACAAATTTTCCCCGGGTTCAGTCGGTTATCCGGATCGAAGACCGCTTTGATCTTCCGCAGCTCGCCGTACAGCGCCTCGCCAAAGAATGCCGGGCTGTACTCGGCGCGGAAGCCTTTGCCATGTTCCCCCCACAGCAGACCGCCATACTTCGCCGTCAGCGCTACCACATCGTCGGAGATCTGCTTCATCAGCACCTCCTGCTGCGGATCGCACATGTCCAGCGCCGGGCGCACGTGCAGCACCCCGGCGTCGACGTGGCCAAACATGCCGTAGCTCAGGCCGTGGCTGTCGAGCAGCGCGCGAAACTCCACGATATAATCCGCCAGGTGTTCGGGCGGGACGCAGGTATCCTCGGCAAAGGGGATCGGCTTGGCGGCGCCTTTGGCATTGCCCAACAGGCCTACCGCCTTCTTGCGCATGGCGTAGATGCGCTCCACGCCATCAAGATCGTGACAGACCTGCCAGCCGATGACCCCCGCCTCGCTGCGGGCCATCAGCTCGTCCAGACGCCGGCACAGCGTGGTGACCTGCTGGTCAATCAGCGCCGCGTCATCCCCGGCGAATTCGACGATATTGAGCCCGAGCATCTCTTTATCCGGTACGTCGGTGATCAGTTCGTTCACCGAGTGCCAGACGATATCCTCGCGCGCCAGATTGAGGACTTTAGAGTCGACGGTCTCCACCGACAGGGCCTTGGCCTCCACCATAAAGGGCGCATTTCGCAGCGCAGAGTCAAAGGAGTCATATTTGACGTTGACCAGCCGGCGTACCTTCGGCAGGCGGGTAATATCCAGCCGCGCTTCGGTGATAAACGCCAACGTCCCTTCCGAACCGGTTAAAATACGCGTCAGGTCGAACTCGCTCATCTCATCGTTAAAGACGTGGCGCAGATCGTATCCGGTGAGGAAGCGGTTGAGTTTGGGAAACTTATCAATGATTAGCTCGCGCTGCGCCTTGCAGCGCTGGTAGACCGTGTTGTAAATCCGCCCTATCGTCGAGGGCGTATTGCCAAGCGTCTCCGCCAGCGCCACCGGCACCGCCTGGGTATCGAGGATATCCCCGCCCATCAGCACCGCCCGCAGGCCAAGCACGTGATCCGACGTTTTACCATACACCAGCGATCCCTGACCGGAGGCGTCGGTGTTTATCATCCCGCCCAGGGTGGCGCGGTTGCTGGTGGAGAGCTCAGGCGCAAAGAAGTAACCATAGGGTTTAAGAAACTGGTTTAGCTGATCTTTGATGACGCCGGCTTCGACGCGCACCCAACCCTCTTCGGGGTTGATTTCGATAATGCGGTTCATATAGCGGGACATATCGACGATAATTCCGCCGTTCAGCGCCTGGCCGTTGGTGCCGGTGCCGCCGCCGCGCGGGGTGAAGATCAGCGATTTAAAGCGTGGTTCGGCGGCGACCCGCGCCAGTAACGCTACGTCTGCCGTGGAACGTGGAAACAGGACCGCATCCGGCAACAGCTGATAGACGCTGTTGTCGGTGGCCATCGTCAGCCTGTCGGCATAGCTGGTGGCGGTATCGCCGGTAAAACCCTGTTGCTCCAGTACCTGCAAAAAATTCAGCACCAGTTGAACTACCCCTGGCGCCTGAGAAATTTGTGGGATCATCACACTTGACCCTGCCTGACTATGTTGTGTTTGAAAATATTGTGTTGGTGCTAACTAAACGTTTGCGTAGCGCATTCAACTTTTTATCACATTTTTTTCATATGCGCCCACGTGTTTTATGTGCAAAATCAGCCCGGCAAAATTATTGATATTATTATCAGTACATGGATTTACGCGGCGCCAGCTTTTTGGCGCGACTGGAAAGGTAAAAATTCTCTATGATTAACCCCCATCAGCCTCGGGACATACCGCAAATACTGCTGTCGGTGCTGTTCCTGGCCCTGATTATCATATCCTGCCTGTGGGTTGTGCAGCCGTTTATTCTGTCCTTCGCCTGGGCCGGCACCGTGGTGATCGCCACCTGGCCGGTGCTGCTGCGTCTGCAGCGCGTGCTGTTCGGCAAACGGATGCTGGCGGTGCTGGCGATGACCCTGCTGCTGTTTTTGCTATTCGTGATTCCTATCGCTCTGCTGGTCAACAGCCTGGTGGATAACAGCGTTCCGCTGATCAAACTCATCAGCAGCGGAAATGTGACGCTGCCGGATTTCGCCTGGCTCAACAGCGTGCCGCTGGTCGGCGATAAACTCTACGCCGCCTGGCATGGCCTGCTGGATATGGGCGGCTCGGCGATTATGGCCAAGGTTCGCCCCTACATTGGCACCACCACCAGCTGGTTTGTCGGTCAGGCGGCGCACATCGGCAAGCTGCTGGTCTACTGCGGCCTGATGCTGTTGTTCAGCGCGCTGCTTTACTGGCGCGGCGAGCAGGTGGCCTACGGTTTTCGCTATTTCGCCACGCGCCTGGCGGCTAAACGCGGTGACGCCGCCGTGCTGCTGGCCGGCCAGGCCGTGCGCGCCGTGGCGCTGGGCGTGGTGGTGACGGCCCTCACTCAGGCGGTGCTAGGCGGGATCGGCCTTGCCATCTCCGGCGTGCCCTACGCCGCCCTGCTGACCGTGGTGATGATCTTTACCTGTCTGGTCCAGCTCGGGCCTTTACTGGTTCTGGTGCCGTCGATTATCTGGCTTTACTGGAGCGGGGACACCACCTGGGGCACCGTGCTGCTGGTGTGGAGCTGCGTGGTCGGCACCATGGACAACGTTATCCGTCCGGTGCTTATCCGTATGGGCGCCGACCTGCCGATGATCCTCATTCTTACCGGCGTCATTGGCGGCCTGATCGCCTTCGGCATGATCGGCCTGTTTATCGGTCCGGTGCTGCTGGCCGTCTCCTGGCGCCTGTATGACGCCTGGGTGCACGAAGTGCCGCCGCCGCCGAAAGACCCCGATGTCGTGCTCGAAGAGCTCAGCGAGCTGGAGGCCGGGCGCAAGTAATGCCCTGTCAGGCGGGGGGCCCCGCCTGTCTCCCCCCAGGACAATTGTTAAGCAAAATTTATTGATCGGCGGCAAAACGCCAGCCTTGTACGCCCCGCACCCGCTTTTACCCTCCCGGTCCTTCACAACAATTTAACTATTGAGAGGAATCTGATCGACGGCAAAGGCCCCGCTGCCTACTATTAGCTCACGGTTATAAATCAACACCTTGATTTATAAGCATGGAAATCCCCTGAGTGAAACAACGAATTGCTGTGTGTAGTCTTTGCCCATCTCCCACGATGGGCTTTTTTTTGTCCTGCGCATCGCGACGCCGGGCGGCCTGACACCGGCAAAAAAAATCCCCGGCATCGCTGCCGGGGATCTGTACTGTCAGGGCGAACTTATTTATTCAGTTCCGCCAGACCTAACCAGGTTTGCACCACGGTATCCGGGTTGAGGGACAGGCTATCAATCCCCTCCTCCATCAGCCAGGCGGCGAAATCTTCATGGTCAGACGGCCCCTGGCCGCAGATGCCGACGTATTTACCCTGCTGCTTCGCCGCGCGGATCGCCATCGACAGCAGCGCTTTCACCGCGTCGTTGCGTTCATCAAACAGCTCAGAGACCACGCCGGAGTCGCGGTCCAGACCGAGCGCCAGCTGGGTCATGTCGTTCGAGCCGATGGAGAAGCCGTCGAAGTACTCGAGGAACTGCTCGGCCAACAATGCGTTCGACGGGATCTCGCACATCATGATGATCTTCAGCCCGTTCTCGCCGCGCTTCAGCCCCTGACGCTCCAGCTCTTCGACCACCGCTTTCGCCTGGGCGACGGTACGGACGAACGGCACCATCACTTCGACGTTGGTCAGCCCCATGTCGTTACGCACGCGCTTCATCGCTTCACATTCCAGCGCGAAGCAGTCGCGGAAGCTTTCGGAAACGTAGCGTCCGGCGCCGCGGAAGCCGAGCATTGGGTTCTCTTCTTCCGGCTCATAGCGCTCGCCGCCCACCAGGTTGGCGTATTCGTTCGACTTGAAGTCAGAGAGGCGCACAATCACCCGTTTCGGATAGAACGCGGCGCCAAGGGTGGCGATCCCTTCGGTCAGGCGGCCAACGTAGAACTCTCTCGGCGAATCGTAGCCTTTCATCAGCTCGCGGATTTCGTTCTGCAGGTCCGGCTCCTGGTCGTCAAACTCCAGCAGCGCGCGCGGGTGAACGCCAATCATGCGGTTGATGATAAATTCCAGCCGCGCCAGACCCACGCCTTCGTTCGGCAGGCAGGCGAAGTCGAAGGCGCGATCCGGGTTGCCGACGTTCATCATCACCTTCAGCGGCAGATCCGGCATGTCGCCGACGCTGGAGCTCTTGACGCTGAAATCCAGCAGCTCGGCGTAGACATAGCCGGTGTCGCCTTCGGCGCAGGAGACGGTCACGTTCTGGTTTTCCTGAATGCGATCGGTGGCATCGCCGCAGCCGACCACCGCCGGAATACCCAGCTCACGAGCGATGATCGCCGCGTGGCAGGTACGTCCGCCGCGGTTGGTGACGATCGCCGAGGCTTTCTTCATGATCGGTTCCCAGTCCGGGTCGGTCATATCGGTAACCAGCACATCGCCTGGCTCAATGCGGTTCATCTCGCTGATATCGTGGATCACCTTCACCGGACCGGCGCCAATGCGGTGGCCGATGGCGCGCCCTTCGGCGATGATCTGCCCCTGAGCGTGGAGGGTATAACGCTCCATCACCTGGCCGCGGGAACGCACAGTTTCCGGACGCGCCTGGACGATAAACAGCTTACCGGTGTGGCCATCTTTCGCCCACTCGATATCCATCGGACGGCCGTAGTGCTTCTCGATCTGCACCGCCTGCTTCGCCAGCTCCTGCACCTCCTCGTTGGTTAACGAGAAAATATCGCGCTGCGCCTGCGGCACATCTTCGATACGCACCTGCTTGCCGTGCTCCTGAGTCGGCGCGTAAACCATGCGGATCTTTTTCGACCCCATGGTGCGGCGCACGATCGCCGGGCGGCCAGCGGCCAGCGTCGGTTTGTGGACGTAGAATTCGTCCGGGTTCACCGCGCCCTGCACCACCATCTCGCCCAAACCCCACGCCGAGGTGATAAACACCACCTGGTCAAAGCCGGATTCGGTATCGATGGAGAACATGACGCCGGAGGAGGCCAGATCGGAGCGGACCATCCTCTGCACCCCGGCGGAGAGCGCCACGCCGCGGTGATCGTAACCCTGATGCACTCGATAGGAGATCGCGCGATCGTTAAACAGTGAAGCAAACACGTGCTTCACGGCAACGAGCACGGCGTCAAAGCCCTGCACGTTGAGGAATGTCTCTTGCTGCCCGGCGAAGGAGGCGTCCGGCATATCTTCCGCGGTGGCGGAAGAGCGCACGGCGAATGAGGCCTCGGCGTCATCGGCGGACAGCAGGTCATAAGCATCGCGAATCGCGTTTTCCAGTTCGCTCTGGAAGGGGGTATCGATGATCCACTGTCGGATCTGCGCGCCCGCTTTCGCTAATGCGGAAACGTCGTCAATGTCGGTTTCATCCAGCAGCGCATAAATGCGCTGGTTAACACCGCTTTGGTCCAGGAACTGATTGAAAGCATCAGCGGTGGTGGCAAACCCGTTAGGTACGGACACACCCATACCGGACAGATTCGTAATCATTTCACCAAGGGAGGCATTTTTGCCCCCAACTCTGTCTACATCATTCATGCCGAGTTGGTTATACCAAAGCACCAGCGGTGACGAGCCATTGTTGGACATCGAGACAATCCTTTTGTGATTTAATACCAGTGAAAAAATTTCACGATCGACTGCAAGATTATCCTGACATATTTATGGTGCTGAAAAAAACGGTGAATCGTTCAAGCAAATTATTTTTTCTTTTTTCGGACTGTTCCCGCGATATAGATAACTCAATGATTTTTAGGAATTATGACGAAAAACGCTGGAAATTACGGCAAAAAAAAGAAAATGAACCACCCTTTTCATAAAAAACAAAAATAGCGTTTCAATTTTAAGAAGAGACAAATCAAACAGGGATATGCTTAAATTTAATATCCGCTTTCAGGCAATTAAACTCATTATACCGGATGGTCAAAATGGAAAGTGCTGTAGATCGCCACGTATTTTATATTTCTGACGGTACCGCCATTACGGCGGAGGTGCTGGGGCATGCCGTCATGTCGCAATTCCCGGTCGCCATCAGCAGCGTGACCCTGCCGTTTGTGGAAAATATCAGCCGCGCGCGGGCGGTGAAAGAGCAGATCGACGCCATTTATCAGCAAACGGGCATCCGCCCGCTGGTGTTCTATTCCATCGTTATTCCGGAGATCCGCGATATCATTCTGCAAAGCGAGGGCTTTTGTCAGGATATCGTTCAGGCGCTGGTGGCCCCGCTGCAGCAGGAGCTCAACCTCGACCCGACGCCAGTGGCCCACCGCACCCACGGCCTGAACCCCGGGAACCTGATCAAATACGATGCGCGCATCGCCGCCATCGATTACACCCTCGCCCATGACGATGGCATCTCGCTGCGCAACCTTGACCAGGCGCAGGTGATCCTCCTCGGCGTGTCGCGCTGCGGCAAGACGCCCACCAGTCTGTACCTCGCTATGCAGTACGGCATTCGCGCCGCCAACTATCCGTTTATCGCCGACGATATGGACAATCTGGTTCTGCCGGCGTCGCTGAAACCCCTGCAGCATAAGATGTTCGGCCTGACCATCAATCCGGAGCGTCTGGCGGCGATCCGCGAGGAGCGCCGGGAGAACAGCCGCTACGCTTCGCTGCGCCAGTGTCGGATGGAAGTGACCGAAGTGGAGGCGCTGTATCGCAAGAATAAAATCCCCTGCCTGAACAGCACCAACTATTCCGTTGAGGAAATAGCGACAAAAATCATGGACATCATGGGGCTGAATCGCAGGATGTACTAATACACTAGTACATTATTAAAAATTTGTTTATGCTATCACCCGTGGCCTATACAGGATCATGCCCTGCTCTTGCAATAAGCAGGGATTGGTTTATCGTGATGCGCATCACTTCCCGGCATTTTCGCTGGCGAAGAAACAGATTTTTGAGACCCCAATGAATAAAACAGACGAATTGCGTACCGCGCGCATTGAAAGCCTGGTAACGCCCGCGGAGCTGGCCCAGCGCCATCCCGTCACCGCCGACGTGGCCGCCCACGTCTCGGCCTCCCGTCGCCGCATTGAAAAAATCCTCAACGGCGAAGACCGCCGCCTGCTGGTGATTATCGGCCCCTGCTCCATTCACGACACCGACGCGGCGATGGAGTATGCCCGCCGCCTGCAGACCATGCGCGAGCGCTACCAGCCGCAGCTGGAGATCGTGATGCGCACCTACTTTGAAAAACCCCGTACTGTGGTGGGCTGGAAAGGCTTAATCTCCGACCCGGACCTCAACGGCAGCTATCGGGTCAACCACGGTATTGAACTGGCACGGCGCCTGCTGCTGCAGGTTAATGAGCTGGGGGTGCCGACGGCCACCGAGTTTCTCGATATGGTGACCGGTCAGTTTATCGCCGATCTCATCAGCTGGGGAGCCATCGGGGCGCGCACCACGGAAAGCCAGATCCACCGTGAAATGGCCTCGGCGCTCTCCTGCCCGGTCGGGTTTAAAAACGGTACCGACGGCAATACGCGCATCGCCGTAGACGCCATCCGCGCCTCCCGCGCCAGCCATATGTTCCTCTCTCCGGACAAGCAGGGGCAGATGACGATTTACCAGACCAGCGGCAACCCGTACGGGCATATCATTATGCGCGGCGGCAAACGGCCGAACTATCACGCCGAGGATATCGCCGCCGCCGGCGAGGCGCTGCGTGAATTCAATCTGCCGGAGCAGCTGGTGGTCGACTTCAGCCATGGCAACTGCCAGAAGCAGCATCGCCGTCAGCTGGAGGTGTGCGCCGATATCTGTCAGCAAATTCGCGCGGGCTCTACCGCCATCGCCGGCATTATGGCGGAGAGCTTCCTGCAGGAAGGGACCCAGAAAGTGGTTCCCGGCCAGCCGCTGGCCTGGGGCCAGTCGATCACCGATCCCTGCCTGAGCTGGGAAGACAGCGAACGTTTATTGAGCGAACTGGCGGCCGCCACGGCCACCCGTCTGTGACCGCTCCGCCCGCCGCGCCTGCGGTGGGCGATCCCCTTCTGCCATTCCCCTACCAAATTCGGTAACGCGATAAATAACGCTTGCCGTCAAAAACAACATTATTGATAATGATTATCATTGTTGCTTTGATTTTTATTTTGAGAGCTATGACGCGTATGGATAACACTGCCACAGCTGAAAAACCAAAAGACAATGCCCCCTATCCCGTGGCGACGGACAGACAGATCAGCAGTCGGGTTCTGTTAGGCAGCGAAGGACGGGTAGTCATTGAGCATGGCGGCCAGCGCTATCTGTTGCGCCAGACCCACGCCGGGAAGTTGATCCTGACCAAATAATCGCCCCGCAGCGCGCGGGGCGAGGCGAGTTAGCTCGAGCAGCTGACTTCCAGACGTTTCCCCCAGTCCGGCGGCCGGCGGACGTAGTCGTCCTCGCGATCGGTGAAGGGATCGGCCAGCGCGGCATGCAGACGCTCCAGCTCCCCCATATCGCCAGCCTCAGCCTGCTCGATCGCCCGCTGCGCCAGCCAGTTACGTAACACCAGCGCCGGGTTGACGCCCTGCATCCGCTGCTGGCGCTGGGCATCCTCCACCTGTTCACCACGAAGCCGCGCGCGATAGCCGGCGAACCAGCTGTCGAATGCCGCACGGTCGATAAACTCGTCGCGCAGCGGCGTGGCCGCGCTGAGCTGTTCGCTGTGGCTCAGCAGGCGGAACGTTCGGGTATAGTCGCTTCTCTCGCGGATCATCAGGGCAAACAGACCGTCGAGCAGATCGTTATCCCCTTTCTGCTGAGTGAACAGGCCAAGTTTGTCGCGCATCCGCTGGCCATAGGCGGTCAGCAAGGCGTGCTGATACTCATCCAGCGCCGCGTTCAGCGCTTCGGCGCTGATGAACGGCGACAGCGACTGGGCCAGACGCTGCAGATTCCACAGCCCCACCGCCGGCTGGTTTTCAAAACTGTAGCGCCCCTGGTAATCGGAGTGGTTGCAGATAAAGTCCGGCTGAAAATCGTCAAGGAAGCCATACGGCCCGTAGTCGATGGTCAAACCGAGAATTGACATGTTGTCGGTATTCATCACCCCATGGGCAAAGCCCACGGTTTGCCAGCTGGCGATGGTCTGCGCGGTACGCGTGACAACGTCACGGAACCATAACAGGTACTTGTCCGCCTCATCCTGCAGCTGCGGCCAGTGGTGACGAATGACATAATCGGCCAGCTGCTGAACCTTCTGCGGCTCGCGACGATAGTAAAAATGTTCGAAATGACCAAAGCGGACATGGCTCTCGGCCACCCGCATCAGCATCGCGCCAGGCTCCACGCGCTCGCGGTAGACCGGGGTATCACTGGTGACCATCGCCAGAGCGCGCGTCGTTGGGATCCCCAGGGCGTGCATCGCCTCCGACGCCAGGCTTTCCCGGATCGTCGAGCGCAGCACGGCGCGGCCGTCCCCCATCCGTGAATAGGGGGTCAGGCCGGCGCCTTTCAGATGCCAGTCGTAACGGCGGCCATCCGCCAGCTGCTGCTCACCGAGCAGGATCCCGCGTCCGTCGCCCAGCTGGCCGGCCCAGGCGCCAAACTGATGGCCACTGTAAACCTGCGCCAGTGGCGACATGCCCGGGAGCAGCGCTTCGCCGCCCCAGACGCCAGCCCCGCTTTCCGGCGCAAACAGCGCGTCAGGGACGCCCAGCTGCTGCGCCAGCGGAGCGTTGCGCCAGATGAGTCGGGCGTTATCGAGCGGCGTCGGTGACAGGGAAGTGTAAAAGTCCGGCAGTTCATCCCGCCAGTGGGTGGTAAAAGAAAGGGTCATGGTTCCTCCTCTCTCCAGTGTAGTGCCTGGAACAGCGGATTAACACGGGCGGAGTGCAGGGTTATCGGCATAAAAAAGGGAAGCGCTCGCTTCCCTCCGGCCGCTGAATGACGTCAGATACGCCGCGCCTGCCAGAATTTTTTGTTCCAGTAGACGTTATCCAGCGAGGAACGGGTGACGCCCTGACTGGTGGAGGCATGAATAAACTGGTTATCGGTATCGTAGATGCCGACGTGCAGGCCGCTTTCGCCTGAGCCGGTTTTGAAGAACACCAGATCGCCGGGCAGCAGATCGCGCTTATCAATACGGGTGCCGATTTCCGCCTGCTCGCGGGTTTCGCGCGGCAGCTGGAGGGCAAATTTATCGCGAAACGTGCGCACCACAAAGCCGGAGCAGTCGACGCCGCGCGGCGTCATGCCGCCGTAGCGATACGGTGCGCCGCGCCAGCTGCGCAGCTGCTCGTTCAGATTCGCCACCACCGTAATGGAGTCAGCCAGCCGAGGATTCGGCGGCGGTGCCCGATGGCTGCTGCAGCCGGCTAAAATTAACGCCGCCGCCAACATGAACCAGAAGCGCATTTCAGATGATCCCTCTGTCCCTAGTCTCTTTATCGCAATAATTTAGCTTGTTTATCAATATAGTGACAAGATAACTGCGTGCTACTGTGACGCGATGAGCATAATATGACCGGCCACCTCCACGCGCTGGAACGGGATCGCATAGGCAGCGGTTAAATTTTCCTCGTTCAGCACCTCGGCGGTCTCCCCGCAGGCGATGGCTTCCCCCTGGCAGAGCAGCCAGCTCTGTCCGGCATGGCGCAAAGTGTGGTTGAGATCGTGACTGCTCATCACCACCGCAATTCCCGCCGCGCTCAGCTCGCGTAACAGCCGATCCAGCGCCGCCTGTTGGGCCACATCCAGACTGTTCATCGGCTCATCCAGCAGCAGCAGCTGACCCGCGGGATTGCTTAAGGGATCGATCTGCAGGATCACTGCCGCCAGCCGCACGCGCTGCCACTCGCCGCCCGACAGCTGATTGACCTGACGGCCCAGCTTATTGTCAAGGCCAAGCCTGGCCGCGATATCGTTCACCCGGGCGCTGTCGCCCTGCTGCTGCCTGTGCAGCGCCAGATAGTGCCACACCGGCATGGCGAACGGCGGGGTCTGCTGCTGGCACAGATATCCGCGGCGGCGCGCCAGCTCCGTCGCCGGCCACTCGTCAAGCAACCGTCCGTTAAAATGAATCGCGCCGGGGCCGTCGGACAACCCCGCCATGCGGGCCAGCAGCGTGCTCTTCCCTGCGCCGTTCGGCCCCACCAGGTGAACGATCTCCCCGGCGCGAAAGGCCGCAGAAAACGGGGCCAGACGCCCCGCCGCTTCTACATCCTGTAGCTGCATCAGAAACGACATTATTTCGCCAGCGCTCCTTTAATCGCCGCCACCAGCTGCGGATCGTCCGGCGTCATATCCGGAGAGAAGCGCTGAATGACGTTGCCCTGGCGATCGACGAGGAATTTTTCGAAATTCCACAGAATGTCGTCCACATACAGCGGCGCGCGGCCCTTGCTGGCCATCCGCTCATAAAAACCGCTGCCTTCCGGGGCCACCGCCTTCGGCGCGGCGGCAACCAGCTTTTGATAGAGCGGTGCGCGATGCTCGCCGTTGACGTCAATCTTGCTGAACAGCGGGAAGGTGACGCCGTAGGTGGTGCTGCAGAAGGTCTTAATCTCTTCTTCACTCCCCGGCTCCTGGCCGAGGAACTGGTTGCAGGGGAAGCCCAGCACGCTGAAGCCCTCGCCGGCAAACTGCTTTTGCAGGTCCTCCAGTTGCTCATACTGCGGCGTCAGGCCGCATTTGGAGGCCACATTGACGATCAGCAGTACCTTGCCGGCAAAGGATGCCAGGGTGGTCTTCTCGCCATCAATGGTCGTCACTTCGGTATTCAGAATGTCATGTTGCATAGCCTGTCCTCGATGGATAAACCGGTTTCCGGTGAAGGTGATCCCTATCTACTGTAGCGGATTCAGCGCCCGCCATTCTACTGCCAATCCCCGCGAGTTGTCGCATGATGTAACAGCGCTTCGCTGCCCGTCGGCAACATGAAATCCTCTCAATTGGGCAGGCACCTATTTACGTGTACAGTGTTCCATGAATGTAATATGGTTTCGTTACTTGTTAATTTAAGAGAGTTTTGTTGATGAAGAAGTTGTTTAGCCTGGCGTTAATCGCCGCCTCTGTCGCCCTGCTGAGCGCCTGCTCTCCGGATGAAGATAATAAAGTGAAAGTCGCTATCAATACCGGGCCGGACGAAGCCATCTGGAAAGTGGTGGAGCAAGTGGCGAAGGATAAATATCACCTCGACGTCGAAGTGGTCTCCTTCAATGATTATGTGCTGCCTAACGAAGCGCTGAACAACAAAGATGTGGATGCCAACGCCTTCCAGACCCTGCCGTACCTTGAGGCGCAGTCGAAAGAGCGCGGCTATAAATTCGCGGTGGTCGGTAAAACCTTTGTCTTCCCTATCGCCGCCTATTCACATCGCATCAAAAATATCAGCGAGCTCCCCGAGGGAGCGACGGTGACCATCTCTAATGAAACCACTACCCTGGGCCGCAGCCTGCTGCTGCTTCAGGCGCAGGGGCTGCTCAAGCTGAAACCGGGCGTCGGCTATTTACCCACCACGCTGGATATCATCGACAACCCGAAACAGCTGAAAATTTTGGAGGTGGATACCCCGCAGCTGACCCGCACCCTGGATGACCCGAACGTCAGCCTGTCAATCATTAACACCAACTTCTCCGCCCAGGCGGGCCTGTCGGCCGCCCGCGACGGCCTGTTCATGGAGGGACCAGATTCCCCTTACGTGAATGCGATTGTCGCCCGCGAGGATAACAAGGACAGCAAGAAAATTCAGGAACTGAAAGCCGCCTTCCAGACCAGTGAAGTCGCGGAAAAAGCGAAGGAAGTCTACAAAGGCGACGCGATCAAAGGCTGGTAAGCCTGAGCCGGCGCCGTCCCTGCAGACGGCGTCGCGCTATTCCCGTCACCGCGAGCGCAGCAGCAACCAGATAAAGACCGGCGCGCCCAGCGTCGCCGTCACCACGCCAATCGGCAGCTCAGCGGCGGAAAGCGCCAGCCGGGCGATAATATCCGCCCCCAGCAAGGCGCTTGCCCCTGCCAGCATGCAGGCCGGGAGCAAGACCCGGTGATCGCTCAAGCCGCATAGCCGCAGAATGTGCGGAATTACCAGGCCGATAAAGCCAATCGCCCCCGCCAGCGCCACGCTCACGCCGACCATCCAGCCGGTCGCCACCACCAGCAGCTTACGCCACAGCCACAGCGGCAGCCCGAGCTGACGGGCGGAGACTTCGCCCAGCGCCAGTAAATTCAGGGGTTGCGACTGCAGACAGACCCAGCAGAGCGCTGGCAGGAGGGCTATCATCAGCCACAGCTGCTGCCAGTCGACGCCGCCAAACCCGCCCATCATCCAGTACATCAGCTGACGCAGATCAAAAGAGGTGGAGAAGTAGACCGCCCAGGTCATCAGGGCGCTGCAGATGATCCCCAGCGCCACCCCCGCCAGCAGCAGGCGGCTGGTGGAAAGATGGCGGCGGGCAAAACGCAGCAGAATAAAGGTTATCAGCAGCGCGCCCAGGATCGCGCACAGCCCGAGCGCCCAGCCCGGTAACAGGCCTTTACCCAGCAGGACGGCGGCAATCAGCCCGACGCCCGCGCCGTTGGAGACGCCCAGCAGACCCGGTTCCGCCAGCGGATTTTCAAACAGCGCCTGCATTATCGCCCCGGAGAGCGCCAGCGCCGCCCCCACCAGCAGCACCGCCAGGGTCCGCGGCAGGCGGATCTGCCAGATAAACAGCTGACCTTTGGCGCTGAGCCACTCGCCGGGCGGGATCCATTGATCCCCCGCACACAGGCTGATCAGCAGGGTGACCAGCAGCAACAGCGTTAAACCAAGGAGCCAACGCCGGCTGCGGCGCTGTTGAAGATGGGCGAGAGTCAGCATAGATTCCATTACGCAGTGGGAACAAGAGGCTGATTTTACGGTGGGTGTCGCGGTGAGAAAAGGAAAACCTCACGACCAAACGTCGACGCGGAGGACCCTCCCCCCCGTCGACCATCCCGCTTTACACCAGAATCTGAAACAGCAGCGCGAAGAGAATGATGTTCGCCACCACGATTGCCCAGCCGTTATAGAGCATATACTTCAGATGTGTAGACTGCGCCAGCCCCATCTGGCCGAACATGTCCGATGAGGGGAACGGCCCGAACCAGTCCACCTGAGACGAAGCCAGCAGCACCGCGGTGGTCCCCTGCGGCGGCACGCCGGCGGCCATCAGCATCGGGCCAAAGATTTTATGCGTAAAGGTCATCTGGGCTACCGCCGCGCCGGGCACATGGCCGATAATATTGAACGCGAAGATGCTAAAGCACAGCCAGGCCGGGGAGATCCCCTCCAGCAGCGGCTGAGTATACTCCAGCAGCCCCTGATAGGCGTGCAGGCCATCCATCAGCTCAAGGATCGGGTTATACAGCCAGTAGAGAATAAACATCCACACCAGACGACCGCAGCCGTGATACAGCGCCTGCAGGATCTGCGTCGGCCGCAGGCCGCCCACCAGCCCGGTCATCAGCGCCACCAGCAGCATGACGATAATCGCAAAGCTGAAGCCGGCTTTAATCACCACCCCAACCACCGCCATCACGATGATGGTCGCAGCGAAAGCCAGCGCGCTTAATTTACGCCGGCGCTGCTGCGCGGCGCTAAGATCCTCTTGCGGCTTTTCCGAGAGATCGACCTCATAGCGCAGTTTGCCTTCGGTCATCTTCTGGATCCGTCCGGCCATGATCCAGCCGGCTAACAGGGTGACGGCGCTCATCGGCAGGCCGACATACAGCAGATAATCCGGATAGCTCAGTCCGCCGAGGCTGAGGATCGTCACGGTGCTGGGGGTGAAGGGCCCGGTAAAGAGTCCAACGGAACCGGCGGTCATCATCAGCGCGGCTACCGTCGGCGGCGTTAAGCGTACCGCCGCCGCTACGGGGATAATCACTGCGACAATAATCGCATTGCCGCCGGCCATGGTGCCCAGCGAACCGCAAATTAAAATCGATGACACCACAATGCCGAACTTGACCCGCGTCTGGCTCGACAGCCCAATACGGTGGACCACGAATTTCACCAGTTCAACCGCCGCGCCGGTGCGGGTGGCCACTTCCCCCACGCCGGCGCCGAGCATAATGATAAGCCCGACGGTGGCAATAAATGACCCGGTGGACTTCGCCAGCATCGCGCCCATTTCCGGCAGACCGGTCGAGGTCATGATCATGGCGATAATAATCGAGGAGATGACCGCCAGCACTATATCGACGCCGATCAGCGATAATATCGCTAACGCCACCAGCGGCGTAAATCCCAGCAGGCCAAGCTCGCTGCCCGGTCGACCGTGGCACCACAGCGCAATCAACACGAACAGCAGCAATAACAGACCGATAATAACGTTTTTTCGCGTGATATTTCGTCTGACAGGCGTATTGCCTGCGAGCGTTGAGTCACTCATAACACTCCTTAATGCCAATCAATCCGACCATGATGGTCAGGTGGTGTATGGGGCCTGCTCAGAAAATATCCTCCCTCTTTTTCATTATTGGCCGCAGCCTGAGGGTCTGTTGGGGTACAAAGGAAACGATTCTGAGAGCGTTTTATTCCGCCATCAGGCGGGGCCAGCAGCACAATATGTAACCAATGCGCTGATTGGTGATTAAATTTATGTTAACTTAGTGTTAGTAGAAAATGACTTTTTATCGGTAGGCTATAACCCTGAGTTAACTGTTCATGAAACTGCGTCATCTGGAAATCTTCTATGCCGTCATGACCTGCGGCTCTCTGTCACGGGCGGCGGAATCGCTCAATATCTCCCAGCCAGCGGCCAGCAAAGCGTTAAAAAGCGCCGAACTGAAGCTGGGCTTTACCCTGTTTCAGCGGGTGCGCGGTAAGCTGCTGCCGACCAGCGAGGCGATCACACTTTTCGAAAAAGCGCAGACTATTTATCAGGACCTTGATAACCTGCGCCTGCTGGCCGATAACCTGGCCCGCGATCCGCGCGCCAAAATCACCTTAGGCTGTCTGCCGAGCCTGGGGTTAAGCCTGGTGCCGGAGCTGGTGACCGATTTTTATCAGCAAAACAGCAACCTGGTGATGACGCTCACCACCGAGCACACCGAGACGCTGGTCAGAAAACTGGATTTACGCGAGATAGACTTAGCGCTGACGCTGCAGCCGGTGCAGCAGGGAGAGATCCTTACCACCCTGATTGCCGAAGTGCCGCTGGTCTATATCGACCGTCATTATCGTCAGGGAGCGGTGGATATCAGCCAGATCGACCAGCAGCGCTGGATCTCGCCGGGGCCGCACTCGCTCTCCGCCGCCATCGCCACCCGTCGCGACTTTTCCACAACCCGGCTGAATGTCCAGACCTACTACATGGCCACCGAGTTCGTGAAGCGCGGCATGGGCTGCAGCATTACCGATATCTTTTCCGCCCAGCACAACCTGGCGCCCGAGATGATCCATCCCATTACGCCGCCGATGGCCATTAACCTCTGCCTGCTGCGTCGGGCCGACGTTTCCCTGAGCCCGATGGCGCAAAAATTCGTCGATTTTCTCTGCCAGCGCCTGCGCCAGCAGCTCAAGGAGATTAACCTGCGGTTATACCCTGACCATAAAAAGTCAATTGCGCCGCCAGGGTAAATGCTTTGACATAACCCGATAAATTGAACAGCGGTGGATATATCGGATTATGAACAAACGCATTGTCATTATCGGCGGCGGCGTGGTCGGTCTGGCCACGGCCTGGGAACTGATTAAGCGCGGCCATCATGTGCAATTACTGGAGCGCAACGGCGAACCGGCCAGCGCCACCAGTTTTGCCAACGGCGGACAATTAAGTTACCGCTACGTCGCCCCCCTTGCCGACAGCGGCGTTCCCCTGCAGGGGATAAAATGGATGGGCAAAGCCGATTCGCCGCTCAATATGCGTCTCAATATCTCTTTACAGCAGTGGCGCTGGCTGGTGCAGTTCCTGCGCGCCTGTAATAGCCAGACCAATAAAATAAACGGCGCTCATATATTGCGTCTGTCGCTGCTCAGCCGGCAGGTCATGCAGTCGTGGCGGGAAGAGGATAATCTTGCCGATTTTCACTGGCGGCGCAGCGGAAAATTAATTATCCATCGCCGGGAATATGATTTTACTAAAGCGGCAAAAGGGATAGATCCTCAGTATCAGCAGGCGCTGAATGCTGAAGCCTGCCTGCAGCTGGAACCGGCGCTAAAACATATCAGCCCTTCGCTGCAGGGCGGAATTTATTCGCCGGGGGATGAAACGGCGGATTGCCATCAATTTTGCCTTGCGCTGATCGACAAGCTCACCGCCAGCAGCCGCTTCAGCCTGCTGACCCACTGTGAGGTGCAGCGGCTCGCCAGGCGCGGCGGACGCGTCAGCGCCCTGGAGACCAGCCGCGGGACCATCACCGGCGATGAGTACGTCGTCGCCGCCGGCAACGGCAGCGGTCCGCTGCTGGGGCACATGGGCGTTCGCGTGCCGCTCTGCGCCCTGAAGGGGTACAGCCTGACCCTTCCCTATCCGCAGCAGGCGGGCATTGCGCCGGACATCAGCGTCACCGATTACGGGCACAAAATCGTTTATGCCCGCCTGGGCCAGCAGCTGCGCATCGCGGCGATGGTGGACATCGGCTACGACGGCGACACACTGCGCGAGAGCCGCATTCAGGCGCTGAAAAAAATCGTCTCCCTCAGCTTTCCCGAACTCGAGGGGTTGGACCAGGCCGAAGCCTGGACCGGCATGCGCCCCTCAACGCCAGCCGGGCCACCGCTACTGGGACGCGCCGGCTACCCCAACCTGTGGATGAATCTCGGCCAGGGCAGCCTCGGTTTTACCCTCGCCGCCGGCAGCGCGGTGGTGCTGGGCGCGTTAATCGACAATCAGATGCCAGACATTTCTTTAGAAGGTCTCACATGGAAACAAACCGCATGACAATCATTCGCAATCATCCTCAACCTCGTCTTTCCGCCAGCGTTGCGTATGGCAATCTGCTGTTCCTCTCCGGACAGACGCCGAAAAGCAACGAGGAGGACATCGCCTTGCAGACCCGCGAAGTGCTGGAGAAAATCGACGCCCTGCTGGCGGCGGCCGGGAGCGATAAGCGGCACATTCTCTCCGCGCAGATCTGGCTGAAAAATATCAAGCGTGACTTTGCCGCGTTCAATGAGGCGTGGGTGGAGTGGATGCCGGAAGGCCATAGCCCGGCGCGCGCGGCCGTGCAGGCGGAGATGGCGCGACCAGAAATCCTGGTGGAGATCATGCTCACCGCCGTTAAAGCGTAAGATTCGACAGAAAAGAAAAAGGCCGCAATGCGGCCTTTTTAATTAGTTCAGATTATTTGTCTTTAGGCGACGCGTTTTCGACACGGCTTTTCAGCTTCTGACCGGGTCTGAAGGTCACCACGCGCCGGGCTGTAATGGGAATATCCTCCCCCGTCTTCGGGTTACGTCCCGGGCGTTGGTTTTTATCCCGCAAATCGAAGTTGCCGAACCCGGAGAGTTTGACCTGTTCTCCGTTTTCCAGAGCACGACGGATCTCTTCGAAAAACAACTCGACCAGTTCTTTGGCATCCCGCTTGCTAAGCCCAAGCTTATCAAACAGATATTCTGACATTTCAGCTTTTGTAAGCGCCATAGGTTCAATCCCTCAATGATGCCTGGAATCGCTCTTTTAATGCCTCTACACATCTGGCAACGGTAGCGGCAATCTCCTCTTCTTCGAGTGTACGGCTGGTATCCTGCAGGATCAGGCTAATCGCAAGGCTCTTATACCCTTCCGCCACACCTTTACCACGGTACACGTCAAATAAGTTTACGCCAACTACCTGATTTACGCCAACTTTCTTACATTCGGCTAAAACATCGGCGGCAGCCACGTTTTCCGCGACCAGCACCGCGATGTCGCGACGGTTCGCCGGGAAGCGGGAAATGTCGCGCGCCTGAGGCACCACGCGGTCTGCGAGCTTGTTCCACTCCAGTTCAAACACCAGAGTGCGACCGTTCAGATCCAGTTTACGTTCCAGCTCAGGATGAACAACCCCAATGAAACCAATGCGTTCACCTTTAAGATAAATCGCTGCGGATTGCCCCGGATGCAGCGCGGTGGTCGCTTCAGCACGGAATTCGATATCCGCTAATTTTCCGGTTAAATCCAGAACGGCTTCCAGATCGCCTTTCAGATCATAGAAATCGACCGTCTCTTTCGCCAGTGTCCAGTGCTCTTCGTAGCGGTTGCCGCAGATCGCCCCGGCCAGCATCACATCCTGACGAATGCCCAGCGGCGCATTGGTGTCCGGCACAAAGCGCAAACCGCTCTCAAAGATGCGAACCCGGCTCTGTTGACGGTTCTGGTTGTAGACCACGGTCCCCAGCAGGCCAGTCCACAGCGACAGGCGCATCGCCGACATTTCGCTGGAGATCGGGCTTGGCAGGATCAGCGCCTCTTCACCGGCGTGGATCAGCTGCTGGACTTTCGGGTCGACGAAGCTGTAGGTGATCACTTCCTGATAGCCTTTGTCATTCAGCAGCGTTTTCACGCGCTTCAGCGACAGGTCGGCTTCACGGTGGGAACCCATGATCAGACCCGCCTGCACCGGCTCATCAGGAATGTTGTTGTAGCCATAAACGCGAGCCACTTCCTCGACCAGATCCTCTTCGATCTCCATGTCGAAACGCCAGCTCGGTGCCACCGCCTGCCATTCGCCCTCGCCCACCGTCACTTCGCAGCCGAGGCGCTGAAGAATGTCAGTGACCTGCGCATCGTCGATATGGTGGCCAATCAGGCGATCCAGTTTGCTACGACGCAGAGTGATGGTGGCGCGTTTTGGTAGGGTCGCTTCGTTGGTCACGTCGATCACCGGGCCGGCTTCGCCGCCGCAGAGGTCGATCAGCAGACGCGTGGCGCGCTCCAGCGCTTTATACTGCAGGGCCGGATCGACGCCGCGCTCATAGCGATGAGAGGCATCGGTGTGCAGGCCGTGACGGCGCGCGCGGCCGGTAATGGACAGCGGGCTGAAGAAGGCACACTCCAGCAGTACGTTCTGGGTTTCGTCGTTAACGCCGGAGTGCTCCCCGCCGAAGATCCCGCCCATTGCCAGCGCTTTGTTGTGGTCAGCAATGACCAGGGTATCGCTGTCGAGCTTCGCTTCGGAGCCATCGAGCAGGACCAGGGTTTCACCCTCTTTCGCCATGCGCACCACGATCCCGCCTTCGATACGGTCGCGGTCAAAGGCGTGCATCGGCTGGCCCAGCTCAAGCAGCACATAGTTGGTCACGTCAACCACCGCGTCGATGGAGCGGATCCCGCAGCGGCGCAGTTTCTCTTTCATCCACAGCGGCGTCGGCGCTTTGACGTTGATGCCTTTTACCACGCGGCCCAGATAGCGCGGGCACGCCTGCGGGGCGTCAACCTGAATCGGCAGCACATCGTCAATGGTGGCGGCTACCGGGGTGATTTCCGGCGCGTTCAGCGGCGCCTTGTTCAGCACGGCCACATCGCGCGCGACGCCGATGATGCCCAGGCAGTCGGCGCGGTTCGGGGTGACGCTGATTTCGATGGTGTTATCGTCAAGCTTCAGATATTCGCGAATATCGGTACCGATCGGCGCATCCGCCGGCAGCTCGATAATTCCGCTATGATCATCGGAAATGCCCAGCTCGGAGAAGGAGCACAGCATCCCCTCTGACGGCTCGCCGCGCAGCTTCGCGGCTTTGATTTTAAAATCGCCCGGCAGAACGGCGCCGATGGTCGCCACGGCGACTTTCAGCCCCTGACGGCAGTTTGGCGCGCCGCAGACGATGTCCAGCAGGCGTTCGCCGCCGACGTTGACTTTGGTGACGCGCAGTTTGTCGGCGTTCGGGTGCTGACCGCACTCCACTACTTCACCGACAACGACGCCGTTGAAGCTGCCGGCAACCGGCTCCACGCCGTCCACTTCGAGGCCCGCCATGGTGATCTGATCGGAAAGCGCTTCGCTGTCGATCGCCGGGTTAACCCACTCGCGTAACCACAGTTCACTGAATTTCATTGTTCTGTCCTGCCCTTATTTAAACTGTTTGAGGAAACGCAGATCGTTTTCGAAGAACGCGCGCAGATCGGTGACGCCATAGCGCAGCATGGTCAGACGCTCCATGCCCATGCCGAAGGCGAAGCCGGAGTACACTTCCGGATCGATACCCACGTTGCGCAGCACGTTCGGGTGCACCATCCCGCAGCCCAGCACTTCCAGCCATTTGCCGTTTTTACCCATCACGTCAACTTCCGCGGACGGCTCGGTGAACGGGAAGTAGGACGGACGGAAGCGTACCTGCAGATCTTCTTCAAAGAAGTTGTTCAGGAAGTCGTGCAGGGTTCCTTTCAGATTGGTGAAGCTGATGTTTTTATCAACGATCAGACCTTCCATCTGATGGAACATCGGGGTGTGGGTCTGATCGTAGTCGTTACGATAGACGCGGCCCGGCGCGATAATACGGATGGGCGGTTGCTGGTTTTCCATGGTGCGGATCTGCACGCCGGAGGTCTGGGTGCGCAGCAGGCGAGTGGCATCGAACCAGAAAGTGTCGTGGTCAGCGCGCGCCGGATGGTGACCCGGGATATTCAGCGCATCGAAGTTGTGGTAATCATCTTCGATTTCCGGGCCCGTCGCCACGGTAAAGCCGAGCTCACCGAAGAAACTTTCAATACGGTCGATGGTGCGGGTGACCGGATGCAGACCGCCATTCTCAATGCGGCGGCCCGGCAGCGAAACGTCGATGGTCTCTGCAGCCAGACGAGCATTCAGCGCCGCGCCTTCCAGTTCGGCTTTGCGCGCGTTCAGCGCCTGCTGTACCTGCTCTTTCGCTTCGTTGATGACCGCACCGGCTGCCGGACGCTCTTCCGGCGGCAACTCACGCAGGGTGGTCATTTGCAGGGTCAGATGCCCTTTCTTACCCAGGTATTCCACGCGGACGTTGTCCAGCGCAGCAACATCTGATGCCTCGTTAATGGCTGCCTTGGCACTGGCAACCAGCTCTGCGAGATGTGACATGGTTTTCCTCATTATGTCGGTGCAGACACCGGTTATAGTGAAATTAATATTCCGAATCCATATACGAAAAAAGCCTCCACAGGGGAGGCTTTCTGGCGCTGTTTTCCGTTTCTTCTTTCACGCGCTAGCCTCCTGAGTTCAGGTGCTAAAGTAAAAAAAGAAGCGGAAAATAGCAGCATTCATGCTTGCATTACCTTGTCTGGTAAGAAACGTCAGACCTGTATTGAAAAGCCTGCGCCGATAAAAGTCAATGTATTGATGGTGTTGAAACGAAAAGAGGGAGACAAGCTCCCTCTTTCAACTGGCTTATGCCAGAGCTGCTTTCGCTTTTTCGACCAGAGCGGTGAACGCTACTTTGTCGAATACGGCGATGTCAGCCAGGATCTTACGGTCGATTTCAACAGAGGCTTTTTTCAGGCCATTGATGAATTTGCTGTAAGAAATACCGTTCTGACGTGCTGCTGCGTTGATACGTGCAATCCACAGTTGACGGAACTGACGTTTACGTTGACGACGGTCACGGTAAGCGTACTGACCAGCTTTGATAACAGCCTGGAAGGCAACGCGGTATACGCGAGAACGCGCACCGTAGTAGCCTTTAGCTTGTTTCAAAATTTTCTTGTGACGTGCACGTGCAATTACACCACGTTTTACGCGAGCCATGTGTGCTCTCCTGTATCTATTCTAAGTTAAAAAAGTTAAACGTTAACGACTTATGCGTACGGCAGGCACGCGATAACCAGGCCCAGATCGCCTTTGGAAACCATGGCTTTCGGACGCAGGTGACGTTTACGCTTGGTAGCTTTTTTAGTCAGAATGTGACGCAGGTTAGCGTGCTTGTGCTTAAAACCACCTTTACCGGTTTTTTTGAAGCGCTTAGCAGCACCGCGTACGGTCTTAATTTTTGGCATTTTAATAACTTCCACTTCGCATTGTTAATAAACGAAACAAAGGCGAACAAAACCAGTGAGCCGAAGCCCACCGGAAATGTTTCTTGATGGCCTTACTGTTTCTTCTTAGGAGCGAGCACCATGATCATCTGGCGGCCTTCGATCTTCGTTGGGAAGGATTCGACTACTGCCAGTTCAACCAGATCGTCTTTCACGCGGTTAAGCACTTCCATACCGATCTGCTGGTGGGCCATCTCACGACCGCGGAAACGCAGCGTGATTTTGGCCTTATCGCCATCTTCGAGAAAGCGAATCAGGCTGCGGAGTTTTACCTGATAGTCACCTTCATCAGTACCAGGGCGGAATTTAATTTCCTTAACCTGGATAACTTTCTGCTTCTTCTTCTGTTCCTTAGAAGACTTACTCTTTTCATAAAGGAACTTGCCGTAGTCCATGATACGACAAACTGGCGGCTCGGCGTTAGGGCTGATTTCAACTAAATCTACTCCAGCCTCTTCAGCCTTTTCGATAGCTTCTCTCAGACTCACAATACCCAGCTGCTCACCTTCCAGACCTGTTAAGCGAACTTCCTGGGCGCGAATCTCGCCATTGATACGATTCGGACGTGCCGTTTGAACTCGTTTTCCGCCTTTAATACCTTATTCCTCCAGTTGTTGAAGACTGCGGCTGCGAATCTCTTGTTGCAGCTTCTCGATCACTTCATTTACGTCCATGCTGCCGAGGTCTTTCCCGCGACGGGTGCGCACGGCCACTTTGCCGGCTTCGACTTCTTTGTCGCCACAGACCAACATATACGGGACACGACGTAAAGTGTGCTCGCGGATTTTAAAGCCAATCTTCTCATTTCTCAAGTCTGCTTTTACACGAATGCCCGCATTTTGTAGTTTACGCGTCAATTCGTTAACGTATTCAGCCTGAGAATCGGTGATATTCATGACCACCACCTGCACTGGTGCAATCCAGGTTGGGAAGAAGCCAGCGAACTCTTCGGTCAGGATGCCAATGAAGCGCTCCAGAGAACCGAGAATCGCACGGTGGATCATGACCGGCACCTGACGCTCGTTGTTTTCGCCCACATAGGAGGCGCTTAAACGCTGCGGCAGAGAGAAGTCCAGCTGTACCGTACCGCACTGCCATGCACGATCGAGGCAGTCATACAGGGTAAATTCAATTTTCGGGCCGTAGAACGCCCCTTCACCCAGTTGATATTCAAATGGGATATTATTTTCTTCCAGCGCCACCGCCAGATCCGCTTCCGCGCGATCCCAGGTCTCGTCGCTGCCGATACGTTTTTCCGGGCGAGTCGACAGTTTGACGACGATCTTCTCGAAGCCAAAGGTGCTGTACATATCATAAACCATACGAATACAGGCGTTCACTTCATCGCGAACCTGATCTTCAGTACAGAAGATATGCGCATCATCCTGGGTAAAGCCGCGAACGCGCATCAGACCGTGCAGCGCGCCTGATGGTTCGTTACGGTGGCAGCTACCAAACTCCGCCATACGCAGCGGCAGATCGCGGTAGGATTTCAGCCCCTGGTTGAAGATCTGCACGTGGCCCGGGCAGTTCATCGGCTTAATGCAGTATTCACGGTTCTCAGAAGAGGTGGTGAACATCGCATCTTTGTAGTTGTCCCAATGGCCGGTTTTTTCCCACAGCACACGGTCCATCATGAACGGACCTTTGACTTCCTGGTACTGATACTCTTTCAGTTTCGAACGGACAAAGGTTTCCAGTTCACGGAAGATAGTCCAGCCGTCGTTGTGCCAGAACACCATCCCAGGCGCCTCTTCCTGCATATGATACAGGTCGAGCTGCTTACCGATTTTACGGTGGTCGCGCTTGGCGGCTTCTTCCAGACGCTGCAGATAAGCATTCAACGCTTTTTTATCTGCCCACGCGGTGCCGTAGATACGCTGCAACATTTTATTGTTGCTGTCGCCGCGCCAGTAGGCACCGGCGGTTTTCATCAGCTTGAAGTGATGGCAGAAGCGCATGTTCGGCACGTGCGGACCGCGGCACATATCGATATATTCTTCATGATGATACAGGCCAGGCTTGTCATCATGGGCAATGTTTTCGTCAAGAATAGAAACTTTATAGCTTTCGCCGCGCTTCACGAAGGTTTCACGCGCTTCGTGCCAGCTCACTTTCTTCTTGATGACATCGTAGTTTTTCTCGGCGAGCTCATGCATACGTTTTTCGAGCGCGTCGATATCTTCCTGAGTCAGGGTATGGTCGAGGTCTACGTCATAGTAGAAGCCATTATCAACAACCGGACCGATAGCCATTTTGGTGTTGGGCCACAGCTGCTTGATGGCATGACCTAACAGGTGCGCGCAGGAGTGACGAATGATCTCCAGCCCTTCTTCATCTTTAGCCGTGATAATAGAGAGGGTGGAATCAGTTTCAATCGGGTCGCAGGCGTCTACCAGTTCACCGTTTACCCGCCCGGCGATGGTGGCTTTCGCCAGACCCGGGCCGATATCCAGCGCGACGTCCATCGGGCTGACAGCGTGATCAAAATGGCGTTGGCTGCCATCAGGAAGCGTAATTACAGGCATTTTATGTCCTTATTTGCAGTGGTGCCCCACACGAAAGAGCACATACAAAACTATATAATCATCATTATCATCAGGTTAAGGCGCAGTTCCCGCTTCACTCTGCGAAAAGAGGAGCACGACCGGAGCGATCGTTCCCGCCTGCTGCCGCCTGCTGATAACACCGGGGAGTAGTTTACACATCATTGGTACGTGATTAAAGCCGTAATAGCATAAATGATGGCGGAATGTGGAGAAAACAAGAGCCGCGCGGATAAAAGCAGAATATCCGCCAGGAAGACGCGATAATAATCACCAGCGAAGCCGGATGATATTATGCGGACAAACTAAAAGAGACGCCTTGATATTGTCTGCGTGATGTTTAGCGCGGGTCGTTAAACCGGTACCACTCTACCCGGCTTAATAGTCCGCCCGTGAAGCAGTAGCCTGCGATATTAAGACCACTCGCCAGCCACCAGCGTATGCACATTAAAGGCATCGCTCATGGATTGTCCGGTGCTACGGGAACCGGGGGCAATATTCGAACCGGCCTCAACGTCGGTTGCTTTGGCGATACCTACCTGCGTATGGTCCTGGTTACCCGACGGCGGAACTGGCGTGGCGGCTGATGCGCCAAAGGAAAGCACGCACAGCGCCAGGGCTGCGATGGTAAATTGGCTGTTTTTCATGATGTTTATTCTCTTATTACGGAAGACGGACCGAACAATGTCGCCATTCGGTCAGTGACTCTTAGTATAGATCCAGATCACATATTTGTCCGTCGAATATTTAGCTTTTCGTGTCAAATAGAATGAATATTTGTCAGCAAACGGAGAATAATGGAGAAAAGATGGAGGCCCGTTTCTTTTTATAAAAACTAAAACGAATTGCCAGAAAAAATAATGTCACTTATTGCTAAATCTAAAACGGTCAGGCCGGGAAACCCGGCCTGAAAATATTACATCTTATACCCGAGGGAGAGCGAGGTCCGGCGATCGGTATGCTCCGGCGCAGACGCAGGCGGCTCCGAGTTCCAGGTGACGTTGTACGCCACTTTCAGCGCAAAGTGGGCGTTAATCGCCACGTTTAACGCGCTCTCTGAGTTGACCGTGGTGTCCTCGGCGCCAAACACCGATACCCCTTGAGTAAATTTGGCGTTGTCGGTCATCTGCCAGGCCCAGGTTCCGGAGGCGTAACCCAGCGGCTGAGTGTCGGTATCCCCGTCGGTGTATTCGTCATAGCGGACGCCAGGACCAAATTCAAACCGCAGGCTATGCACTGGTCCGTTGAGGATTTGACGACCATAGCCCGCCGTCAGAACATCGCGCTGCTGATAGCCGTTGTAGCGGTCGGTTAGCCAACTGCCCTGCCCAAAGACGTAGTTCATATCGGTCAGGTTATAGCGGCTACGGCCACCGACAGCATATTTCTCTGAGGAGCGCTCATCGTTGGACGAGGTGTTGCTGGCGTTGCCCCACAGCGACCAGGCGGTGGTATTGCCATACCAGGTCAGGGTGGAATCGGCCGTCATTGAGGAGTTCTTGGTGTTGCCGGACTGCGCCAGGTAACCTGCGTTGACCACTCCTTCGAACGGTTTTTTGGCAGCGGAAGGGTCATCCATGACGGTAAATACAGAATCATCGGCCATTGCGCCAACAGACGCAAAAAGCCCCCCCGCCAGCATGACCGCTGCGGGTACTGTCTTTAAAAGCTTCATTATAACTCTCTAAAATACATTTTTTAGGACAGTACAAATGATGAACAGGCGTCACTTTGCCGGCTCATTGAATTTAGCGTCCGTACAACATAAAAGAGACCTGTGGGTCCCGGAAACTTTCGCGAGGATCGCGGAGTGCAGGTCCTAAGAAAGGTAGCAAATTATAAAAAAGCACGAATAACATAGCAATCACTTACTCTTTCGTTTTTTGAATAAGACAGCTCCGGAAACAATCTTTATTTCATAATGAAAATACAGGCTTCTTTGCAAATCTCTCAGGGACAGCACTTTCCCTCCCTGGATCATCGTGCCATGCTTAAATAAAGTACAGTCGCCGTATTAAGGAGGAGAAGGAATGACCAAAATTTATACGCTCACGCTGGCCCCCTCGCTGGATAGCGCCACCCAAACCCCGCAGATCTACCCGGAAGGGAAACTCCGCTGCAGCGCGCCGGTATTTGAACCCGGCGGCGGTGGGATCAACGTCGCCCGCGCCGTGACCTTTCTCGGCGGGAAAGCCACCGCCATTTTCCCTATTGGCGGCGCCACCGGCGAGCACCTTGCCGCCCTGCTGGCCGATGAGCAGGTGCCGGTCGAGACCGTCGAAACCCGCGACTGGACGCGACAGAACCTGCACGTTCACGTAGCCGCCAGCGGCGAACAGTATCGCTTTGTGATGCCCGGCGCCGCGCTGACAGACGATGAATTCCGCCGTCTGGAAGAGAAAGTCCTGACCATCGACCCCGGCTCTCTGCTGGTGATCAGCGGCAGTCTGCCGCCAGGAATCAGCGTCGAAAATCTGATGCAGCTGGTTAAGCATGCGCAACAGCAGGGCCTGCGCTGCATTATCGACAGCTCCGGCGACGCGCTGGCCGCCGCGCTGGACGTCGGCAATATTGAATTAGTGAAGCCAAACCAGAAAGAGCTCAGCGCCCTCGTGCAGCGCGATCTGAGCCAGCCCGATGACGTTCGCCTTGCCGCTCAGTCGTTGATCCAGTCCGGTAAAGTTCGCCGGGTGGTGGTCTCCCTTGGTCCGCAGGGGGCGTTGGGGGTTGACGCCAGCGGCAGTGTTCAGGTGGTGCCGCCGCCAATGAAAAGCCAGAGCACCGTCGGCGCCGGCGACAGCATGGTGGGCGCCATGACCTTACGTCTGGCGGAGAACGCCAGCCTCGAAGACATGGTACGCTTTGGCGTCGCCGCCGGTAGCGCCGCGACCATCAACCAGGGCACCCGCCTCTGCTCGCAGGCCAATACGCAAAAAATCTACGATTATCTCTGCGGGCGTTGATCTCCCCTGCCCCTCCGCGCTGGCGGAGGGGAACCACGATATTTGCAGGATGGTCTATGCTGGAAAGGCCATGCATAACAACGGGGTGTAGAAATGAGCAATGATATTACCGCCTGGGTCGTCAGCGTGAACTTCCACGAACAGGCGCTAACGGAGATCAATGAGGTCAGCAACCATTTTACCCGGGCAGGGTTTGTACTGACGCTCAATGATGAAGAGGGCACTCCCCATGAGCTGGGCACCAATACCTTTGGCCTGCTGAGCGCCCAGGCAGCCGAGGAAGTGAAGGCCCTTAGCGCCGGACTGGCGGAAGCGGCCCTTGGCCGCCCGGCGGAGATCGCCGTCAGCACATTCGCTGAATGGTTAAAAGCTCAATAAGTGCGTTTAGCGCAACGTAAAGCGTCAGTTGTGCGTCAGTTCCAGGTTTACCCGGTAGTAATGCGCTAACCTTATGATATGGTGGAAAACATGGGGAGAGACAGCATGTGGCAAGCAATCAGTACTCTTTTACGCGATTGGCATACCGAAGACGCTGAAATCGAACTGAAAACCGAGCTGCCCGGCGGAGAGATCCATTCCGCCTGGCATTTGCGTTTCGGCGGCAAAGATTACTTCGTGAAATGCGACGAACGGGAACTCCTGCCTATCTTCACCGCCGAGGCCGATCAGCTGGAGCTGCTGTCGCGAAGCAAAACTGTTCGCGTACCACAGGTCTTTGCCGTCGGCAGCGATCGCGACTACAGCTTCGTGGTCATGGAATACCTCCCTCCCCGTCCGCTGGATGCGCATAACGCTTTCCTGCTTGGCCAGCAGTTAGCCCACCTGCATCAGTGGAGCGATCAGCCGCAGTTCGGTCTGGATTTTGATAACGATCTTTCCACCACGCCGCAGCCCAACGCCTGGCAACGTCGCTGGTCGGTGTTCTTCGCCGAGCAGCGTATCGGCTGGCAGCTGGAGCTGGCGGCGGAGAAAGGGTTGCACTTTGGCGATATCGATACCTTAGTCGATGTGGTACAGCAGCGGCTGGCCAACCATCAGCCGCAACCTTCGCTGCTACACGGGGACCTGTGGTCCGGCAACTGCGCCTTAGGGCCGGATGGCCCCTACATCTTCGACCCGGCCTGCTACTGGGGCGATCGCGAATGTGATTTAGCTATGCTGCCGATGCACCCGGAACAACCCCCGCAGATCTATGACGGCTATCAGTCCGTCTCACCGCTGCCGGCTGGTTTTCTCGAGCGTCAGCCGATCTACCAGCTTTATACCCTGCTGAACCGGGCGATATTGTTCGGTGGTCAGCACCTGGTGACGGTCCAGCAGGCGCTGGACGATGTCTTGATGGAAAAAACGCGTTAGACAAGGCTTACGGCGGACCTCCCCGGTCCGCCGCCCTGCATTATCAGTTAATCTCGACGCCGTTGAGACGGAATTTAATGGTCATCGTCACGCCGGTTCCCGGTCTTGCCTGCTCGTAACGCCATCTGCGCATCGCGCTTTTCACCTCGCGCTCAAACATATTCGCCGGCTGGGCGGAGAGGATCTGCAGATTATCAATTCGGCCATCAGGCGTGACGTCAAACTTCACCCGCACCGTTCCTTCAATGCGCAGCGCCTGAGCGCGCGCCGGATAGGTCGGCTGAACGCGGCTGATCGCCCGCGGGCCGCTCGGGGCAGTGACGGTGGGTTTGGCCGCTGCGGTGGAGGTGCTCGGCGCGGTGCGCGCTGGCGTCGTATTGTTGTTTTCAAACGGTGAAGCCGGACGCGGCTCCGCGGCCGGTTTGACGTCCCGCTTCGGCTGCTCAACCTTTTTCTCCGGCCTGGGCTTCGGTTTAGGTTTGGGCTTCGGCTTAGGTTCTGGTTTATGGATCACCACCGGCGCCTCTTTCGGCGGCTCCGGGACCACCTCAGGCTCCGGCTCCGGTTCAGGTTCAACAACGGGCTGCACGACGGGTTGCGCCGCCGGGGGCGGCTCAAGATCGGCCGGCGCCACCATCGTGATCTCTATCGGCTGCGTCGGGGAAGGCTGTTCAATAACCTGATGTACCGAGGTATAAAGCAGCCCCGCCACAACGGCACCGTGGATAGCCACGGATAACAGCGTTGGCCACGGGAAGCGGCGAGGTAAATCAAGGGTCATTGCGCTCATAGTCGTTTCTGTTGAAAAATGATGCTCCGATTTTAAATGCAAATAGCAATCATATTCAATAAGCCGTCTTAACCTGAGTCAATTTTTGCCACCATTTGCGGAAAAAAGCCGCGTCGGCGGGGCATTCGCCGCCGGGGCGCATCTTTGCATTGCAGTCCATCGTCGTTTAACTTAACGTAATTCGCCTGTTTAATGATAAGGAGCTTTGCCGTGCTTTACGTTATCTACGCTGAAGATATCGCCGATTCTCTGGAAAAGCGGCTCTCGGTTCGCCCCGCGCACCTTGCGCGTCTACAACTTTTACATGACGAAGGTCGGCTGCTTACCGCCGGGCCAATGCCGGCCGTTGACAGCAACGAACCGGGCGCAGCCGGATTCAGCGGCTCAACGGTGATCGCTGAGTTTGAATCGCTGGAAGCGGCTCAGGCCTGGGCTAATGACGATCCGTATATCGCCGCCGGCGTCTACCGCCAGGTCTCTGTTAAACCATATAAGAAGGTATTTTGAAAATACCCTTTTCTTTTTCTGGTTAACGGCAACAACGCACCAGGCCATCAGATGAAAGGGCGCATTTTGCTACATCACATTAAAATGTCGCCCTTTTTAACCGCACGCAAGCGTTGGCTGTTATCCGCCTGAGACGCCAGGAAGATGAGCACATCCCTTCTCCTTCGACGACATCATCGACCCTCACCTCGCCTTCTGCGGCCAAAGAAATTGCTGACTAAACGTCGACGCCGGGCATGATTTTGAATTGCTAATGTATTGAATCAGTCTGCAACAGAGGTCTTGCATTGGATTTAGCGCTTGCTTTACAAGCCAGCACATCCTGACATCGGCCGGTAAATCCAAAATACAGTTGAAAGAAGATCGTTAAAGAGAGATAGATGCTGACCAACAGATATAAAGGCCTGGAATAAATAAGCATGCATATCCCGTTCCGCAGGTATGGGACCCCATATCGCCGTCTTACTGCATTCAGAAACGCGGTGGCTTGAAAGTGTCTGAAAATAAACGGAGTGCGCTGACACAGGCACATATTAATATGGAATGAACGTCTAAAAACTACGCAACCAGATTTACGTTGCAGATGATCATTTTTTAAAGTCGATTAATTTCGCCGGGTAAACTTCACGCAGAGTAATTGTAGGGTGATTTTTGGTTGATTAAAAAATTTGAACGGGAATAACAAATGTTTTCAATAAGTGCCGAATTTTTTTGGGCTACCATTTATGTACCTGACGCTTATGAGGATTTTTATGTGAATACCCTGAAAAAAACCGCATTGCTTTCTCTGCTTGCCTTATATATTCCTGTGTCACAAGCCGCAGCGACAGAATATAGCCTGGATCCGCAGCATACTTCCGTTGTTATTGCCTGGAACCATTTTGGCTTCTCTAATCCTACAGCGTATATCTCTGATGTTTCAGGGAAACTGTCTTTTGACAAAGACAACCCGGAGCAATCCTCTGTGCACGTCACGCTGCCAGTCAAAACCATTGACACTCACGTCAAAGCGTTAACGGATGAGTTTTTAGGCAAAGAGTACTTCGATGTCAACACGTATCCTGAGGCCACTTTTCAGAGCACCCGGGTGGAAAGTAAAGGCGGCAATAAATATGATGTTGAAGGTAACCTGACCATTAAGGGCATCACCAAACCGGTTGTATTGCATGCCACTTTGAATAAACAGGATATGCATCCGATGGTGAAAAAACAGGCCATTGGTTTTGATGCCACAGGGGTAATAAAACGTTCAGACTTCAAGCTTGATAAATATGTTCCGGCGGTGAGTGATAACGTGACTATCACGTTATCCACGGAAGCCTATGCCAAATAAATTAACGCCCGCAAAAGCGGTGCGTTTTATTCAGGGTGGGTATCCTGATAGTGAGCACGACATTGAAAAACGATCGACGACCCCACGCCCTGTCCGGACTTCCACACGGCGGTGAATGCCTGTTGCGGAAAAAGGCGTTCTGTCGATAATCCCCCTCATACCCTGACAGGCATCGCATAGATATTTCAATAGGCGATCTGGCGATGTTAAAAGGGAATGCCGCGCAGAGCGGGAAAACGACAACGGCACCGCGTTCGGTGCCGTTGTTCTGCTCGTTTAACAGTCGGGGAAGATAAACAGCAGAGCATGACGCTGCCGTTTCACCAGTCCCTTCCTGATAGCGAGGATCCGCATATTGCGGCGTGATTGGGCTTCCAGCCAGCGCGCTTTACGGCGATTCACCTGTCTCAGCATGCGCCAGCGCCCTACTTCCGTTCTACTACGCTTCATTGCAACGACTCTACGAGTGAAAACAGCCCCCATTATAAACCTCTGCCGGCGACTGACCACCGCTTTCGCTGCGTTTTTATTTGCCAGAAAAATACTGATGCGTAAACTCATCACATAACGTCATTCAAAAGGATTTTACATCTATGACAACCTTTTACACGGTGGTGAACTGGCTGGTCATTCTGGGGTACTGGCTGTTGATCGCCGGTGTAACATTACGAATTCTAATGAAACGCCGCGCTGTGCCGTCCGCCATGGCATGGTTATTGATCATTTATATCCTGCCGCTGGTGGGGATCATCGCCTATCTCTCCTTTGGCGAGCTGCATCTTGGCAAGCGGCGGGCAGAACGCGCGAGAGCGATGTGGCCTTCCACGGCCAAATGGTTAAACGACCTCAAAGCCTGCAAACATATCTTTGCCGAAGATAACAGCCCGGTGGCCGAGTCCCTGTTCAAGCTTTGCGAACGGCGCCAGGGCATTGGCGGCGTAAAAGGCAACCAGCTGCAGTTGCTGACCGAATCTGACGACGTCATGCAGGCCCTGATCCGGGATATTCAACTGGCTCGCCATAACATAGAGATGGTCTTCTATATCTGGCAGCCAGGCGGTATGGCCGACAGCGTCGCCGAATCGCTAATGGCCGCCGCCCGTCGCGGGGTTCACTGCCGGTTGATGCTCGACTCCGCGGGCAGTGTGGCCTTTTTCCGTAGCCCATGGGCGGCGATGATGCGTAACGCCGGCATTGAAGTGGTCGAGGCTCTCAAGGTCAATCTGATGCGTGTGTTTCTGCGCCGGATGGACCTGCGCCAACATCGTAAAATGGTAATGATCGATAACTATATCGCCTACACCGGCAGCATGAATCTGGTCGATCCCCGCTACTTTAAGCAGGACTCGGGGGTCGGGCAGTGGATTGACCTGATGGCGCGCATGGAAGGCCCAGTGGCGACCTCGATGGGCATCGTCTACTCCTGTGACTGGGAGATCGAGACCGGAAAGCGTATTCTGCCACCGCCGCCGGACGTCAATATCATGCCGTTTGAAGAGGCCAGTGGGCATACCATCCACACGATCGCCTCCGGGCCGGGCTTTCCGGAAGATCTGATCCATCAGGCGCTGCTCACCGCCGCCTACGCGGCGAAAGAGCATTTGATCATGACCACGCCCTACTTCGTACCCAGCGACGACCTGCTGCACGCTATCTGTACCGCCGCCCAGCGCGGCGTGGACGTGAGTATTATTTTACCGCGCAAGAACGATTCGCTGCTGGTGGGCTGGGCCAGCCGGGCCTTTTTCACCGAGCTGCTGGCGGCAGGGGTGAAGATTTACCAGTTTGAAGGCGGCCTGTTGCATACCAAGAGCGTGCTGGTCGATGGCGAACTGAGCCTGGTGGGAACCGTGAATCTGGATATGCGCAGCCTGTGGCTCAATTTTGAAATCACGCTGGTCATCGATGACGCCGGCTTCGGCAGCGATCTGGCGGCGGTTCAGGATGACTATATCTCGCGCTCGCGCCTGCTGGACGCCCGTCTCTGGTTAAAACGTCCGCTGTGGCAGCGGATCGCCGAGCGACTGTTTTACTTCTTCAGCCCGTTGCTGTAAAACGTGCCCATCAGATACCGAATGAGTAGCAATCATGGATATGGATTTAAACAACCGCCTGACCGAAGACGAAACGCTTGAGCAGGCATACGACATCTTCCTCGAACTGGCGGCCGATAACCTCGACCCGGCGGACATCATTCTGTTTAACCTGCAGTTTGAGGAGCGCGGCGGCGCCGAGCTGTTCGACCCATCCGCAGACTGGGAAGAGCATGTGGATTACGATCTGAACCCGGATTTCTTCGCCGAAGTGGTGATTGGCCTGGCGGATACCGACGGCGGGGAAATCAATGATATCTTCGCCCGCGTGCTGCTGTGCCGCGAGAAAGATCACAAGCTGTGTCATATTCTGTGGCGTGAATAACGCTGACCCGCCAGTGAAAAGCCTGCCGCGTTCCACCCGGCAGGCTTTTTTTATGCCGAGGGTTTACTTCGGTAAGACATGACCGCAGGCGTGGCAAAACCGGGCGTTATCGTCATGGTCGCCCTGCTGGCACTGCGGGCATACCCGCTGCTGGCGCCGCCGGTTCAGGGCGCTGGTCATATGGGTGGTGATAAGCCCGGTCGGAATGGCAATAATGGAGTAGCCGATCAGGATGAGAATGGAGGCCAGGATGCGGCCCAGCGGCGTGTGCGGCGTAATATCCCCGTAGCCGACGGTGGTGATGGTCACAATGGCCCAATAGACCGAAGCGTTGAGCGTGGTAAAACCATACTCTGGCCCTTCTATCAGGTACATTAACGAGCCGAAAATCACCATCACAATGGCGATAAACGAATAGAACAGGATCAGCTGATGGCGCGCGCTGACAATCGCCCGCCAGAACACATTGAGCGAAGGCATAAAGCGCAACAGTTTGAGAATACGCAACGCGCGGATCGCCCGCATTGCCCGCCAGGCAAAGACATAATTGAGGCTAATTTCCGGCCACAGCCACATCACGTATAGCGGCAGGATGGTCGCTAAGTCAATAAACCCCCAGAAGCTGAAAATGTAGTGGAGCGGATTGGGCCATGTCGCAATACGCAGCAGATACTCCAGGGTAAAGACCGCGGTCACCATCAGCTCCAGCCAGACGAATACATGCCATTCATCTAATGTCAGATGATATTGCGTGCCCAGCCCCGATTCGACAAATATCACCACCACGCTGAGCAAGGCGAAAAGTCCGCACAGCCCTTCGAAGCGGCGGCCGGAACGTCGGTTTTGATCGAAAAGTAAATGATAAAGCCGCAGGCGAGCGGCAGAAAGCATACCCACTTCGTTAACCTCGCAAAAAAAAGGGCTGACCTGCGTCAGCCCCTGAGATTATAACGGGTCTACCTTAAGGCAGGAAACCGCATGGCGGAAACTGCCCTCCAGCACCGGGCGGGTTTTGGCGCACTCCGGTCCGGCGAGCGGACAGCGGGTGCGGAAGACACAGCCCGACGGCGGATTAATCGGCGAGGGTAATTCGCCCTCCAGCAGCTGGATGGTTTTCGTTTTTTCGAGGTCCGGATCGGGGATCGGCACCGCCGACATCAGCGCTTTGGTATAGGGATGTAGCGGATTATGGTACACCTCATCGTAGGTTCCCAGCTCCACCGCATGGCCCAGATACATCACCAGTACGCGATCGGAGATGTGCTTAACCACCGCCAGATCGTGGGCGATAAATATCAGCGACAGTCCCATTTCACGCTGCAGCTGCTGCAGCAAGTTGACCACCTGAGCCTGGATGGACACGTCAAGCGCGGACACCGGCTCATCGCAGATAATCAGCTTCGGCTCGAGGATCAGCGCCCGCGCAATGCCGATGCGCTGACACTGACCGCCAGAGAACTCGTGCGGATAGCGGTTGATCAGGTTAGGCAGCAGCCCGACTTTCATCATCATCGCCTTCACGCGATCGCGCACTTCCTGACGCGGCATCTTCGGATGATAGGTACGCAACGGCTCAGCGATGATTTCTCCGATGGTCATACGCGGGTTCAGCGAGGCCAGCGGATCCTGGAAGATCATCTGGATATCGCTGCGCACGTCGCGCCACTCTTCCTGCTTCATGCCCAGCAGATCTTTACCCAGCCAGGCCACTTTGCCATCGGTAGCCTTCACCAGACCAATGATGGCACGGGCGAAAGTCGATTTACCGCAGCCGGACTCCCCCACCACGCCGAGGGTCTCACCTTCATAGAGACGCAGCGTCACGCCATCTACGGCTTTCAGCGTTTTCGACGGCTGCCAGAACCACTGTTTGCCATCTTTAATATCGAAATGCACCTTCAGGTCGGCAATTTCGAGCAGGACTTTTCGTTGTTCAGTTACGGCGTTCATAGCAGCTCCCCCACCGGTTTAAAGCAGGCGCGCAGGCGGCCTGGCGCGAACGACTCCAGCGGCGGCGCGCTGCTGCACTGTTCCATTGCGTGCGGACAGCGCGGCTGGAATGGGCAGCCCTTCGGCAAACGCAGCAGGTTTGGCGGGTTGCCCGGAATGGTCAACAACGCATCGCCTTCGGCATCCAGACGAGGAACCGCATTCAACAGCCCAATAGAGTAAGGGTGAGACGGCTGATAGAAGACATCGCGCGCCTGACCGTACTCCATGGTGCGGCCCGCATACATCACCAGCACTTTATCGCAGATCCCCGCCACCACTCCGAGGTCATGGGTGATCATAATGATGGCCGTATTAAATTCGCGTTTCAGCTCATTCAGTAACGTCATGATCTGCGCCTGCACAGTGACGTCCAGGGCGGTGGTCGGCTCATCGGCAATCAGCAGCCGGGGCCGGCAGAGCAGCGCCATGGCAATCATCACGCGCTGACGCATCCCGCCGGAGAACTCGTGTGGGAACATCTTCATGCGCTTGCGCGCTTCCGGCATTTTTACCGCGTCGAGCATCTTTACCGACTCTTCAAACGCTTCGGCTTTGCTCAGCCCTTTATGCAGCATCAGGACTTCCATTAACTGCTCGCCCACCCGCATATACGGGTTCAGAGAGGTCATCGGATCCTGGAAAATCATCGAGATTTGCTCGGCGCGCAGTTTGTTCAGCTCACGCTCGGGCAAATTGAGGATTTGCCGGCCGTTAAAGGTGGCGGAACCCCCGATTCGACCGTTGGCCGCCAGCAGTCCCATCAGGGCGAAGGCGGTCTGCGATTTACCGGAGCCGGACTCCCCGACAATACCGAGCGTCTCCCCCGCCTGCAGGGTGAAGTTCAGATCATTGACGGCGGTGACATCGCCATCCGGCGTTTTAAAGGTGACGCGAAGATCTTTCACGTCCAACAGCAGGCCGCTGTGGCTCTGCGCTTGCGGCGCTTTTGCCGTTTCAATCATGGTCATGGCAGCGCTCCTTAGCGGTCTTTCGGGTCGAGGGCATCACGCAGACCATCGCCGATAAAGTTGAAACAGAACAGGGTCACCACCAGGAAACCCGCCGGGAACAGCAGCAGCCAGGGCGAGACTTCCATTGAGTTGGCGCCATCGCTGAGCAATGCCCCCCAGCTGCTGAGCGGCTCCTGCGTCCCCAACCCCAGGAAGCTGAGGAAGGATTCAAAAAGGATCATGCTGGGGACCAGCAGCGAGGCGTACACCACCACCACGCCCAGCACATTAGGAACGATATGGCGCAGCACGATGCTCGCTGTGGAGACCCCGCCAACCTGCGCCGCCTCAATAAACTCTTTGCGCTTCAGGCTCAAGGTCTGTCCACGTACGATACGCGCCATATCCAGCCAGGAGACCATGCCGATAGCGACAAAAATCAACAAGATATTCTGGCCAAAAAAGGTCACCAGCAGGATAACGAAGAACATAAACGGGAAGGAGTTGAGGATCTCCAGCAGACGCATCATCACCGAATCCACTTTGCCGCCGAGATAACCGGAAAGCGAACCGTACAGCGTGCCGAGGATCACCGCCACCAGCGCCGCCGCCACCCCGACCATCAGCGAAATACGCCCGCCGATCGCCACGCGCACCAGCAGATCGCGACCGGAGGAGTCGGTCCCGAAGTAGTGGCCAGAGGCCATGTCCGGGGCGTTAGACATCATGCCCCAGTCTGTGTCGAAATAGGAGAATGACGACACCATCGGCGCGAAGGTCACGAACAGCGCAATAAGCACCAGCATAATCAGGCTGGTGACCGCGGCGCGGTTATGCATAAAGCGGCGACGCGCATCCTGCCAGAGGCTACGCCCCTCCACTTCCAGCTTCTCACTGAAGTTTTCCAGCGCCTCGCTATTTTTCTTACTTAACATCATGGCGAACTCCGGCTTCAGTAGCGAATCTTCGGATCGATAACGGCGTACAGCACGTCAACGATGGCGTTGAACAGGATAGTCAGGGCGCCAACCAGGATCGTCAGGCTGAGCACCAGCGAGTAGTCGCGGTTAAGCGCTCCGTTAACGAACAGCTGACCAATCCCCGGCAGGCCGTAAATGGTTTCAATGACCATTGAGCCCGTAATGATGCCCACGAAAGCCGGCCCCATATAGGAGAGCACCGGCAGCAGCGCCGGCTTCAGCGCATGGCGCAAAATAATGCGGCGCATCGGCAGCCCCTTCGCCCGCGCGGTGCGGATAAAGTTAGAGTGCAGCACTTCAATCATTGAGCCGCGGGTAATACGCGCGATACTGGCGATATAGGCCAGGGAAAGCGCCACCATCGGCAGGATCATAAATTTCAGCGCCCCGCCGTTCCAGCCTCCGCCCGGCAACCAGTGTAGGGTAATGGCAAAGATCATCACCAGCAGAGGCGCCACCACAAAGCTCGGAATAACCACGCCGGTCATGGCTACCCCCATCACCGCATAGTCCCAGCGGGTATTCTGCTTCAAAGCGGCAATAACGCCCGCAGCGACACCGATCACTACCGCCAGCAAAAAGGCGGCGAAGCCCAGTTTCGCGGAAACCGGGAAGCTGGCCGCCACCAGATCGTTGACCGAATAATCTTTGTATTTAAAGGAGGGACCAAAATCGCCATGCGCCAGCTGCTTCAGGTAATTGAAGTACTGCGTCATGATGGGGTCGTTTAAATGGTATTTTGCTTCAATATTCGCCATGACTTCCGGCGGTAGCGTGCGTTCCCCGGTAAAAGGACTTCCCGGAGCCAAACGCATCATGAAGAATGAGATGGTGATAAGAATAAATAGCGTCGGAATCGCTTCCAGACAGCGACGTAAGATAAATTTTAACATTGCCCGTACCTTCTGGCGTGTGCCTTTGCACTGCTCTCAAATAAGACACGATGGAGCGAGCACTGGCCCGCTCCACGTATTGCCATTAATGTTTGATAACGTAAAGGTCTTTTGTATAGACGTTATCCATCGGGTCTTTACCGGTGTAGCCACCGACCCACGGTTTCACCAGGCGGGCGTTAACATAGTAATAGACCGGTACGATCGCGCTGTCTTTATCCAGCTGCTGCTCCGCTTTCGCATAGGCCGCCGTGCGCTGCGCTTCATCGGATGCTTTTACGGATTCAGCCATAATTTTGTCGAACGCCGGGCTCTTATAGTGCGCAGTGTTCATTGAGCTGTCAGAAAGCATGGTGTTCAGGAAAGAGGTTGGCTCGTTATAGTCAGCGCACCAGCCCGCACGCGCCACGTCATAGGTGCCCTGATGACGGGTATCGAGGAACGTTTTCCACTCCTGGTTGACCAGCTTCACGTCAATGCCCAGGTTTTTACGCCACAGCGAGGCGGCGGCAATCGCCAGCTTCTTGTGCAAATCAGAGGTGTTATACAGCAGGTTGAAAGTCAACGGTTTATCGGCGCTATAGCCGGCTTCGGCCAGCAGTTTTTTCGCTTCTTCATTCCGTTTTTCCTGCGACCAGGTAAACCATTCCGGCTCGGTCAGCTTCGCGCCATCGGTATACGGCGGGGTGTAGCCGTAGGCCGGCAGATCGCCCTGTCCTTTCACCTTATTGGCAATGATATCGCGATCCAGACCCAGCTTCAGCGCGGTACGCACGCGCACGTCGGTGAACGGCGCTTTCTGGTTGTTAATTTCGTAGTAATAAGTACACAGATACGGGTCAACGTGCAGCTCGTTCGGGATCTCTTTTTTCAGTTTCTGGAAGAGCTCGATCGGCAGCTGGTTATAGGTCATATCCAGTTCACCGCTGCGATAACGGTTAACATAGGTCACTTCAGAAGAGGTCGGCAGCCAGGTGACGGTGTTGATAACGGTTTTGGCATTATCCCAGTAATGCGGGTTGCGCTCCATCACGATACGTTCGTTGACCACCCAGTCTTTCAGGGTGTAGGCGCCGTTGGTGACGATATTGCCAGGCTGCGTCCACTTCTCGCCAAACTTTTCAATCGCTGGTTTATAGACAGGAGACATCGCCGGGTTAACCAGCAGTTTGTAAAAATAGGGTACCGGCTCGCTGAGGGTGACTTCCAGCGTATGGTCGTCAATGGCTTTTACGCCCAGCTCGCCTGGGGCTTTCTTGCCGTCAATGATTTCATCAACGTTGAGGATATGACCATACTGCGGGTAGCTGGCATAAGGAGACGCTGTTTTCGGGTCTACCAGACGCTGCCAGCTATAAACGAAATCCTGGGCGGTAACCGGCTCGCCGTTAGACCATTTCGCATCTTTACGGAGATGGAAGGTCCAGACTTTGAAATCTTTATTATCCCAGCTCTCTGCCACACCAGGGATCGGGTGGCCATCTTTCGGCGAGGTATTCAGCAAGCCTTCGAACAGGTCGCGGCTAATATTCGCCTCGGGCACCCCTTCAATTTTATTCGGGTCCAGCGATTGCGGCTCGGCGCCGCTATTTCGCACCAGCGTTTGCTTATCCGAAAGCTGCACACCGGCTGGGACATCCGCTGCCATAGCCATATTGCCAGCCATGAGCGCGGATAGCACTCCTGCGGCGATCAAACGTTTTTTAGTGATGATGGTCATTGTGTTGTAACTCCAGTCATTATAATTACTGGTTTTTTAACCAGCCTGTTTTTTTCCCCGTTTTCGGGATCTGTCCAACGCAGGAGTGTTTGCGATTGGCAGATTGCTATCACCGACTTATTTATTACGACCGCTCGAACGGCAGTCTTAACGTCGATTCGTTCCCCCTCGCTGGAGGGCAGTTCAGGCGCAATGAGACGATTAAAAATGATTCTCATTTACACGCATAATTCAGCAGACGATAACGGCGGAAAGTACCAAAAGGTAAACACCTCCGCCAATGCAATTTGCAAATATGTTACCGGATTCTCTTTTATTGCCGGCTTTGCCAGCGTCACTAGCGGTTGCCACAATATGCCGACAGAAAAATGTTTTTAACAATCATATAGTTACTTAACTTCCATCAGTCATCATACTGCGCAGCGACCGCGAGATGATTTTTTGTACAAAAATTTAACAATAGATTACTTTTTAGCACATTCATCTGCAGCCTTGTTAAAATTACTAATATCATTTCGATGATCCGACAGCAAGCGCCAGAGAATGATGTGAAGAAAATAACATCATAGGAGGGGGAGACGTGAGAGGAATGTTAAGAGAAATATTTCATATCTTAATGAAAAACATGAAATTAATAGCGATATCGCAAAATAGTATTCCTACCGCCGGTTCCGCGCTGGTTGATAGGTTTTGCTAATAATCGCGCAGGCGTGAAGGGAGCCTCCCCGCCTGCGTGGCAACAAACTAACTCAGCAGCCCCGGGAAGAGCGCTTTAATCCCCGTCACAATAAACTCAATGCCGAGAGCCATCAGCAGCAGGCCCATAATACGGGTGATAACGTTAATCCCTGTCTGCCCCAGCAGACGCACCAGCCATGGCGCCATGCGGAAAATCCCCCAGCAGCAGAGGGCAAAGACCGCAATCGCCAGTGAAAAACCGACGAGATGCACCCAGGAGTGATACCGCGTACCCCATACGATAGTGGAACTGATTGCCCCCGGTCCGGCCATTAACGGTAGCGCGAGAGGAACGACGCCGATGCTCTCCCTAACCGCCGTCTCCGACTTCTCCTGCTTGTTCTGCTTATCTTCGCCGAGCTTACCGCTGATCATCGACATCGCGATGGTCACCACCAGGATGCCGCCGGCGATACGGAAGGAATCAATGGAGATACCAAAAATCTGCAGAATGCCATCGCCGAGAAACAGTGACGTCAGGAGGATGATCGCCACCGACAGGTTGGCGGTCAGGTTGGTCTTATTGCGCACTGCTGCCGGCTGGTAGCTGGTCATACTAATGAACACCGGAATAATGCCCACCGGGTTAACCAGGGCAAATAAGCCGATGAAAAACTTGAAATATGCAGAAAAATCGAACAGTGATTGAGTCACAATGGGCTCCGCAGCATCATCAAAATTGGCGGTTGACTGTTAACAGCATAAAATAACTGCGCGAAACATACGCTTTTTGCATGCAATATTCATTATAAATATGCATAACCCGGTGATATGTATCGAATGTTAGCTATTTGTAGTTTTAATGCTAATCGTTTTTTTAATTTCAAAACCCTCCCATTACACTTGATCGAACCGGTCAAAAAGCAGCCAGCTGAAAGGTATCAGCAGTGCCAATACTTGATCTAAATCACGTAATTTGTACTCAGAAGTGAGTAATCTTGATGACACCAACAGAGTGGAAGGCAGCAGTACCTGAAAGTTAAAAAGAGAAAGCTTTTTTAGTAAATCGGTAAAACAGCGTCCTGATTTTCCTACATAAACATTTACATGCAAGCTGTTTACAGCCTGTCTATAATGTCGAATCGAGCGACTGATTTACTAAAAAAGTTTAACATTATCAGGAGAGCATTATGGCTGTTACTAATATCGCTGAACTGAACGCGCTTGTTGAGCGTGTCAAGAAAGCCCAGCGTGAATATGCCAGTTTCACTCAAGAACAAGTCGACAAAATCTTCCGCGCCGCCGCGCTGGCCGCTGCAGATGCTCGAATCCCTCTCGCCAAAATGGCCGTTGCCGAATCCGGCATGGGCATCGTTGAAGACAAAGTGATCAAAAACCACTTCGCTTCCGAATACATTTACAACGCTTATAAAGACGAAAAAACCTGTGGCGTCCTGTCAGAAGACGACACCTTTGGTACCATCACTATCGCTGAACCTATCGGCATCATCTGCGGTATCGTACCGACCACTAACCCGACTTCAACAGCCATCTTCAAATCGCTCATCAGCCTGAAGACGCGTAACGCCATCATTTTCTCTCCGCACCCGCGTGCTAAAGAAGCCACCAACAAAGCGGCTGACATCGTCCTGCAGGCTGCCATCGCTGCCGGCGCGCCGAAAGACCTGATTGGCTGGATCGATCAGCCGTCTGTTGAGCTGTCTAACGCCCTGATGCACCACCCGGACATCAACCTGATCCTTGCGACCGGTGGTCCAGGCATGGTGAAAGCAGCATACAGCTCCGGTAAACCTGCTATCGGCGTAGGTGCCGGTAACACCCCGGTGGTGATTGATGAAACGGCTGACATCAAACGCGCCGTTGCTTCCGTTCTGATGTCTAAAACCTTCGATAACGGCGTTATCTGTGCTTCTGAGCAGTCCGTTGTGGTGGTTGATTCCGTTTATGACGCGGTTCGCGAACGTTTCGCCAGCCACGGCGGCTACCTGCTGCAGGGTAAAGAGCTGAAAGCCGTTCAGGACATTATCCTGAAAAATGGCGCGCTGAACGCCGCTATCGTTGGTCAGCCTGCGGCGAAAATCGCTGAACTGGCAGGCTTCACCGTACCGGCCACGACTAAAATTCTGATTGGCGAAGTCACCGACGTTGACGAAAGCGAGCCGTTTGCTCACGAAAAACTGTCTCCGACGCTGGCGATGTACCGTGCGAAAGATTTCGAAGACGCCGTGACCAAAGCTGAAAAACTGGTCGCCATGGGCGGTATCGGTCATACCTCTTGCCTGTACACCGACCAGGATAACCAGCCGGCTCGCGTGGCTTACTTCGGCCAGATGATGAAAACTGCGCGTATCCTGATCAACACCCCGGCTTCTCAGGGTGGTATCGGTGACCTGTACAACTTCAAACTCGCTCCTTCCCTGACTCTGGGTTGTGGTTCCTGGGGTGGTAACTCCATTTCTGAAAACGTTGGTCCGAAACACCTGATCAACAAGAAAACCGTTGCTAAGCGAGCTGAAAACATGTTGTGGCACAAACTTCCGAAATCTATCTACTTCCGTCGTGGCTCCCTGCCTATCGCACTGGATGAAGTGATTACTGATGGTCACAAACGCGCGCTGATCGTGACTGACCGCTTCCTGTTCAACAACGGCTATGCCGATCAGATCACCTCCGTACTGAAAGCAGCGGGTGTTGAAACTGAAGTCTTCTTCGAAGTTGAAGCTGACCCGACGCTGACCATCGTACGTAAAGGCGCCGACCTGGCGAACTCCTTTAAACCAGACGTGATCATCGCGCTGGGCGGCGGTTCCCCGATGGATGCGGCAAAAATCATGTGGGTCATGTACGAACATCCGGAAACCCACTTCGAAGAACTGGCGCTGCGCTTTATGGACATCCGTAAACGTATCTACAAGTTCCCGAAAATGGGTGTTAAAGCCAAGATGGTGGCGATCACTACCACCTCCGGTACCGGTTCTGAAGTTACGCCGTTCGCCGTTGTGACCGATGATGCGACAGGTCAGAAATATCCGCTGGCAGACTACGCGCTGACCCCGGATATGGCCATCGTCGATGCCAACCTGGTGATGGATATGCCGAAATCGCTGTGTGCGTTCGGTGGTCTGGATGCCGTGACCCACGCCCTGGAAGCTTACGTTTCCGTGCTGGCTTCTGAGTTCTCTGACGGCCAGGCTCTGCAGGCGCTGAAACTGCTGAAAGAGTACCTGCCGGCTTCCTACCACGAAGGTTCCAAGAACCCGGTTGCCCGCGAGCGCGTACACAGTGCCGCCACCATCGCCGGTATCGCGTTTGCTAACGCCTTCCTCGGCGTGTGTCACTCCATGGCGCACAAACTGGGTTCCCAGTTCCATATTCCGCACGGTCTGGCCAACGCCCTGCTGATCTGCAACGTTATCCGCTACAACGCGAATGACAACCCGACCAAGCAGACCGCGTTCAGCCAGTACGACCGTCCGCAGGCTCGTCGTCGCTACGCTGAAATCGCCGATCACCTGGGTCTCTCCGCACCGGGCGACCGTACCGCAGCGAAAATCGAGAAGCTGCTGGCATGGCTGGAAAGCGTGAAAGCTGAGCTGGGTATTCCGAAATCTATCCGCGAAGCTGGCGTTCAGGAAGCTGACTTCCTGGCCCACGTTGATAAGCTGTCTGAAGATGCATTCGATGACCAGTGCACCGGCGCTAACCCGCGCTACCCGCTGATCTCCGAGCTGAAACAGATCCTGCTGGATACCTACTACGGTCGCGAGTTCGTCGAAGGTGAAGCAGCCGCGAAAGCCGAAGCAGCTCCGGTGAAAGCTGAGAAAAAAGCGAAAAAATCCGCTTAATCGACAAGCATAAACGTACTGCAAGCCCCGTCATCTGACGGGGCTTTTTTTTGCCCACCGACAGCCAAGCTTTAACGCCTGCTGGCCCAACGGAGCGCAGGCAATAAAAAGGCGCCCAAAGGCGCCTGGACGAGCTTCTGCGCGTATTAGCTGGGGCGGTGCTGGTTTTGTACCTGAGTTAACGAGCCGACGCTCAGCGCCTCTTTATAATGCTTACGACAAACTGACACGTACCGCTCATTGCCGCCGATGACGACCTGCTCGCCCTCGTTGTAAGGACGCCCCTCCTGATCGAGGCGCAGCACCATACTGGCCTTCCGGCCGCAGAAACAGATGGTTTTCAGCTCCACCAGCTTATCTGACCAGGCCAGTAAATACTGGCTGCCGGTAAAGAGCTCACCGCGAAAGTCTGTCCGCAAGCCATAGCAAAGCACAGGAATATCCAGCGTATCGACAACTTCAGACAGCTCATGAACCTGCTCGCGCGTCAGAAACTGGCTTTCATCCACCAGCACGCAGTGAATCGGCTTTAGCTTGTGCTCTGCGGCAATATCGTTAAATAGCGACGTCTGTGGATTATACAATCGGGCCGGCGAGGAGAGACCGATACGCGAGCTGACTTTTCCGGCGCCAAAGCGGTCATCAATCTCAGCGGTATAAACGACGGTACGCATCCCCCGCTCCTGGTAATTGTACGAAGATTGCAACAGAGCGGTCGACTTACCTGCATTCATTGCAGAGTAGTAGAAATAAAGTTGTGCCATCGGCTGCGTGACCCCAATCAAAGTGTTTTATCGCGGCGGCGATTGTACCATATTTTATGCGTACAGCCGCCCATTCGGCAGGGGTATTGTATCGCAGCTGAAGAGCCTGCAAAGCCAAAGGATTAAGAGGATGAATTGAATTTTCAGGGCCATTATTTGTACGCCTCGTTACGCTACTGGCGGGGTAACCATTGTCTTTTCGTGCTTATAGGGCGGTTACCTATGGGGCTATAAGCGGCGCCGCGCGTTGTTTTATATTAAGCCTCATAACCAAAAATGCGCTAATACTGACAAGGGTTATTTACCCATGTAAAGGATAATTTTTCTCACCGAACCTCAGAAAAAGCATACCGTCTCAGTGTTTTAGCTTACCTTCTGCTCATCGCTATAAGGATGAAAGATGTGAAGCGGCACGGGAATTTTAACTTAAATTAATTAATTCTCGCGACAAATAACCAGTAATTTTGAATTCCTTACATTCCCCCCTATTGCACAACGCATTTTATCGCTCTATTATTAGTTCAACAAACCACCCCACAATATAAGTTTGAGATTACTACAATGAGCGAAGCACTTAAAATTTTGAACAACATCCGTACTCTTCGTGCGCAGGCAAGAGAATGCACCCTGGAAACGCTCGAAGAAATGCTGGAAAAATTAGAAGTCGTTGTTAACGAGCGCCGTGAAGAAGAAAACGCCGCCGCGGCAGAAATTGAAGAACGTACGCGTAAGCTGCAGCAATATCGTGAAATGCTGATCGCTGACGGTATTGATCCGAATGAACTGCTGAGCACCATGGCAGCCGTTAAAGCCGGTACCAAAACCAAGCGTGCTGCACGTCCGGCTAAATACAGCTATGTCGACGAAAACGGCGAAACCAAAACCTGGACCGGCCAGGGCCGTACCCCGGCGGTGATCAAAAAAGCAATGGATGAGCAAGGTAAATCACTGGACGATTTCCTGATCTAATCTCCGTTGTTACGATATAAAAAATCCCGCTGCGGCGGGATTTTTTTTGCCCCCAGGGGCCGATATAAAAAACCGGGAGCGCATCTGCGACTCCCGGTTTTGTGCTTTCAGCAGCGCTGCGGATTACTTCGCAACCGCGGTTTCCAGCCAGGCTTTAAAATCGTCACCCAGCGTTTTGTGGCGAATACCATATTCGACGAACGCCTGCATGTAGCCAAGCTTATTACCGCAGTCATGGCTCTTGCCTTTCATATGATAAGCTTCGACCGTCTCTTTTTCGATCAGCATATCAATCGCGTCAGTCAGCTGAATTTCATCACCGGCACCCGGAGGAGTCTTCGCCAGCAGCGGCCAGATATCGGCGCTGAGGACATAGCGCCCCACTACCGCCAGGTTGGACGGCGCGACGTCAGCTTTTGGCTTCTCGACCACGCCTACCATCGGCACGCTTTCTCCCGGCTTGAGAGATTCACCTTTGCAGTCAACGACACCGTAAGCGGTCACGTCGTCGACAGGCTCAACCATAATCTGGCTGGCGCCGGTCTCATCGAAACGAGAGATCATCTCTGCGAGATTATCGCAGCTCAGATCGGATTCATATTCATCCAGAATAACGTCTGGCAGAATAACTGCGACCGGCTCATCACCCACCACCGGATGGGCGCAAAGCACCGCGTGTCCCAGACCTTTTGCCAGGCCCTGACGAACTTGCATAATGGTTACGTGCGGCGGACAAATAGACTGCACTTCTTCCAGCAGCTGGCGTTTCACACGTTTTTCCAGCATCGCTTCCAGCTCAAAACTGGTATCGAAATGGTTTTCGATAGAGTTTTTGGACGAGTGCGTTACCAGAACAATTTCAGTAATTCCTGCAGCGATACATTCATTAACAACGTACTGAATTAACGGCTTATCTACCAGCGGCAGCATTTCTTTTGGAATCGCTTTGGTGGCCGGCAGCATCCTGGTGCCTAATCCCGCAACCGGGATAACCGCTTTTCTGACTTTAGAATTAAGGGCAGCCATTGAAATCTCCTGGACTGTTTGTTTTTTAAACTTCTCGTTACAAATAACGTGTCGAGTATATCAGTCAACCGCGTATTCACTGGTCTGAAAAGCTTCCGATAGCCTCGAATTAGGACTTTTACGCATAAAACTGCTCGATGTTACCACCGCTAAAGGACAACGGGTAATCCCGTCTGCTTAGATATAAATGCAATTGCTCAATCCGCAGACAACATTAAGCGTAAACGGCCTCCCGCCCCCCAAATTTGGCACTGCCATGAGGTACAGCGTTGACTAATTTGATTAAGGTAAGCATCACCCAGGGTGCCCAAAGGAACGCCATTGCTAATCTGAATTTGATGCTCACCGGTATTCAGCGTGCCATTAAGTCCCGCCGACACCAGAATTAAATTCTTCAGTCCGCTGTGGTAATACCCCACTAACAAAGGAAACTGGCCGGGAAGGTTTGCCTGACGCAGGAGCTGATTCACCTGTTTTAGCAGACTCCCCATTTCTGGTAGCCGTTGTCCCTGATGCGCCAGCTGCTCCTGTAGCAAGCCATTGAACAACGCGCGCAATAATAAAGCGGCCAGGACGCCATTATCTCCTGCCCGTGTGACATCCAGACAATAGAAGGCCAAATCATTGTCCGAGAGCGGGGCGATATCGAGTACCAGACCGGGTTTATCCGCCGACACCAGCTGGCGATAATGAATGCGGCAGTGCGACATTTCCTGTTGCACCGGCGGCTGTAATTCCTGCAGTAATCGTGAAGCCGCAATGGGATTACTGACCAGCGCGTCCCAGTCCTCAAATAATCGCTCTTCCTCTTCCACCCGTGAACTGAACATCGCAGGATAGAGGCAGGCATAAACGGTTTCGCGCAGGCGATCGAAATCTTTTACTGGCTTTAACAACACGTCCTGAACGCCAAGCCGCAATGCTTTGGCTATATCGGCCATGTTTTCGGTAGCGGAAATCATCAGGATCGGTAGCTGCTCGCCGCGATTACGCAACGTCTCCACCAGCTCCAGACCGTTCATTCTCGGCATCGAAATGTCGCAAATCATCAGGTCCGGATGCACCTCCGTCATTTTATGCAGGGCATCCTTGCCATCTTCCGCCTGGAAGGTTGTTGCTCCCAGCGAGGTCAGCCATCCATGCAAGAGTGAGCGGAAAACGGGTTCGTCTTCAACTATCAGAATCTGTTTTCCCGCCAATGGCTGCGTCATGATATCTCCCCTGGCTGACGATAATTCAATAGTGGCACGCTATTCTCACTATCGCCTGTCAGAATTTGCTTAAGTCAGGTACTCGTGCGTCAAATCGCGGTACGCACTAAGGGTAATAATTCATCCATTTTCTTTTCTACCGCCAACTGCCCTGCGGTAATCGCCTCGCCGGCGCGATGGAAATCAAGCGTCGAGACTTGCGGACAGTACGGTTGCAACAGGATATCCGGCGGGTCACCCGCCATACGATTGCGTTTAAGACGGTTCTCCAGGACCTGGATAGAGGTGGTCATGATCTCCATCGCCGTCGGCGTCACGGCCATACGGCGGGAACTCATTTGCGTCAAGCGTGCGCGCAGACGAGTATGCCATGGCCCCTCCTTCGCTTCGGCTTCCCGCCGCGGCGTTTCGAGGGAGAATAAATCCTGCTGCATAAGGTGGGCATCATGTTGCAAATCCACGGCAATCACGATATCCGCCCCCATTGCCCGCGTAAGCGATACGGGAACCGGATTGACCACCGCGCCATCGACCAGCCAGTAACCGTTATGCCTGACCGGCGACATTAACCCCGGCATACTGCAGGAGGCTCGAATCGCTAAGTGCAGATCGCCTTCGGTAAACCACAGCTCCCGGCCAGTGCTTAAATTTGTCGCGACGGCGGCAAATCGCCGCTCGCAGTGTTCGATATCGGTCACGGGCATGATGCGGCGATAATGATTGAACACCTTTTCACCCCGCAGTAGTCCACCGCGGCGCCAGGAGAGGTCCATCAGTTTCAGAACGTCCCAGTTACTGAAAGAGCAGACCCAGGACTCAAGGGCCGGGAGTCGGTTACAGGCATACGCCGCCCCTACCAGCGAACCGATAGAGCAACCGGCCACGATATCAATCTCAATGCCGGCCTGCTGGAGGGCGTTGATGACGCCAATATGCGACCATCCGCGGGCGGCGCCCGCACCTAACGCCAGACCAATTTTAAGCTTTCTCATTAGTACTGATAACTATCCTTCCACTCTGAGCGTGGCAACATTGTCACGGCTCAGTTAACATAAAGCCCTTTGGCGTAGAAGCGCCGTTACTCTTTCTTCCATGGAGGCAATTTTGTCGCAATTATGCCCCTGTGGCAGCGCACTGGAGTATAGCTCATGTTGCCAGCGATATCTGTCCGGCGCTGAGCTTGCGCCAGGCCCGTCACAGCTTATGCGCTCCCGTTACAGCGCGTTCGTCATGAAAGATGCCGACTATCTGATCAAAACCTGGCATCCGTCCTGTCAGGCGCAGCAGTTTCGCGCCGAACTGGAGAAAGGCTTTGCCCACACCGAATGGCTGGGCTTAACCCTGTTCGCCAGCGATGATCGACGAGCCGCCAATGAAGGCTTTGTCAGCTTTATCGCCCGCTTTAATGACAATAACCGCCCGGGCGCCATTATTGAACGTTCCAGATTCTTAAAAGAAAATGGACAGTGGTACTATATCGACGGGACACGGCCGCTGATTGGCCGTAACGACCCCTGCCCTTGCGGTTCAGGTAAAAAATTTAAAAAATGCTGCGGCCAGTAACGCTACCGCAGCGCTTGCAAACACTACAGGATTTTCCTCGCGATGCATTCATTACAACGTAAAGTACTACGCACTATTTGCCCTGATCAGAAAGGCCTCATCGCGCGTATCACCAATATCTGCTACAAGCACGAACTTAACATTGTGCAGAACAACGAATTTGTTGACCACCGTACCGGTCGTTTCTTTATGCGCACCGAACTGGAAGGCATCTTCAACGACGCTATTCTGCTGGCCGATCTGGACAGCGCCCTGCCGGAAGGCTCGATTCGTGAACTCAATCCGGCAGGCCGCCGCCGGGTAGTGATTCTGGTGACGAAAGAGGCGCACTGCCTCGGCGATCTGCTGATGAAAGCCAACTACGGCGGGTTGGATGTCGACATTGCCGCGGTTATTGGCAACCATGACACCCTGCGCCCGCTGGTGGAACGTTTTGGCATCCCGTTTGAACTGGTCAGCCATGAAGGGCTGAGCCGCGAAGAGCACGACAAGCAGATGGGCGACACGATTGCCGCCCACGAACCGGATTACGTGGTGCTGGCCAAGTATATGCGCGTTCTTACGCCGGAATTTGTCGCTCGTTTCCCGAACAAGATCATTAATATTCACCACTCGTTCCTGCCGGCGTTTATCGGCGCACGTCCGTATCATCAGGCCTATGAGCGCGGCGTGAAGATCATCGGCGCCACCGCCCACTATGTGAATGATAACCTGGACGAAGGTCCCATCATTATGCAGGACGTCATTCACGTCGATCATACTTATACCGCAGAAGATATGATGCGTGCCGGGCGCGATGTCGAAAAAAACGTATTGAGCCGGGCGCTGTATCAGGTCCTGGCGCAGCGCGTCTTCGTATACGGTAACCGGACGATTATTCTTTAATCGACTGAGAAATGAATTGGTTAGCTTTCCGGCGTTACGGGTAAAAATCAGGCAACCAGTTTATTTTTGTCAAAGGAATGCTTTACAGGGGCGCATCATTTGGTATGATGCGCCCCGCTTCCCGAGAAGGAAGCAGGCCAGTACTAAGCACTACCCCGTGGTGGGGTTCCCGAGCGGCCAAAGGGAGCAGACTGTAAATCTGCCGTCATCGACTTCGAAGGTTCGAATCCTTCCCCCACCACCATTATTCACTACAGTGATAGGGTTTCCCCGGCAGGCGTAAACGATGTTTGCACTTAGCGGGAAGGGTAAGAACCTTCGACTAAGGTTCGACTCGAGCGCCAGCGAGAGAACGTTGCCGCAGGCAACGGCCCGAAGGGCGAGGAGCGATAGCGACGAGTTATCCTTCCCCCACCACCATTCACTTTGCTGAATAGCCTACAATTTGATTTTACCCCTGGTGGGGTTCCCGAGCGGCCAAAGGGAGCAGACTGTAAATCTGCCGTCATCGACTTCGAAGGTTCGAATCCTTCCCCCACCACCATCTCTTCATGTATTACCCAACTTACTTCACTTGCGATACTCTATATTCTGCCCCACGGGGAAGGATAAGAAGCGTCGACTAAGGTTCGACTCGAGCGTAGCGAGAGAACGTTGCCGCAGGCAACGGCCCGAAGGGCGAGGCGCGTTAGCGCCGAGTCATCCTTCCCCCACCATTCTCGCGCTCTCTGCAACCACCTGTACTGCTACCTCCTCGCTCGCGCTTCGCTTAGCGAGGCTACAGGTGGTGCCGTTTGGCAGCCCGGACGGGTGCGCCGCGCCGCCTCCGGGAAACTCACAGCGGGGGCAGTCGTCTCTTCACCGGCGAACTCTTCACTACCGAGGTATTGCACTGAGCAAATTCAGCCAGGCCGTCAAGCAGCGTATCCAGTTGGGCAATATCACGCACCACCAGTCGCATCACGAAACAATCCTCTCCGGTCACTTTGTCACTTTCGATGCACTCCGGCATCGCCTGGATATATTTATCCACCTTCTGCAGCAGACCAGGCAGAGGCCGGACCCGCACCAGCGCCTGCAGGCTGTAGCCCAGCGCGGCGAGATTCACCCGCGCCCCATAGCCCTGGATCACCCCCCGCTCCTCCAGGCGCTTCACCCGCTCGGCGGTGCTCGGCGAGGTCAGCCCCACCCGCGCGCTCAATACCTTCAACGAGACTCTGGCGTCCTGAGTCAGGCAAGCGAGGATCGCCCGGTCAATTTCATCAAGTAAGTCATTCATGGTTTTTACCTAATTATGAAAGGAATTTCCCCCTGCTTACCTTAATTCAGCCATGTCAGGCTGTCAGGATTTTTCGCACAATAATGGAAAACTTCTGGAGGTGAAATATGCAACTTACCCGCGGCGTCTGGCAAATGAGCCTGGCGATGATAATTTCTGGCTCGATCGGCGCGTTCGTGCTGCTCTCTGGTTTGCCGGTAATTGATGTGGTGTTCTGGCGCTGCCTGATTGGCGCGCTGACCCTGCTGCTGTTTATCGTTCTCAACCGCCAACCCTTCAGTCGTCTCACGCGCTTCACCCTCGCCCTCGCGGTGCTTGGCGGCATTGCGCTGGTCATCAACTGGCTGCTGCTTTTTGCCGCCTACTCGCGTATTTCAATTGGCATGGCCACGGTGGTCTACAACACCCAGCCGTTTATGCTGGTACTGATGGGCATGGTGCTGGGGGAGCGAGTCAGCGCCGTAAAATGGGGATGGTTACTGCTGGCCTTCGGCGGCGTGGTGATCCTGCTGTCAAGCGAGCTTGCCCCGGCGCACGGCGATAGTCTCGCGACCGGCGTTTTGCTGGCATTAGGCGCAGCATTTTTCTATGCTCTGACCGCCATTATCGCCCGCAAACTGCATCCGCTCCCTGCTCAGCATATCGCCTTTATTCAGGTGCTGGTCGGCGTCGTGATGCTGCTGCCGCTGGTGCAAATGCCCGAGTTTTCTGCCAGCTTTCCCTGGCGCTATCTGCTGATCCTCGGCGTCGTCCATACCGGGATCATGTATCAGCTTTTATATAGCGCGATACAGAAGCTGCCAACGCCCATTACCGGTTCACTCTCCTTTATTTATCCACTGGTGGCGATGGGGGTCGAATATCTGGTCTTCCACCATGCGTTAACCCCTGTGCAGTGGTGCGGCGGGATGCTGATTCTGTTTGCCGCCGCGGGGAATAACCTCGGCTGGGGCGAAAAAAAACCCCGCCAGAGCGGGGTCAGTCAGCAGTCGCGGGCCAGTTAGCGACGGGCGCGAACAATCTGGTATTTGCGCGTCAGGTACTCTACCGGCGCGCTCCAGATATGAACCAGACGGGAGAACGGGAACAGCAGGAACAGGGTCATACCCAGCACCAGGTGGACGCGGAAGATAAACGCCACGCCATCCAGGTGCTGCGACGCACCGCCGTGGAAGGTGACCACCGACTGCGCCCAGCCGACCAGCTTCATCATTTCGCTGCCGTCCATATGCTGGGCTGAGAACGGGATCGTCAGCAGGCCCAACGCACACTGCACCATCAGCAGGGAGAGGATCAGAATATCCGCGCCGGTGGTGGTGGCGCGAACGCGCGGGCTGAGCAGACGACGCTTGAGCAGCAGTAAACCGCCCACCAGGGTCATCACGCCGCAGGCGCCGCCGGCGATCATCGCCATCTTCTGCTTGACGTCGATCGGCAGGAAGGATTCATACATCCAGTGCGGCGTCAGCATGCCGAGGAAGTGGCCGGCGAAAATGCCGAGGATGCCGATATGGAACAGGTTCGACGCCAGATTCATCCCTTTACGGTCCAGCATCTGGCTGGAGGCCGCGCGCCAGGTGTACTGACCGTAGTCATAGCGCAGCCAGCTGCCGATCAGAAACACCGAGCCCGCAATGTACGGATAAATGTCAAAGAAGAACATATTCAGGAAGTGCATTATTGCTGTCCTCCGTTAGAGATATTCAGATATTGCGGGGCCACGGCTCCGGCAAAACGACGCTGGTGAGCGGAAATCTCCGACTCGCCGCAGCCCTGGTCGGCAAAGAATTTAACCTGTTCTTCTTCCCAGACTGCGTCCAGCGCCTGCGGCGTATCGTCGCGGGCTTCGTCGGCAATCTTCTCCGCCACTTTCTGGCTGTCGACCTGAGTGTTGGCCAGCTTCAGCAGCAGCTCGAACAGCACCGCATAGCGGCTCTCGCGCTGCTGCAGGCGCGCGCTGAGCAGGCCGAGGATCGGCGCGACGTCCCGCAGGCCGCCAAGCGCGTCCTCTTCCGGCAGCTGCGCCAGATACTCCAGATACAGCGGCAGATGATCCGGCAGCTCATGGCTATCGAGCAGCAGACCGTGGCGCTCATACTGCGCCATCAGGTCAACCATCGCCTGGCCGCGATCGCGGGATTCGCCGTGCACGTGTTCAAACAGCAGCAGCGAGGTGGCCCGGCCGCGGTCAAACAGTTCGCTGTAGGCCGCCTGGGCATCCAGCGGATCCTGAGCCAGCAGATCGCGCAGAAAAACGCCCAGCGCGTGAGCATCTTCTTTGCTGAGTTTCTCCGATGACGCGAGCGCCTCGAACATCTCCTGCTGATGCTGCCATAAGGCAGCGTCAGGGTATTCGAGCAAACGCGACACAATCACAAGTTCAATCATGCGTGCGGCTCCGTTTTGCTGGTCACGTCGATGGCGTCGATGCGACGGCTGTTGAACAGGTTGAACTGGCTGTCAGAGCCGTGGCAGCCGTCGCCAAAGCTAAAGCCGCAGCCATTTTTCTCCGGAAACGCTTCCCGCGCCTGTTCACGATGGCTGCTCGGCACCACGAAACGATCTTCGTAGTTGGCGATCGCCAGGTAGCGGTACATCTCCTGAGCCTGCGCTTCGCTTAAGCCCACCTCTTCCAGCGCGCGGGTATCGACAACGCCGTCAACGGTTTCCGCCCGCTTATAGTGACGCATCGCCAGCATCCGCTTCAGGGCCAACAGGACCGGTTGGGTATCGCCGGCGGTCAGCAGGTTCGCCAGATACTGCACCGGAATACGCAGGCTTTCCACGTCCGGCAGGATCCCGTTGCTGCCCAGTTCGCCGGCATCGGCGGCGGACTGAATCGGCGACAGCGGCGGCACGTACCAAACCATCGGCAGGGTGCGATATTCCGGGTGCAGCGGCAGGGCCAGCTTCCAGTCCATCGCCATTTTCCAGACCGGCGACTGCTGCGCGGCTTCAATCACGCCCTGCGGTACGCCATCTTTCAGCGCCTGCTCAATCACTTTTGGGTCGTTCGGATCGAGGAACACGTCCAGTTGACGCTGATAGAGATCTTTCTCGTTCTCGGTGCTGGCGGCATTTTCGATCGCGTCCGCGTCATACAGCAGGACGCCGAGGTAGCGGATTCGGCCCACGCAGGTTTCGGAGCATACCGTCGGCATTCCGGATTCAATACGCGGGTAGCAGAAGATGCACTTCTCAGATTTCCCGCTCTTCCAGTTGAAGTAGATCTTCTTGTACGGGCAGCCGGTGATGCACATCCGCCAGCCGCGGCACTTGTCCTGGTCGATCAGTACGATGCCGTCTTCTTCACGCTTATAGATGGCGCCGCTCGGGCAGGTTGCGACGCACGCCGGATTCAGGCAGTGCTCGCACAGGCGCGGCAGATACATCATGAAGGTGTTCTCGAACTGGCCGTACATCGCCTTCTGCATGTTGTCGAAGTTCTGGTCTTTGGCGCGCTTTTCAAACTCGCCGCCGAGGATCTCTTCCCAGTTCGGACCGCTGGTGATCTTGTCCATCCGCTGGCCGGTGATCAGCGAGCGCGGACGGGCGATCGGCTGGTGTTTACTCTCCGGGGCGTTATGCAGGTTCTGGTAGTCGTAATCGAACGGCTCGTAGTAATCATCGATGCCCGGCAGATGCGGGTTCGCGAAGATTTTACCTAACAGCATCGCGCGGTTGCCCATGCGCGGCTGCAGCTTGCCGTTGATTTTGCGGATCCAGCCGCCCTTCCATTTCTCCTGGTTTTCCCAGTCGTTCGGAAAACCAACGCCAGGCTTACTCTCCACGTTATTGAACCAGGCGTACTCCATCCCTTCCCGGCTGGTCCAGACGTTTTTACAGGTTACCGAGCAGGTGTGGCAGCCGATGCATTTATCGAGATTCAGCACCATGCCGACTTGTGAACGAATTTTCATTTTACGCTCTCCTGTACCTGGTCATTGCCTTCGCCGTCTAACCAGTTAATGTTCTTCATCTTACGTACCACCACAAACTCATCGCGGTTGGAGCCGACGGTTCCGTAGTAGTTAAAGCCATAGGCCAGATGGCCATAGCCGCCGATCATATGGGTCGGTTTCGGCGTAATACGGGTAACCGAGTTATGGATCCCGCCGCGCTGGCCGGTGACTTCAGAGCCAGGCAGGTTCACGATGCGTTCCTGCGCGTGGTACATCATGGTCATCCCGGCCGGCACGCGCTGGCTCACCACCGCGCGCGCCGTCAGGGCGCCGTTGGCGTTGAACACTTCGATCCAGTCGTTATCTTCGATACCCAGATCTTTCGCATCCGCCTCGCTCATCCAGACGATCGGACCGCCGCGTGACAGGGTCAGCATCAGCAGGTTATCGCTGTAGGTCGAGTGGATACCCCATTTCTGGTGCGGCGTCAGGAAGTTCAGCGCCTTCTCCGGGTTGCCGTTGGACTTCTCGCCCATCACCGCTTTCACCGAGCGGGTGTCAATCGGCGGACGATAAACCAGCAGGCTCTCGCCAAAGTCGCGCATCCACTGGTGATCCTGATACAGCGACTGACGACCGGACAGGGTACGCCATGGGATCAGCTCGTGAACGTTGGTGTATCCGGCGTTATAGGAGACGTGTTCGTCTTCCAGCCCGGACCAGGTGGGGCTGGAGATGATTTTCCGCGGCTGCGCCTGGATATCGCGGAAACGGATCTTCTCGTCTTCTTTGTTCAGCGCCAGGTGCGCGTGCTCGCGGCCGGTGATTTCGCTCAGCGCTTTCCACGCCTTCACCGCCACCTGACCGTTCGTTTCCGGCGCCAGGGTGAGGATCATCTCCGCGGCGTCGATGGCCGTTTCCAGCTTCGGCTGACCTTTCGCCGGGCCGTCGGCCTTGGTGTAGTTGAGCTTACGCAGCAGGTCCATTTCGCTCTGGGTATTCCAGGCGATGCCTTTCCCGCCGTTGCCGATGGTTTCCAGCAGCGGGCCAATGGAGGTGAAGCGCTCATAAGTCGCCGGGTAATCACGCTCGACCGGAATAATATGCGGGGCGGTTTTCCCCGGAATCAGGTCACATTCGCCCTTCTTCCAGTCTTTGACGTCCAGCGGCTGCGCCATTTCCGCGGCGGAATCATGCTGGATCGGCAGCGTAACGACGTCGGTTTCTTTACCGAGGTGGCCCACGCACACTTCAGAGAATTTCTTCGCGATACCTTTATAGATATCCCAGTCGCTCTTCGATTCCCAGGCCGGGTCAACGGCCGCCGACAGCGGATGAATAAACGGATGCATATCCGAGGTATTCATGTCGTCTTTTTCGTACCAGGTGGCGGTCGGCAGCACGATGTCGGAGTAGAGACAGGTGCTCGACAGACGGAAGTCGAGCGTCACCACCAGGTCCAGTTTGCCGTCGAGGCCGTTATCGCGCCATTCGACTTCTTCCGGCTTCACGCCGCCCTGCTTGCCAAGGTCTTTACCCTGAATGCCGTTCTCCGTACCCAGCAGGTACTTGAGCATGTACTCATGACCTTTACCGGAGGAGCCCAGCAGGTTGGAACGCCAGATAAACAGGTTACGCGGATGGTTTTTTCCGTTTTCCGGCTGCTCTGCCGCAAAGCGAATCGATCCCTCCTTCAGAGATTTGACGGTGTAATCCACCGGCGTCATGCCCGCTTTTTTCGCCTCATCGGCGATGCGCAGCGGGTTTACGCCCAGCTGCGGCGCCGACGGCAGCCAGCCCATCCGCTCGGCGCGGACGTTGAAGTCAATCAGATGGCCGCTGTAGCGGGATTTATCCGCCATCGGCGAGAGCAGCTCCTGCGCGGTCACGCTTTCATAGCGCCACTGGCTGGAGTGGTTATAGAAGTACGAGGTGCTGTTCATATGACGTGCCGGGCGTTGCCAGTCAAGGGCGAACGCCAGCGGCTGCCAGCCGGTCTGCGGACGCAGTTTTTCCTGGCCCACATAGTGCGCCCAACCGCCGCCGCTCTGGCCGACGCAACCGCAGAAGATCAGCATGTTGATCAGACCGCGGTAGTTCATGTCGAGGTGGAACCAGTGGTTGAGACCCGCCCCGACGATAATCATCGACCGACCATGGGTTTTATCGGCGTTATCGGCAAACTCGCGGGCGGTACGGATAATATGCGCGCGGGAGACGCCGGTAATTTTCTCCGCCCAGGCCGGAGTGTAGGCTTTCACTTCATCATAGCTGGCGGCGCAGTTGTCATCGTTCAGACCGCGCTCCAGGCCATAGTTGGCCATGGTCAGGTCGTACACGGTGGTCACCAGGGCGGTGGAGCCGTCAGCCAGCTGCAGGCGTTTAACCGGCAGTTTGTGCAGCAGAATGTTTTCCAGCGCGACTTTGTTGAAGTGTTCAGAACCTTCGCCGCCGAAGTACGGGAAGCCGACGTCCGCGACCTCGTCATGGCTGCCCAGCAGGCTCAGACGCAGCTCAATCTCTTCGCCGGTTTTACCGTCGCGCTGTTCGAGGTTCCATTTGCCTTTGTCGCCCCAGCGGAATCCGAGGGAACCGTTCGGCACGGTCAGATCGCCCTTCTCATCAAAGGCGACGGTTTTCCATTCCGGATTCTTCTCCTGACCAAGGGAATCCACGAGGTCGGACGCGCGCAGCGTGCGGCCGGCGGCGTAATAGCCGTCGCGCTCCTCAAGCATCACCAGCATCGGCATGTCGGTGTAGCGACGCACATAATCGGTGAAGTACTGGCTCGGTTTATCAAGATGGAACTCACGCAGCATCACGTGGCCCATCGCCAGCGCCATCGCGGCATCGGTACCCTGCTTCGGCGCCAGCCACAGATCGCAGAGCTTGGCGATTTCGGCGTAGTCCGGGGTGATGGCGACAGTTTTGGTCCCTTTATAGCGAACTTCGGTAAAGAAGTGCGCATCCGGGGTACGGGTCTGCGGCACGTTGGAGCCCCAGGCGATGATATAGCTGGAGTTGTACCAGTCGGCGGATTCCGGCACGTCGGTCTGCTCGCCCCAGGTCATCGGCGAGGCCGGCGGCAGGTCGCAGTACCAGTCGTAGAAGCTCAGGCAGGTACCGCCGATCAGCGACAGGTAACGAGCGCCGGAGGCGTAGGAGACCATCGACATCGCCGGGATCGGCGAGAAGCCGGCCACGCGATCCGGACCGTAAGTTTTCACGGTATAGACGTTGGAGGCGGCAATCAGCTCATTCACTTCCTGCCAGGAGGAGCGGACAAACCCGCCGCGACCGCGAGCCTGCTTGAAGCTTTTCGCTTTGTCGGCGTCTTCGATAATCGAGGCCCATGCCTCAACCGGATCGCTATGCTGGACCTTCGCTTCCCGCCACATCTTCATCAGGCGTTTGCGCATCAGCGGGTATTTCAGGCGGTTCGCGCTGTACAGATACCAGGAGTAGCTGGCGCCGCGCGGGCAGCCGCGTGGTTCGTGGTTTGGCAGGTCCGGACGAGTGCGCGGATAGTCCGTTTGCTGGGTTTCCCAGGTCACCAGTCCGTTTTTGACATAAATCTTCCAGCTGCATGAACCGGTGCAGTTGACACCGTGAGTGGAACGCACAATTTTGTCATGCTGCCAACGTTGACGGTATCCATCCTCCCAGTCCCGGTTGGTGTTTAGAAGCTGGCCGTGCCCATCGGCAAAGGTTTCACCCTTCTGTTTGAAGTAGCGAAACCGGTCCAGGAATTTACTCATCGGGTTTCTCCTGATATGGAGCCTGACGGCTCTCTGATAAATCGACATTGCTGGATTTGCAGCGAAGGTAACGCTATGAAAGCGGACGGGAATTGATAGCGATCAATACGGACTGGCTTGTTATCGCGGCGGAAATTGGCATTTACCACCAAGGTGGTAGTAATCTCGATTTTTTAACTTAATGTTTTTTAATGGTTTTTATCGAAAAATGGGTCGCCAGGCGCGGTATTGTTCACCAGGGAGGTATTAAGGGGTAGAGCAGTGACGCTGGCAAGCCGTCCCTTCCCGGCTCAGTGGCCAATACGCATACAATCACCTATTAGTATGTTGTAACTAAATAGACCGGTAAAAAAAAGGCGCCTCCTCCGGGAGTACGCCTATACGAAGCAACATCGACGATAGCGAATTACTGACGCTTACGGCCGTATACCGCCCAGGTGATGATCACGCAGGCGATATAGAAGATCAGGAAGACTTTCATCGCGCCGGCCGGCGAGCCGGTCAGATCCAGCGAGATACCGAACGCCTTCGGAATAAAGAAGCCGCCGATGGCGCCAATGGCGGAGATAAAGCCCAGCGCCGCCGCGGTATCGGTCGCCGCCTCGCGCATCGCCTGGGCTTCGCTGCCGCCCTGGGCCTTCACCCGGTCCATGGTCAGCTTACGGAAGATCACGGAGATCATCTGGAAGGTGGAAGCGCTCCCCAGCCCGGCGGTCAGGAACAGCACCATAAACACCGCGAAGAAGGCGATGAAGTTACCGCCCTGGCCGTTGGTCGGCAGGGTCAGGAACAGCAGCGCACAGAAGACAGCCATCACCACAAAGTTGACCAGCGTCACGCGGGTACCGCCGAGACGGTCGGAGATCGCCCCGCCCATCGAACGCGCCAGCGCGCCAATAAACGGACCGAAGAAGGCGTAGTGCAGGATCTGCACGTCCGGGAACTGGGTCTTTGACAGCATGGCGAAACCGGCGGAGAAACCGATAAAGGAGCCGAAGGTCGCCAGATAGAGCAGCGCCATGATCCACAGGTGCAGGCGTTTGAGCACCGGCAGCTGTTCGCTCAGCGAGGCTTTAGAAGCGGACAGGTCGTTCATAAAGAACCACGCCGCCAGGGTGAAAATAATCAGGAAAGGTACCCAGATCCATGCGGCGTTTTCCAGATACAGCATTGAGCCGTCCGGCTGCTCGCTGCCGGTCCCGCCAAAAATGGCAAACACCGAGACCGACACCACCAGCGGCGCGACCAGCTGCATCACGCTGACGCCCATATTACCAAGGCCGCCGTTGACGCCCAGCGCCCCGCCCTGCTTCGCTTTCGGGAAGAAGAAGCTGATATTGGCCATACTGGAGGCGAAGTTGGCCCCGGCGAAGCCGCACAGCAGAGAGATGATCACGAAGACGCTAAACGGCGTGGAGGTATCCTGGACCGCAAAGCCCAGCCACACGCACGGCACAATCATGATCCCGGTACTGAACGCCGTCCAGCGGCGGCCGCCGAACAGCGGTACCATGAAAGCGTAAGGCACGCGCAACAAAGCGCCTGACAGCGCCGGCAGCGCGGTCAGCATAAACAGCTGATCGGTCGTAAACTGAAAGCCCACTTTGTTGAGGTTAACGGCAACGGCGCTGAACAACATCCACACGCAGAACGCCAGTAACAGACAGGGAACGGAGATCCATAAATTGCGGCTCGCCACATGGTGGCCGCGCTGTTGCCAGAATTCAGGATCTTCAGGCCGCCAGTCGGTAATGACCGAGCGGTTAGCCTTCTCCGGGAGGGAAGATTGACTCATAGATACCTCTGATTATTCATTTTTCCTGCCGCTACCTTAGGGGTTGCCCCGGGCGGTAAGTTGATATAAATCAAAGGAAAAGCGCGCGCTAATTTGTGCGAAAATAAACCATGCTCCGAAGTGAGTAGAGAATGGTGGGAAAAAAAGTGTGGTTTTTCACACGGCTGCCGGGATGCGTCTAACCCCTCTCCCAACGGCGCCTACCACCGACAATTAAGGAGTAACTCTTTGTGGGTATGGGTATACTCCAGGGGATAGCCGAGAATAAGCGCCACTCCCGGGGACACGACCGGTCAGGAGCCACGCATTCCATGTTAAAACGTCTTTTTACCCCGCTGACGCTGGTCAATCAACTGGCGTTGATCGTCCTGCTTGCCACCCTTACAGGCGTCGCCGGTATGGCGATCTCCGCGCGCCTGGTCAACGGCGTGCAGGGCAGCGCGCACGCCATTAACAAAGCCGGGTCATTACGCATGCAGAGCTACCGGCTGCTGGCGGCGATCCCGCTGAATGAACACGACCAAAAGCTGGTCGATGATATGACCGCCACCGTCTTCAGTCCGGAGCTGCAAAACTCCGCCCGCCGCGACGGGCAGGAGCGCCAGCTGCAGGCCCTGCAGCAGTACTGGCAGCTGGCGCTGGCTCCCGGCATGCAGCGCGCGGTCAACCAGGCGGAGGTCGCCCAGGATGTCGCCGACTTTGTCGATCGTATCGACCAGCTGGTCACCGCATTCGACCATACCACCGAGCAGCGTATCGAACGGGTGGTCTGGATCCATCGCCTCCTCGCCATCGGCATGGCGCTGCTGCTGATCTTCACCATCATCTGGCTACGCGCCCGCCTGCTGCGGCCATGGAAACAGCTGCTGAGCATGGCGCGAGCGGTGAGCCAGCGTGATTTCACCCAGCGGGCGCACATCAGCGGACGCAACGAAATGGCGACTCTTGGCATGGCGCTAAATAACATGTCGGAAGAGCTGGCGGAAAGCTACGCCGTGCTGGAGCGCCGGGTGCAGGAGAAGACCGCCGGGCTGGAACAGAAGAACGAGATCCTCGCCTTCTTATGGCAGGCCAACCGCCGGCTGCACGCCAACGCCCCGCTCTGTGAACGCATTTCGCCGGTGCTGAACGGTCTGCAGGGTCTGACGCTGCTGCGCGATATCGAGGTGCGGGTCTACGATCTGGAAGATGAAGACAACCATCAGGAGTTTACCTGCCACTCGGATAATGAATGTGATGACATGGGCTGCTACCTCTGCCCACGCAACCTGCCGCCGCTACCGGATGGCGGCACAACGCTGAAGTGGCGGCTGTCGGATGCGCATAATCAGTACGGCATCCTGCTGGCGACGCTGCCGGTTGGCCGTCATCTCAGCCACGATCAGCAGCAGCTGGTGGATACGTTGGTTGAACAACTGACCAGCACCCTGGCGCTGGACCGCCATCAGGAGAAACAGCAGCAGCTGATCGTTATGGAAGAGCGGGCCACTATCGCTCGCGAGCTGCATGACTCCATCGCCCAGTCGCTATCCTGTATGAAGATGCAGGTCAGCTGCCTGCAGATGCAGGGCGACGCCTTGCCGGCGGAGAGCCGCCAGCTGCTGGGGCAGATACGTAACGAGCTGAATACCTCCTGGGCCCAGCTGCGTGAGCTGTTGACCACCTTCCGCCTGCAGCTGACCGAGCCAGGCCTGCGCCCGGCACTGGAGGCCAGCTGTCAGGAGTACAGCGCCCACTTCGGCTTTACGGTGCAGCTTGATTATCAGCTCCCACCGCGCTTTGTGCCGTCGCATCAGGCCATTCACCTGCTGCAGATCGCCCGCGAAGCGTTAAGCAATGCCCTGAAGCATGCCTGCGCGACCCAAGTCACCGTGACGGTGTCACAACGCGATAATCAGGTCCGTCTGGTGGTGGCGGATAACGGCCGCGGCGTGCCGGACCACGCCGAGCGGAGTAACCATTACGGTTTAATCATTATGCGGGATCGCGCGCAAAGTCTGCGCGGCGACTGTCAGGTTCGGCGCCGGGAAACCGGCGGGACCGAAGTGATCGTCACGTTTATCCCGGAAAAAACGTTTTCCATCCAATAAGGAGACCCCCATGAGTCAACAGGAACGGGCAACCATCCTTCTCATTGACGACCATCCGATGCTGCGCACCGGCGTGAAACAACTGATCAGCATGGCGCCGGACATCCAGGTGATTGGCGAAGCCAGCAATGGCGCGCAAGGTATCGAGCTGGCGGAGTCGCTGGATCCGGACCTGATCCTGCTGGACCTCAATATGCCGGGCATGAACGGTCTGGAGACGCTGGACAAACTGCGTGAGAAATCGCTGTCTGGCCGGGTGGTGGTCTTCAGCGTCTCTAACCATGAAGAGGACGTTGTTACCGCCCTCAAGCGCGGCGCTGATGGCTATCTGCTGAAAGACATGGAGCCGGAAGATCTGCTGAAAGCGCTGCAGCAGGCCGCCGCCGGCGAGATGGTATTAAGCGAAGCGTTAACCCCGGTGCTGGCCGCCAGCCTGCGCGCCAACCGCGCCACCTCCGATCGCGACATCAGCCAGCTGACCCCGCGCGAGCGCGACATCCTCAAGCTGATCGCCCAGGGGCTGCCGAACAAAATGATCGCCCGCCGGCTGGATATCACCGAAAGCACCGTCAAAGTGCACGTCAAGCACATGCTGAAGAAAATGAAGCTCAAATCCCGGGTGGAAGCCGCGGTATGGGTCCACCAGGAGCGAATTTTTTAAGGCGAGTCCGTCCACGAGACGCCAGGCGCGGTGAACTTGACCAGCGGCTCAGTCAGCGCCAGGACGATCTCATTGGAGGAGACGCGCTGCCCCTGTTTATCCTCTACCACCACCGACAGGCGCCAGCGGTTCGCGGCGCCCGGTTCACTGTTCCACACCGGCATAATCACGCTCCAGCCATCGGGGCTGCTGGCATCCACCGGCGGCGTCAGGCTGAGTGCCTGGGTGTCGCCCTGCCAGTGCAGCGACTTGATGCCGTGCAGACTATGGATCTGCAGCTTCAGCTGCACCGTCTCCCCGGACTGTAGATCCCAGGGCGGCGTGGCCAGATAGACCGTCAGATTTTTGCGCTGCCGATACTCCACCACCGGCAGATTATCCCGCTCCGGGCTGTCGAAGCGGCTGCCGCGCAGCGAGTTGCTGAACGCCACCTCGTCCGCCGCCAGCTGCTGCTTGAGCGGCACGCCAAAGCGGTAGTTGAGCTTCAGGCCAACGTTGTTCTGGCTGACGCCATTTTCCCCTTGCTTATGCTTGGCGGTCACGGTGACCAGCGGGACCGGGGTATAATTGAGCCCGACGGAGACGGCCACCGGGTTATGGTAGCCTGTGCCGGTGTGAAACAGATCGACGCTGTCGCCGAAGTACTGTTCGACGCTGACGCTGGTGTTGATGTGCTCATAAAACGGCAGCCGCGCCTGGGCGGTAACGTCATACCCCGCGGCCATCCGCTGCTCCTGAGTTTGATTCTCCCGCAGCTGCCAGTCGCCCAGCGGATGATAGTAGTTCGCCGACAGGCGGAGATATTCCCCCCACGCCTCGGCGCCGACGCTGCCGCGGGCCAGGCTTTCGCTCAGCACCTTGTCATAAAACGAGTTATAGCCCAGCAGCCAGCCGCCGACCCGCCAGCGCTGGCCAAGCCCAATGTTGCCCACCAGATCGTTCTCGCGCCGGGTCACCGAATACTGGTTCCACGTCAGGTAGCGATCGTTATCCTGCAATGGCACGAACCAGCTCCCTTTACTGCCGGTGAACTTCCCCTCTTTATCGACCAGCAGGTCGACATTGGCGTTGCCCCACGGCGAGAGCCAGCTCTCCAGCTGGTGGCTCACTTCATTGCCGAGTTTGTTGATGGCGAACATCTGCGCCTGCTCGCCCGCCGTCAATCCGTTATCGCTCATGCTGGCCTCGCCGAATTTCTTCGCCACTTCGGCAAAGTGTCTGGCGTCGTCATCGACCTGCGGGGCGATCCCCAAATCGGGCAAGGGATCTTCTCCCTGGGGCGTAAGAGCGGTGTCGCTGGCGGTCAGCGCCCAGACGGGAGCGCCCGGCAGCAGCAGGAGAAAGATCAGGGATGGCAGCAAACGGTACGACACAGGCATCAACAGGTTTTGCGCGGGCTCGCAGAAAAAATTGGAAGATAGTTTTAGTTTATCGTTTTTTCCCTTCTCCCGCAGCCCTGCGGACAATTCCAGGAATATGCTGAAACCGGTTGGGCAAATAGTCGCCCAACCACAGAAGGTGCCGCCGCGCCGTTACGCCCCGGCGCGGGTCGGTTGCGCCGTCAGCAGCGCGTTGAGCTCCGGCACGCAGGAGCCGCAGTTGGTCCCGCACTTAAGCCTGGCGCCCAAAGCCCCAACGCTGGCGCAGCCGCTGGCGATGGCCTCGCCGATCGCCCGCTCCCCCACCCCAAAACAGCTGCAGACGATCCGCCCCGGCGGCGCGGCGGCGGCGTCCGGTCGGCCGCTGAGCAACGCATGGCGCCGGGCGGCATCGGACGGCGGCGCGGCGAAGGCGGCGCTTATCCCTGCGCTATCCACCGCCGGCTCGCGCGCATCGCTCCACCAGCCCAGCATCAGCCTCCCCTGATGCCACGCCAGCAGGTTCCACACCGCGCCGCCGTCTGCTATCTGCAGCTGCCAGCCGCGCTGCGCGCACCAGACGCTGAGCCACTGCCGGGCTGACGCCTCCCCGGCCAGCGAGTAGTGCAATACGCCCGCCGCCGCCCGCCGCCGCCAGTGCCAGGCCGCAGGAAACGGAAGCGGTTCGCGACAAAACAGTTCGCTATGCCAGGCAGGCTGCCAGGGGGCGATGGCCACCGCCGCCTGTTTACTTTCCGGCTGGGCGGAATGCGGGTCCGTGACGGCGGCCAGCAGATTATTCACCCGCCCCTGGCGGGCGAACTGATTGTTCCAGTGCATTGGGACAAACAGCGAGCCGGGGCGCTGGCCTTCGCTGATCGCCACTTTCGCCACCATCACCCCATGGCGCGACCAGATCCGCGCCAGCCCGCCGGCGACAAGCTGGTAGCGAACGGCGTCCTGCGGCGCCACCTCCACCACCGGCTCCGCGATATGCTGCATCAGCCGCAGCACGGCGCCGGTGCGGGTCATGGTGTGCCACTGATCGCGGATCCGCCCGCTGTTGAGGATCAGCGGATAAAAGACATCGGTTGCCGCCCGGGTCGGCTGAGGCGTCACTGGCACCATCCGCAGCCTGCCATCGCTATGCCAGCCGCGCGTGACATCCCAGGCGGCGCGGCGGCGGCTGACCGGCCAGCGTACCGGCGCCATGGCGTCCCATGCCTCGCGGCTGAGATCCGCCAGCGCGCCGATATCAAACGCCCGCTGGCCGTCGTTTTCGAAACCGGACAGCGCCGCATGCTCGCGGAAGACGTCATGCGGATGCTGCCAGGCAAACGCCTCGCGATACCCCAGCGCCTGCCCTACTCTGGCGATGATCCACCAGTCCGCTTTCGCCTCCCCCGGCGGCGGCAGGAAGCTACGCTGACGGGAGATGCGCCGCTCCGAGTTGGTGACCGTGCCATTTTTCTCGCCCCAGGCCAGCGCCGGAAAGCGAATGTGGGCGAATTGTCCGGTATCCGTCTCAGCGGCGACATCCGAGACGATCACCAGCGGACAGCCGGCCAGCGCCTGGCTCACCGCGTGGCTGTCGGGGAGCGACACCACCGGGTTGGTGCCCATGATCCACACCGCTTTCACCTCGCCGCGGCCGATGGCGGCAAACAGCTCCACGGCGGTCAGCCCCGGGGTCTGCGCCAGCCGCTCGGTTCCCCAAAAGCGGGCCAGCCGCTGCAGATCGTCTGGCACAAAATCCATGTGCGCCGCCAGCATCGTCGCCAACCCGCCGACTTCGCGCCCGCCCATGGCGTTGGGTTGACCGGTCAGCGAAAAGGGGCCGCAGCCGCGGCGGCCATACTTTCCGCTGGCCAGATGGACGTTGATGATGGCATTACATTTGTCGCTGCCGCTGGCTGACTGGTTAATTCCCATGGTGTAGAGGGTGATGGCCCGCGGGGCGGCGATAAAATCGCGATAGAAACCCGCCACCTCATCGGCGGGCAGGCCGCAAAAAGCCGCCACTTTCGCCACGTCCCAGCCGCGGGCGGCGGCCAGCGCCTGCGGGCCGTCGCGAAAACCGTCGACGCAGGCCCCGGCCTGCGCCAGGGCGTTAAGCAACCCCACGAACAGCCCGCCGTCGCTTCCCGGCGCCAGCGCCAGATGGCGATCGGCGATCTCGCAGGTGGCGGTGCGCCGGGGGTCGATCGCCACGATCTGCAGCCGGGGATTATCCCGCTTCGCCTGCGCCAGACGCTGGTACAGCACCGGGTGCGCCCAGGCGGCGTTCGAGCCGACCAGCACCACCAGATCGCTGTTTTCCACATCCTCATAGCTACAGGGCACCACGTCGGCGCCAAAGGCCCGCTTGTAGCCGGTCACCGCCGACGACATGCACAGCCGCGAATTGGTGTCGATGTTCGCCGCGCCGATAAATCCCTTCATCAGCTTGTTGGCGGCATAGTAATCCTCCGTTAACAGCTGGCCGGAGGCGTAGAAGGCCACCGCCTGCGGACCGTGCTGGTCGATAACCTGTTGCAGGCGGGAAGCGGTCTCCGCCAGCGCCTGAGACCAGGCCACCGGCTGGCCGTCCACCTCCGGCGCCAGCAGCCGCCCCGCCAGACCCATGGTCTCCCCTAGTGCCGCCCCTTTGACGCACAGGCGGCCGAGGTTGGCCGGGTGCTGATCGTCGCCGCGCACGCTCACCTGACCCGCGTCATCCACGCTCGCCAGCACGCCGCAGCCTACGCCGCAGTAGGGACAGGTCGTTCGGATGGTCTTCATCAGGAGGCCTCCGCTCGCGCCAGCAGCTGCTGGCTGCCCACCCACACTTTGCCGTTTTCCACTTTCACCGGCCAGGCGCGCACTGCCTGTTCACCGCCGTCGCACGGCCAGCCGTCGCGCAGGCGAATCCGCTGTTTGTACAGCGGGGAGATCACCACCGGTTCCCCGCCGACGTCCCCTAACAGCCCCCGCGACAACACGTTGGCCGCGCTGCCCGGCTCGCGGTTGTCCAGGGCATACACCCGATCGCCGAAGCGGAACAGGGCGATCTGCCGCTCCCCTAACCGGGCGCCGATCCCCGCCTGCGCCGGGATAGCGTCAAGGTCGCAAATCGCCTGCCACGGCCGGGATGGGAGTTCGCCTTCAGGCAACGCTTCAGCAGGCAACGGCTGCGGCTGACCGCGCAGATCGTGGCGCTGCACCGCCTCGTCGGGCTGGTCGCTGTTCACGAAGGAGCGGAACAGCGCCAGGCGCTGGGGATCGTTGAGCGTGGTCTGCCACTCGCACTGGTAGCTGTCGACGATGCGGGCCATCTCCTGTTCCAGCTCCTCGCCAATGCCGAGGCTGTCCTCCAGCACCACCTGCCGCAGGTAGGCCACTCCGCCCTCCAGGTTGTCCATCCAGGTGCTGGTCCGCTGCAGGCGATCGGCGGTGCGGATATAGAACATCAGCAGACGATCGATGCTGCGGATCAGCGTCGCTTCGTCGAGGTCGCTGGCAAACAGGTCGGCGTGACGCGGCTTCATTCCGCCGTTGCCGCAGACGTAGAGATTCCAGCCTTTGTCGGTGGCAATCACCCCGATGTCTTTGCCCTGGGCTTCGGCGCATTCGCGGGTGCAGCCGGAGACCGCCATCTTGATTTTGTGCGGGGCGCGCAGCCCTTTATAGCGATGCTCGAGCCGCACCGCGAGCCCGGTGGAGTCCTGCACGCCGTAGCGACACCAGGTTGCGCCGACGCAGGACTTCACCGTGCGCAGCGACTTGCCATAGGCGTGGCCGGTTTCAAACCCGGCGTCGGCCAGCTCGCGCCAGATCGCCGGCAGCTGTTCCAGCCGCGCGCCAAACAGGTCGATGCGCTGGCCGCCGGTCACTTTGCTGTAGAGCTGGTAACGTTTGGCGATCTGCCCGATGGCGATCAGCCCGTCCGGGGTCACTTCCCCTGCCGCCATCCGCGGCACCACCGAATAGGTGCCGTCCTTCTGAATGTTGGCGAAATAGCGGTCATTGGTATCCTGCAGCGGCAGGTGCGCCGGCTTCAGCAGATATTCGTTCCAGCAGGAGGCCAGCACCGAGGCCACCAGCGGTTTACAAACCTCGCAGCCGTGCCCCTGGCCGTAGCGGCTAATCAGCTGCTCGAAGGTATGGATATGGTTGACCCGCACCAGATGGTAGATCTCCTGACGCGACCACGGGAAATGCTCGCAGACGTCTTTTTTCACTTCGACGCCCTGCGCCGCCAGCTGGTGCTCCATCACCTGTTTCACCAGCGCGCTGCAGCCGCCGCAGCCGGTGGCCGCTCTGGTGCAGCTTTTTATCGCCGCCATATCCCCCGCGCCATTGTTCACCGCCTGGCAGATATCGCCTTTGCTGACGCTATGGCAGGAGCAGATCGGCGCGCTGTCGGGCAGCGCCGCCACCCCCAGCGCCTTCGGCGCGGCCCCCTCCAGCGCCGGCAGGATCAGGCTCTCCGGACGCGGCGGCAGCGCCATGCCGTTCAGCATCATCTGCAGCAGCGTGGCGTAGTCGCTGGCGTCCCCCACCAGCACGCCGCCAAGCAGGGCTTTGCCGTCCTGACTGACGACGATTTTTTTGTAAACCTGCTGCGGACCGTCGGTCCATTGATAGCTCTGGCAGCCCGGCGTGCGCCCCTGCGCATCGCCAAACGAGGCTACGTCAACCCCCAGCAGCTTCAGTTTGGTGCTCATGTCGGCGCCGCTAAAGCAGGCGTCCTCTCCTGCGAGGGTGGCCGCGGCGATCCGCGCCATCTGATAACCCGGCGCCACCAGGCCGTAAATTTTATTATCCCACAGGGCGCATTCGCCTATCGCCAGCACGTCCGGGTCAGTGGTGCGGCACTGGCCGTCGATGCCAATCCCCCCGCGCTCGCCAACCTGCAGCGCGCAGCCGCGGGCCAGCGCGTCCTGCGGGCGGATCCCTGCCGAGAAGACCACCATGTCGGCCGCCAGCGTGCCGCCGTCGGCAAAGTTCAGCCGCAGGCCGTCGGCCTCGCGCACGATGGCGGTGGTGGCTTTGCTGGTATGCACCCCCACGCCGAGGGCGACGATCTTCTCCCGCAGCATCGCCGCCCCGCCGTTATCCAACTGGACGGCCATCAGGTTCGGGGCAAACTCCACCACGTGCGTCTCCAGCCCCAGCTGTTTCAGGGCGTTGGCGGCCTCCAGTCCGAGCAGGCCGCCCCCGATCACCACCCCGGTCTTCGCCGCGGCGGCATGGGCGGCGATACGGTCGAGATCGTCAAGGGTGCGATAGACAAAGCACCCGTCGAGATCGTTGCCAGGGATCGGCGGAACAAAGGGATAGGAGCCGGTCGCCAGCACCAGTTTATCCCAGTGGGTTTCATGCCCCTCGGCGTCCCGCACCAGCCGCGCGTCGCGGTCGATCGTCGCCACCGCCTTGCCGAGGCGGAGTTCGATGCCGTGCTGGTGAAAGAAATCATCGGCCACCAGCGACAGCGATTCGGCGCTGCGTCCGGCGAAATATTCGGAGAGATGCACCCGATCGTAGGCGGCGTAACGCTCTTCGCCAAACACCACGATACGATATTGCTGATGCAGGTTGCGGCTCACGCATTGTTCGAGAAAATGGTGGCCGACCATGCCATGTCCCACCAGCACTAATACAGGTTTCGTCATCGTCATTATTCCTGCAGCCTGCGGCTGCGTTGAAGAAGGGTCAAAAAGCCAGTCCGCGGTGGCGGGCTCGTCGCTTTCCAGGCGCGCGGTGAGCGCGGCGGCGGTGGTACAGTCGCCCATCAGCAGCACGCCGCGCAGGCGGCCGTCGCGCAGCAGCAGGCGACGATAGTGCCGGTCGATGGGATCCCAGCTGGTATAGATGTCATCCTGTTCGCCGGCCTGCTGTTCGCCGACGCTAAAGAGTTCAATGCCGGTGACCTTCAGGCGGGTCCCGGCGTCCTGCCAGACAAAGCCCTCGCCGGGGGCGCCGCACAGGCGATCCGCCAGCACCTCGGCCTGGCGCAGGCAGGGAGCCACCAGCCCCCAGGTCTGGCCGTCAATTTCGCAACACTCGCCAATGGCGCTGATCCCTGGCAGCGAGGCGGCCATCTGGCGGTCAACCACGATCCCCTGCTGGCACAGTACGCCGGACTGCGCCGCCAGACGGCTGTTGGGCTGCACGCCGGTCGCCAGCACCACTCTGGCGGCGCGGAATACGCGCCCGTCCGCCAGCCGCACGCCGTCGGCGTCGATGGCGGCGATCCGGCACTCCAGCACGCAGCGGATACCGCGCGCTTCAAGCTGCAGCCTGAGCTCATCGGCGGCAAAGGCGTCGATCAGCGGCGCCATTAAGCCGCTGCCGCGATGCAGGAGTGTGACCTCCCCGCCGCGGCGACGCAGCGCCGCCGCCGCTTCCACGCCCAGAACCCCACCGCCAATCACCACCGCCGGGCCGGGTATCGCCAGAATACGTTCCACGTCCGCCAGGGTGCGGAAGGGCATAACCTGCGGACGATCAATGCCCGGCAGCGGCGGGATAAAGGGCCCCGAGCCGGTGGCGAAAACCAGCTCGTCCCACGGCAGCCAGGCGTCAGCGATGCGCAGCCGCCGTTGCGCAACATCCACTTCATCCACCGCCTCGCCAGACCGCAGACACACCCCGTGCCGGGTGTACCACTCCGCCGGCAGCAACGGGATCTGTGATGCCGTTTTTTCGCCAGCCAGCAGCGGCGAGAGCTGGATGCGGTTATAGGCCGGGTGCGGCTCGTCGCCGACGACGGTAATGGCAAACCGCGCAGGGTCGCGCTCAACCAGCCGCTGCACCAGCCGGGTGGCCGCCATGCCGTTACCGATCACCACCAGTCGCCGCGTCATGACCGCCTCCTTATGCCGCTTTCGGCTGTTTTTCATACAGGAAATGGAGGATCTGCTGGCGCAGATGGTGATACCGGCTGTCGTCCGCCAGCTGAACGCGATGCCGCGGACGCGGCAGATCGACCGCGAGGATCTCGCCGACCGTCGCCGCCGGGCCGTTGGTCATCATCAGCACCCGGTCGGAAAGCAGCACCGCTTCATCAACGTCGTGGGTGATCATGACGATGGTGGTATTGAGCTCCTGCTGGATATGCATCACCGTGTCCTGGAGGTGAGCGCGGGTCAGCGCGTCCAGGGCGCCGAAGGGCTCATCAAGCAGCAGCACTTTCGGCTTCATCGCCAGCGCCCGGGCGATACCCACCCGCTGCTTCATGCCGCCGGAGATCTCCCCGGGCCGTTTATGCAGCGCATGACTCATCTGCACGCGCGCGAGGTTGTGTTCAATCCACTCCCGACGCTCATGCTTGCTCATGGTGCGACGGAACACCTGATCCACCGCCAGCGCCACATTGTCGAAACAGCTCAGCCACGGCAGCAGCGAGTGGTTCTGGAAAACCACCGCCCGCTCCGGCCCGGGCCCGGCGATTTCCCGGTTATCGCACAGCAGTCCGCCCTCGGTAGGGGTCGTGATCCCGGCGATTAGATTCAGCAGGGTCGATTTTCCACAACCCGAGTGGCCGATCAGGCTAATGGTCTCCCCTTCGACGATATCGAAGGAGACATTCTGCAGCGCCAGAAACTCGCCGCTGGCGGTGTTGAAGCGCTGGCTGACGGCCTGCACCTGAATTAATGGTTTCATGTTGGCTCCTTATTTTTCCTGCCAGCTAAAGCGGCGGGCGAGCAGCATCAGGCCCTGCTCCAGCAGCAGGCCGACGACGCCGATAATGACGATGGCGATGATGATGTTTTCCACATTGAGGTTGTTCCACTCGTTCCAGATCCAGAAGCCGATCCCCAGCCCGCCGGTGAGCATTTCCGCCGCCACGATCACCAGCCAGGCGATGCCGATGGAGAGGCGCACGCCGGTGAGCACCGCCGGCAGCACCGCCGGAAAGAGAATTTTGCGCATCACCGTCCACTCTGAGAGCTGGAGGACGCGGGCGACGTTGAGATAGTCCTGCGGGATCCGCCGCACGCCTTCCGCGGTGTTGATCACCATCGGCCAGATGGAGCAGATAAAAATGGTCCAGCTGGAGGCTGGCTCCGCCTTCTGGAACAGCAGCAGGCCAATCGGCAGCCAGGCCAGCGGGCTGACCGGGCGCAGCAGAGCAATCAGCGGATTAAACATGCGGGCGAAGAACAGCGAGCGGCCGATCAAAAACCCCAGCGGAATGCCCGCCAGCGCCGCCAGGCCGAAGCCCACCGCCACGCGCTGCAGGGAGGCCAGCACGTTCCAGCCGATCCCCATGTCATTCGGCCCGTCCTGATAGAACGGATCGGCGAACAGCGTCAGCGCCGAGTCCAGCGTGCTCAGCGGGGTGGGAAAGCCTTTGCTGTGCATCGCCGCCAGCTGCCAGGCCAGCAGCAGCACCCCCAGCCCCAGCAGCGGGGGCAGCAGGCGTTGGGTGAGTTCACGCAGCCAGCGCGTGACGGTCGGCGTGGTGCGCCGGACCTGCACCGGCGGCAGGATAATGACTTCGCCAGGCGCGTTCTCCACGCTGACGACCGGTTGCTTACGTTGTGCCTGCTTCATCTCATGCCCCCTTACGTTGAATAGCGAAATGGCGGGCGTAGCCTTCCGGGTCAGACCCGTTCCAGACCGTACCGTCCATCAGTGTGCTGCTGCGCATCGTGGCTGCCGGTGTGCTGATTCCGCCGACCGCCTGGGCGGCCGCCTGCCAGACGTCGATGCGGTTAAGGCGCGACGCCACCGCGAGGTAATCCGGAGCCTGCTTCAGCAGCCCCCAGCGACGAAACTGGGTGAGGAACCATATTCCGTCCGACAGCCAGGGAAAGCTCACCTCTCCCTCGGCGAAAAAACGCATCGGATGGGCATCCTGCCAGCGGCGGCCGAGGCCGTTGTCATACTCCCCAAGCATCCGGCCGGTGAGGTACTGCTCTTTGGTATTGAGCCAGCCGCGTCTGGCGAGCAGGCGGGCCGTCTCCCGGGTGTTCTCCGCCGAGGCGGCGATCCAGCGCTGCGCCTCCATCAGGGCCGCCACCAGCGCGCGGGCGGTGTTCGGGTGGCGTTCCACCCAGTCGCGACGGGCGCCCAGCACCTTTTCCGGATGTTCAGGCCAGATATCCTGGGAAGTGGCCGCGGTGAAGCCGATACGGTCGTTAATGGCGCGGGCGTTCCACGGCTCGCCGACGCAAAAGCCGCTCATATTGCCGATGCGCATGTTCATCACCATCTGCGGCGGCGGCACGACGACGGTGCGCACATCGTTAAAGGGATCGATGCCGGCGCTCGCCAGCCAGTAGTAAAGCCACATGGCATGGGTGCCGGTGGGAAAGGTATGGGCGAAGGTGTAGCTGCCCGGCGCGCTGCGGTCGATCAGCCGTTTCAGTCCGCCGAGGTCGGTCACCCCTTTCTCCTGCAGTTCGCTGGAGAGGGTGATGGCCTGACCATTGCGGTTGAGGGTCATCAGATTAGCCATCGCCTGCGGCTTGCTGGCGATCCCCAGTTCAAGACCGTACAGCAGGCCATAGAGAATATGCGCCGCGTCCAGTTCACCGGCCACCAGCTTGTCGCGCACCGCCGCCCAGCTGGCCTCCTTACTCGGCGCCAGGGTAATGCCATATTTTTTGTCAAACCCCTTCGCCGCGGCGATGGCCAGCGGCGCACAGTCGGTCAGCGGAATAAACCCTACCCGCACGGTGGTTTGCTCCGGTCTGTCCGAGCCGCCGGCCCATGCGGCCTGCATCACGCCCGGCAGCAGCATCGCGCCGCCCAGCGCGGCCCCTGCCTGCAGTAAGCGCCGCCGTGAAATTGAAAACTTATCGCTCATATCCGCTCCACACGCGCAAAAAAAAAAGCGCCCGACAGTGCATATGCACTGCAGGACGCCTTTATCCACGGACACCCGAACCGCCATTGGTTCGTCGCCCGGACTTTTATTTACTCACTAATGCTAATGCAAAGGGGATGCCAGCTTTGGCTATGGCGCGCTGGCGGGCTTTTCCTTTCGCTCTGGTCGGTTTGTCAGGCAAAAGTGCACCGCCGACAGGCAGCGAATGCCCATCGATTGTGCATCTACTCCTTTGGGGTTAATGGCCAGATCGCCTTCACCATCAGCAGCGCGCGGGCTATCTCAACCATCCGCTGATTCTTGTCCATGGCCATCTTGCGCAGCGTCTGCCAGGCCTGCTCCTCCGGCATCCCCTGGTGAGTCATCAGCAGGCTTTTCGCTTTTTCGATCAGCTTGCGTTCCTCGAGCGCGTCTTTCAGCGAAGCCAGCTGGCTGGAGAGCTGTTGCAGCTCATAGGCCTGCTGGCGCACCAGCGGCAGCAGCTGTTTATCCAGCCGCGGCGTCACGCTGTCGCTCTCCTCCCCAGCCAGCCAGCCAGGCGCGTCGTCTTCTAACAGCGCGTCGGTGGCGTCCAGCAGATCGTCGATCAGTTGCTCTTCCACTTCGCGCAGTTGCTCAAGCCGCTGGGTTTGCAGGCCGAACCAGCGCAGCGCCGTTTCCCCGCCGTCCGCCGCCGGCTGGCGGGTGCAGGCGATCCGCCGCAGTTGCTCGATGTCCAGACTGGCCTGGCACTCGGTCGTAAACAGCTGGACCGTCGCCGGACTGCCCAGCGCCTGGAAGCTGTCAAAGCAGGGCTGCTGACCGTCAATACGGTCCACCAGCTGCTGGCGCAGGCTGTCGCTGAACTCGCCGCGGGTAAAGCCCAATGCTCCCAGCGCGCGCTCCTGGCCCACCAGCTCTTTTCCCTGCATAAAGCTGTACAGGGCGACCATACGCCCGGCTACCGACGGGTCGTCAATGCTGTCATTGAGCTGCGGGACGATATTCAGCAGATGGCGGATAATACGGCTGAACTGCTCCGTCGCGGCTTCAGCGGCGACCTGCCGACGGCTGACCTGCTCACGCAGCGCCGGGAGCTGCGCCAGATCGCCGACCGCCCGGGCGATGCGCCAGCACAGCGCGCTGCCGGCGACCGCGCGCGCCCGTTCGAGGGCGGCATAGAACAAGGCCAGCCGCTCATCAACCAGCGCCCCACCCGCCCGACACTCCGCCGCGTACAGCTGACCGCCCGAGCAAAGAAAAATATTCGACGCCCCGCGCTCGCACTGCAGCATATGCACCAGCGCGCTAAGCTGACTTGCCAGCTCGCCCAGCCGGGCAAGTTGCTGAAGCTGTTGTTTTTGCAGGCGGCGCGCCAGCTGCAGCCAGGCCGTCGCCTCGTCCGCGTGACCAGTCGTATTATTCATACCCCTCCTCCGGGTTAACGCTTTATACTGCGGTAAAGCAATAACCGTGCCTTTAAGAAGGAGTTTGTATGCAACGTATTGTGATTATCGCCAACGGCGCCGCCTACGGCAGTGAATCCCTGTTCAACAGCCTGCGCCTGGCCATTGCCCTGCGCGAACAGCAGTCCGACCTCGATCTCAAACTGTTTTTGATGTCCGACGCCGTCACCGCCGGGCTACGCGGGCAGAAGCCGGCGGAAGGGTATAATGTGCAGCAGATGCTGGAGATCCTCACCGCCCAGCAGGTTCCCGTGAAGCTGTGCAAGACCTGCGCGGACGGCCGCGGGGTCAGCGCACTGCCGCTGGTTGATGGGGTGGAGGTTGGCACTCTCGTTGAGCTGGCCCAGTGGACCCTGGCGGCAGATAAAGTGCTGACCTTCTAAATCTGCGCCGCCGAACGGGAGGAAATATCAGGTTTCGCCGCCTGAAGAGGTAAAAAAAACGTTAGCTGAATGCTTTCAGGAACAACGTCATTTTTGTTTAATCTTTATCCCTTTTTTTGATCAAAATCAGCATCCCGACCCGCGCCGTTTGGTGTGATGCACAGAGCAAAGTGTGAACAATATCACGCGAGGACTGGGTGGGCAGGATGCTGTAGCGGGACAGAAACGGGGTACAAAAATGGCGATGGTAAAAGCAAGTTTGACGTTGTTTGGCGGTGACACGCTGGTGGTGCGGTGCTCAGAGCGCTGCCATATTCATCTGATGAGCGCGAAGGTTCCTGGCGACAGCCATGCGGATATTCTGAGCGTGCAGGATCGGGACAGCGCCTATCTGACGGTGCCCTACAGCGGCACCTGGAACGTGCTTATCGACAGTCACAGCCAGTCACTGGAGCACTCCATCAGCTACGTTCCGGCCTGACAGTCACTGCCTTAACACACGCCCGGCCATGCCGGGCGTTTTTCTTTTCCGCGCGCTCAGGCCAGGCCCGGCGTCGGGCTCTCGCCCAACAGCGCGCGGACGCTGGCCACCAGATCATCAAGACTGGCGTCGTGCATCCCGAGCTTACTCAACGCCTGCTCCAGCGAAAACAGGTACTGGGCGTTGGTGCCGAGCGGCCCGCTGGCCCGGGCGATCAGCGGAGCAATGACCTGGGCGCTGGTATCCGGCTCAAACAGCGGATGACGCGGATCCATAATAAACACCAGCGCATTTACCGTCCGCCCGTCGTCCAGCTCCAGCTTGCACCAGGTGGGCAGATAGCAGCCGGTAATCATCTCCCGTTTCCACAGCAGCGTCAGCTCTTCTTCCAGCGTGTCGTCCGGCAGACGATAAGCGACGCCGGTGGTTCGACCGCCCTCTTTCAGGGCCAGCATACGTCCCGGCTGGCAGGCGCTCCCGCGCCCGGCGGTCAACCGCAGGCAAAACGCGCGGTGCCAGCCCGGAAGCGTGCCAGTGCAGGACTCGCGATAATTGAGCGCCGGGTTCCAGATAAGCGAACCGTAGCCAAAGATCCATACTGAGCCATCATCCGGGCGGCAGGCCAGCGTCGCCGCCAGCGAGGCTGCGCGTTGTTCTGCCGACCAGAGTAGCGATTCCTCAATAGCGCCAAACGCTGTCTTACAATCCGCATTCATCAAGAAATCACGAGTTAACACTGTTTACTACCTCCGCCACTGCCCGCTTCCCGGCGTTCGTCTCATGCATCCGTCAATATTGCTGAAATATTATCCAGCTTTATCTTTCAATAAGCAATCAGCGGGGCGCTGGCAAGCATAAAAGCGGCGTCAGCAATTATTTTTTCTTATGCCACTTATCGTCATCGCCTTTCTCGTAACTGTTTTTCACCGCCGCCCAGGCGACTTTGTGCGCCGTCTCTTCACGGCTGGCGTCATCGCGCCGCTCGTCTTTATCTTTATATTGATCCCAGGCGCTGTTAAACGCTTCTTTATAAATTTCCTGCGCATGGGCAGGCAGAACATGCTGAACGCTGTCGGGGAGCTCTTGTTTACTGTTATAGGGCATAATGACCTCCTGTTTGAGCATAAAATTTAAGTCTGGAACGCAGGCGGCAGGCTATCAAGCCGATGATGAGTTAAAAATGAATTTTAGTAATTATCTGAATAGTAAGTATAAAAATAGCGTAATCGCAAATTATAATAAACTAATCAAGATATCTCTCGATACCCGTAAACTTAAGTAAAAATACAGCAGAAATTTAGCAAAATCTGTTACTTTATCGCCCTGCGTTTTTATAATTATAACACCTGCATAAATGGAGATGGTTCATGACCCATGCACATGAGGCGGTAAAAACCCGCCATAAGGAGTCTTCCCTCGTCTTTCCGGTGCTGGCGCTGGCAGTGCTGTTTTTCTGGGGCAGCAGCCAGTCACTGCCAGTGGTTATCGCGATTAATATCCTCGCGCTGGTCGGTATTTTAAGCAGCGCCTTCAGCGTGGTCCGCCACGCCGACGTCCTCGCCCACCGCCTGGGCGAACCCTACGGCTCCCTGATTCTCAGCCTGTCGGTGGTTATCCTTGAGGTCAGTCTGATCTCCGCGTTGATGGCCACCGGCGACGCCGCGCCGACCCTGATGCGTGATACGCTCTACTCCATCATTATGATCGTCACCGGCGGTCTGGTCGGTTTCTCCCTGCTGCTGGGCGGGCGTAAATTCGCCACCCAATATATGAATCTGTTCGGCATTAAGCAGTACCTTATCGCCCTGTTTCCGCTGGCGATTATCGTGCTGGTGTTTCCCATGGCGCTGCCGGGCGCGAACTTCAGCACCGGGCAATCGCTGCTGGTGGCGGTGATTTCGGCGGCCATGTACGGCGTTTTCCTGCTTATTCAGACCAAAACCCATCAGAGTCTGTTTGTTTACGAGCATGAAGACGACGGCGATGACGACGACCCGCACCACGGTAAACCGTCCGCCCACAGCAGCGGGTGGCATACCGCCTGGCTGCTGGTGCACCTGGTGGCGGTGATCGCCGTCACTAAAATGAACGCCAACCCGTTGGAAACGCTGTTGACCAGCATGAATGCCCCGGTGGCCTTCACCGGCTTCCTCGTGGCCTTGCTGATCCTGTCGCCGGAAGGCCTTGGCGCGCTCAAAGCGGTGCTCAACAATCAGGTACAGCGGGCGATGAACCTGTTCTTCGGCTCCGTGCTGGCCACCATCTCGCTGACGGTCCCGGTGGTCACCCTCATCGCCTTCCTGACCGGCAATGAGCTGCGCTTTGGCCTTGGCGCGCCGGAGATGGTGGTGATGGTCGCCTCGCTGGTGCTGTGTCATATCTCCTTCTCCACCGGACGCACCAATGTGCTGAACGGCGCGGCCCATCTGGCGCTGTTCGCCGCCTACCTGATGACCATTTTCGCCTGACCCCGCTTTCCCGTCCGGCGGAGTCCGGGCGAAAAAAAAGCCTGCCGGTTTTGACGCCGGCAGGCTTTTTCAGTGATGCGGTCAGGCTTACTTGCTGGTATCCAGCTCGTCGAAGCTTTTCACCAGATCGTCAATCGCTTTCATCTGCTTGAGGAACGGCTCCAGTTTATCCAGCGGCAGCGCGGACGGGCCGTCGCATTTCGCGTGGTCCGGATCCGGATGCGCTTCGATAAACAGACCGGCGATACCCACCGCCATACCGGCGCGGGCCAGCTCGCTCACCTGCGCGCGGCGACCGCCGGAGGCAGCGCCAAACGGGTCGCGGCACTGCAGCGCGTGGGTGACGTCGAAAATAACCGGCGAGTTGTTGGAGGCTTTCTTCATCACGCCGAAGCCGAGCATATCCACCACCAGGTTGTCGTAACCGAAGTTCGCGCCGCGGTCGCAGAGGATCACTTTGTCGTTACCCCCTTCGATGAATTTATCGACGATGTTGCCCATCTGGCCCGGGCTAACGAACTGCGGTTTCTTGACGTTGATCACCGCTCCGGTTTTGGCCATCGCTTCCACCAGGTCAGTCTGGCGCGCGAGGAAGGCGGGAAGCTGGATCACGTCCACGACGTCAGCCACCGGCTGCGCCTGGCTGGCTTCATGAACGTCGGTAATGATTTTCACGCCAAAGGTCTGCTTCAGCTCCTGGAAAATCTTCATCCCTTCTTCCAGACCCGGCCCACGATAGGAGTGAATGGAGGAACGGTTGGCTTTATCAAAGGAGGCTTTGAAGACGTAGGGGATGCCAAGCTTCTGCGTAACGGTGACGTAATGTTCGCAGATGCGCATCGCCAGATCGCGTGACTCCAGCACGTTCATCCCGCCGAACAGCACGAACGGCAGGTCGTTCGCTACGTTGATATCACCAATGCTAACCACTTTTTGTTTCATAAATTCGCCTTATCAGGGTGTAACCGGAATGGTTCCAGACTAATGCAATGTAATTTGTTTGTGCGAAATCGTGTTGATTTGTGCGCGGATCATCTCGCTGATCGGATCCTCCGGACACTGCTCGACAAAATAGCTCAGGTCCAGCAGCGCCACGTGATCGCAATCCAGCTGGGCGTATATCAGCCCGCGGTCGCGGATCTCATACGGATCTTCCGGGTTAAACTGCAGCAGCGCTTCGCTGGCGCGCAGGGCCAGCTCCATCTGCCGCTCTTCCATCAGCGCCGACTTCAGGGTGTCCAGCAGCTTGCGGATCACCTCGGCGTTATCCGCTTCGTCGAGATCTTCATTAAACAGTTCCGCCACCGGCCCGATGTTGCCCTTCAGCCATACCTCCAGGGTATGTTCGTCGAGGGTTTCGCCGTTGAACGGATTAATCAGCCACATCTCTTCGCTGGTTTCCGGGTCCGCGCGCAGCAGCATCTGGGTCGGGAAGATCACCGGCACCACCGGCAGCCCCATGCGCTGGGCGATCCACAGCAGGATCGCGCCTAATGACACCGCGCTCCCCTGGCGGTTGACCAGCACTTTATCGAGCCATAGCGCGTCGGATAGACGATAAACGCCCTGCGAGGCGCCAAAGCCCCACTCCTCGTAAAACAGCGCCAGCAGGCGTTCTATCTGGCGTTCCTGGTCCCACGAAGGCGCAATCTCCTCCTGCGCGAGGCGCAGCAGCCGCTGCAGCTCTTCCTCGACAAAACGCGTCGGAAAATCGTCGCGGACCTGTTCAGAAATGAGGACCATGCCATCACACAATGGCGCTTTGTTAAATTCGAAATCCGCTAATGACCCCATGACCTACCCCAGTATCGGTATTCTTGTGATGGCGAGTTGAATGATGATAAACAACACCACCAGCGCCAGCAGGAACGCGATAAAGCGGCTCTGCTGGCTGCGCGGACGACGACGGCCCAGCGCGATAAAACCTAATGCGATGTAAATGATAACGCCAAACAGCTTTTCAGTCAGCCATGCGCCGTCTTCTGTGAACGGCAGGTAGTGCGTTATCGCCATTAATCCCGCACCGCTGAGAAACAGCAGCGTATCGCTGCAGTGCGGCGCAATTCGCACCCACCGCTGGTTCAGCAGCGGGCTCTGGTGATACATCCACCAGTAACGTAAAACGAACAATCCTACCGACACCACCACGCTGGCGATGTGCAGGTAGAGGACAGCCGTGAATAAGTTCATCAGCCAACGTTCTCCATGTCGGGTAAACGTCCGAGGGTCAGACGCTCATTGTCGCCATAGTCGCGGCAGGTCGCGACATCCAGATAGCCCGCCTCGCGGAACAGGGCGCGTACCGCTTCGCCCTGGGTCCAGCCATGCTCCAGCAGCATCCAGCCGCCGGGCTGCAGATACTGCCGCCCCTCGCGGATAATCTGCGCCAGATCGGCCAGCCCCTGGTCGCCTGCCACCAGCGCCGTCAACGGCTCAAAACGCACATCGCCTTCGGCAAGATGCGGGTCGGCGGCGTCGATATAGGGGGGATTGCTGACGATCATGGCGAAGCGCTGCCCGGCCAGCGCACTGAACCAGTCGCTTTGCCGTATCGTCACGTTAGCGATGCCCAGATGGGCGGCATTACGCAACGCCAGCGCCACGGCGGCCGGCATCACGTCCACCGCGATCACTTCACAGTCAGGACGTTCGCTGGCCAGCGCCAGGGCAATGGCGCCGGTCCCGGTGCCGAGGTCGAGAATACGGCACGGCGCGACGGGCAGACGCGCCAGCGCCTGCTCCACCAGACATTCGGTATCCGGGCGGGGGATCAGCGTCGCCGGGGAGACAAACAGCGGCAGCGACCAGAACTCCCGCTGCCCGACCAGATGGGCGATGGGCTCCCCGCGCTGGCGTCGCTGCAGGAGCGCCTCCAGCGTCGTCGCCTCGTCGGCGGACAGCGTCGTTTCGCCGAAGGCCAGGATCCAGGTGCGCGCCCGACCGGTGACGTGTCCCAGCAGGATCTCGGCGTCGCGTCGCGGACTGTCGCTCTCCGCCAGGCGGGCGATTGCCTGCTGCAGCCAGGCCTGAAAGGTCATCATTCCTGCTCGGACAGCGCCGCCAGCTGATCGGCCTGGTGTTCCTGGACTATCGGCTCAATCAGCATGTCGAGTTTGCCCTCCATCGCCTCATCGAGACGGTAAAGGGTCAGGTTGATGCGGTGGTCGGTCACGCGGCCCTGCGGGAAGTTGTAGGTACGGTTGCGATCGCTGCGGTCGCCGCTGCCCAGCAGGTTGCGGCGCGTGGAGGCTTCCGCCTGCTGACGCTTGGCCACTTCGGCGGCGCGGATCCGCGCCCCCAGCACCGACAGCGCCTTGGCTTTGTTTTTATGCTGGGAACGTTCGTCCTGACACTCCACCACGATGCCGGTGGGCAGGTGGGTAATACGGATCGCCGAGTCGGTGGTGTTAACGTGCTGACCGCCCGCGCCGGAGGAACGGAACGTATCGATGCGCAGATCCGCCGGGTTGATATCCGGCATTTCCGCCTCCGGCAGCTCCGGCATCACCGCCACCGTACAGGCGGAGGTGTGGATACGCCCCTGCGACTCGGTGGCCGGCACGCGCTGCACGCGATGGCCGCCGGATTCAAATTTGAGCCGGCCATAGACGCCGTCGCCGCTGATCTTGGCGATCACCTCTTTAAAGCCGCCGTGTTCACCTTCGTTGGCGCTGAGGATCTCCACCTGCCAGCGGCGCGATTCCGCGTAACGGGTGTACATGCGGAACAGGTCGCCGGCAAACAGCGCCGCTTCGTCGCCGCCGGTCCCGGCGCGCACTTCCACGAAGGCGTTACGCTCGTCATCAGGATCTTTCGGCAGGAGCAGGACCTGTAGCTGTTGCTCCAGCTGTTCGCCTTTATCTTTGGCGTCGCGCAGCTCTTCCTGCGCCATTTCGCGCATTTCCGGATCGTCGAGCATCATCTGCGCGGTTTCAATATCCTCCTGCACCTGACGCCAGTCGGTATAGCAGCGCGCCACATCGCTTAGTTGAGCATACTCCCGCGACAGCGCGCGGAATTTATCCTGATCGGCAATCGTCGCGGCATCGCCGAGCAGCACCTGCACTTCTTCGTGGCGCTCGTACAACGCTTCCAGTTTGGCAACAATAGAAGACTTCATAGGCGTGAATTCACCCTGTCCTGAAAATAAGAGAAAGGTGCGCTATTCCAGCCCGAGGCTGTTGCGCAGAATATGCAGGCGTTCGTCGTCCCCGTCACGGGCGGCCTGCTGAAGTGATTTGGTTGGCGCGTGGATCAGGCGGTTGGTGAGCTTACGCGCCAGATCCTGCATAATTTCCTGGGCATCACCGCCCTGCTCCAGCGCGGCCAGCGCCTTCGCCGTCAGCTCCTCACGGACCTGCTCGGACTGAGAACGGTATTCGCGGATGGTCTCGCTGGCGCTCTGCGCGCGCAGCCAGGCCATAAATTCGCTGGTCTCCTGCTCGACGATCGATTCCGCCTGCACCGCCGCGGCCTTACGCTGCGCCAGGTTATGCTGAATGATGTTTTGCAGATCGTCGACGCTGTAGAGGTAAGCGTTAGCCAGTTTGCCGACCTCCGGTTCGACGTCGCGCGGGACGGCGATATCCACCAGCAGCATCGGCTGGTTGCGCCGCGCCTTGAGCGCTCGCTCCACCATGCCTTTGCTGATGATCGGCAGCGGGCTGGCGGTGGAGCTGATAATGATATCGGCCTCTTTCAGCCGTTCGTCGATATCGCTGAGGGCAATCACCTCGGCGCCCACTTCTTCCGCCAGCGCCTGGGCGCGTTCACGAGTGCGGTTGGCGATCACCATTTTGCGCACGTGATGTTCGCGAAGATGGCGCGCCACCAGTTCGATGGTTTCACCGGCGCCGACCAGCAGCACCGTCACGCTCGACAGGGATTCAAAGATTTGCCGCGCCAGGGTACAGGCGGCGAACGCGACGGAAACGGCGCTGGCGCCGATATCGGTTTCGGTACGCACGCGCTTGGCCACCGAGAACGATTTCTGGAACATCCGCTCCAGTTCGCTGACGTTAAGATGGCCGCGGCTGGAATCGGCGAAGGCTTTTTTCACCTGGCCGAGGATCTGCGGTTCGCCCAGCACCAGCGAATCAAGGCCGCTGGCGACGCGCATCAGATGGCTGACGGCATCGTTATCCTGGTGCCAGTAGAGGCTTTTACGCAGGTCTTCTTCATTGAGGCCGTGGTAATCGCACAGCCAGCGGATCAGCGCTTCCTGCAGGTTATCCTGCTCTTCGACACTGAGATAGAGTTCCGTACGGTTGCAGGTCGACAGCACCACCCCACCCTGCACCATCGGCTGAGCCAGCAAGCTCTCCAGCGCCTTATCGAGCGTTTCCGGCGAAAACGCGACGCGTTCTCGCAGGGCGACCGGAGCTGTTTTGTGATTGATGCCAAGAGCTAAAAGGGTCATTGTGAGGGAGTAGTACCAGCGTTGCTAAGGTTAGTCTGAGTGCATCATACAGGATGCGCGTAATCAATAAAAGAGAGGCTCCCCTTTTGGAGTAATAGCCAAAGCAAGACCGCCATTAAGGTTAATTTTTTGATTTCAGACAACTTGAACGTAGACGCTATCGCCCGGCGACGCTAGCATTAAGGATTATAAATGTAACCTGCTACACAAATCGGCCCGCTGTTCCCCTGCCGCCGGATTTCACTGTAGACATCAAGGATTTGTCATCATTATGAATCGACTGTTCCGCCTGCTGCCGCTGGCCAGCCTCGTCCTGACCGCTTGTTCTGTTCATACCCCCGAGGGGCCTGGCAAAAGCCCGGATTCGCCGCAGTGGCGCCAGCACCAGCAGGCTGTTCGCAGCCTCAACCAGTTCCAGACCCGCGGGGCGTTTGCCTATCTCTCCGATGAGCAAAAAGTCTATGCCCGCTTCTTCTGGCAGCAGACCGGCCAGGACCGCTATCGCCTGCTGTTGACCAACCCGCTGGGCAGCACCGAGCTGTCGCTGACCGCGCAGCCTGGCAGCGTGCAGTTGATCGACAACAAAGGCCAGACCTACACCGCCACCGATGCCGAAGAGATGATTGGCCGCCTGACCGGGATGCCGATCCCGCTGAACAGCCTGCGCCAGTGGATCATCGGCCTGCCGGGCGACGCCACCGACTATTCGCTGGACGATCGGTACCGTCTGCGTGAACTGAACTACACGCAAAACGGCAAAACCTGGCACGTCACCTACGGCGGCTACACCAGCGATACCCAGCCCGCCCTGCCGTCTAATGTCGAGCTGAACAATGGCGCCCAGCGCATCAAGCTGAAGATGGATAACTGGATCGTGAAATGATGAGCCGCTGGCCCTCACCTGCAAAACTGAATCTGTTTTTATATATCACCGGCCAGCGGGCCGATGGTTACCACACCCTGCAGACGCTGTTTCAGTTCCTCGACTACGGCGATACGCTGACCATCGAACCGCGCGCTGACGGCGAACTGCGCCTGCTGACGCCGGTGGCCGGGGTGCCGGACGAAGAGAATCTGATCGTTCGCGCCGCGCGTCTGCTGATGCGCGCCGCCGGCGAAAGCGGCCGCCTGCCGGCGGGCAGCGGCGCCGATATCAGTATCGATAAGCGCCTGCCGATGGGCGGCGGTCTGGGGGGCGGCTCGTCCAATGCCGCCACCGTGCTGGTGGCGCTCAACCATCTCTGGGGCTGCGGACTCTCGGAAGATGAGCTGGCGACCCTTGGCCTGCAGCTGGGGGCCGATGTGCCGGTCTTCGTGCGCGGCCATGCCGCCTTTGCCGAGGGGGTAGGTGAAATTCTGACGCCGGTGGAGCCTGAGGAAAAATGGTACCTGGTGGCCCATCCGGGCGTCAGTATTCCGACGCCGATCATTTTTCGCGACCCGGAGCTACCACGAAATACCCCGCGCCGGTCAATTAATACGTTATTAAATTGTGAATTCAGCAACGATTGCGAGCTTATCGCAAGAAAACGTTTTCGCGAGGTTGATGCCGCGCTTTCCTGGCTGTTAGAATATGCGCCGTCACGCCTGACCGGCACAGGGGCCTGTGTGTTTGCTGAATTTAACACCGAATCCGCTGCCCGTCAGGTGCTGGACACTGCCCCGGCATGGCTAAATGGCTTTGTGGCGCGCGGAGTAAACCTCTCGCCCCTCAAGCAGGCCCTGCTCTGAATCCTGCGCCGTGAGGGCGCATCGTTCATGAGTCAGCCGGGGAAATTGAGTTACGGTGACAACGTCACCCTGTTCCAGACGTTGCATCGTGCTCTTTAAATACACCGACTGGATCGAATGGCGCCAGCCCGCACATTATTGGCCCATTCATCCACCACTGGACGCATGCCTGAGGTTCTTCTCGTGCCTGATATGAAGCTTTTTGCTGGTAACGCCACCCCGGAACTAGCACAACGTATTGCCAACCGCCTGTACACTTCTCTTGGCGACGCCGCTGTAGGTCGTTTTAGCGACGGCGAAGTCAGCGTACAAATCAATGAAAACGTACGCGGTGGTGATATTTTCATCATCCAGTCCACTTGTGCTCCCACCAATGACAACCTGATGGAACTGGTTGTTATGGTTGATGCTCTGCGTCGTGCTTCGGCAGGTCGTATCACCGCCGTTATCCCTTACTTCGGTTATGCTCGTCAGGACCGTCGTGTTCGTTCTGCTCGTGTGCCAATCACCGCGAAAGTGGTGGCAGATTTCCTGTCCAGCGTCGGCGTTGACCGCGTACTGACCGTTGACCTGCACGCAGAACAGATCCAGGGCTTCTTCGATGTGCCAGTTGATAACGTGTTCGGCAGCCCAATCCTGCTGGAAGATATGCTGCAGCTGAACCTGGACAACCCGATCGTGGTTTCTCCGGACATCGGCGGCGTGGTTCGTGCTCGCGCTATCGCTAAACTGCTGAACGATACCGATATGGCTATCATCGACAAGCGCCGTCCGCGCGCCAACGTCTCCCAGGTGATGCATATCATCGGCGACGTCGCGGGTCGTGACTGCGTGATGGTCGACGATATGATCGACACCGGCGGCACCCTGTGTAAAGCGGCAGAAGCGCTGAAAGAGCGCGGCGCGAAACGCGTATTCGCTTACGCGACGCACCCGATCTTCTCCGGCAACGCCATCCAGAACATTAAAAACTCTGTGATCGATGAATTTGTCGTCTGCGATACCATTCCGCTGGCACCAGAAATTAAAGCGCTGGATAAAGTGCGTACTCTGACGCTCTCCGGTATGCTGGCTGAAGCTATTCGCCGTATCAGCAATGAAGAATCAATCTCTGCTATGTTCGAACATTAATCGAGCCGAGCACAAAAACCCGCTGCGGCGGGTTTTTTTGTCTCTGAATTTTTAATTCTTCCACAAAATCATTCGGCATGCGTCAAGGCGGCAAGTGAATGAATCCCCGGGAGCGTACAGGCAGTACGTGACCGGGATAAATGAACGCAGCCAACACAGAGGCATCCCGAAGGATGATGTGGCAATGACCGATGCCTCCTTCACCTGCCATTCAGTTGACAGATGATGCGCTCATGGATGAAACATTATTGTGAACAGATTATTTTCCTCACATGTGATGCCTTTCCGCGCCCTCATCGACGCTTGCTGGAAAGAAAAGTACACCACTGCCCGCTTTACCCGCGACCTGATCGCCGGGATCACCGTCGGGATCATTGCGATTCCGCTGGCGATGGCGCTGGCGATTGGCAGCGGTGTGCCGCCGCAGTACGGCCTCTATACCTCAGCGGTGGCAGGGATTGTGATCGCCTTAACCGGCGGATCGCGCTTTAGCGTTTCCGGACCGACCGCCGCCTTTGTGGTGATCCTCTATCCGGTTTCCCAGCAGTTCGGCCTGGCGGGGCTGCTGGTGGCGACGCTGATGTCGGGGATCTTTTTAATGCTTTTCGGCCTGGCGCGCTTTGGCCGCCTGATCGAATATATCCCGCTGTCGGTCACCCTCGGCTTCACCTCCGGGATCGGTATCACCATCGGTACCATGCAGATTAAAGATTTCCTCGGCCTGCAGATGCCCCATGTGCCGGAGCATTATCTGCAGAAAGTGGCGGCGCTGGCGATGGCCCTGCCGACCATTAACGTCGGGGACGCCGCCATCGGCGTCGTCACCCTCGGCACCCTGATCCTCTGGCCGCGGCTGGGTATCCGTCTGCCGGGCCACCTCCCGGCGCTGCTGGCCGGCTGTGGGGTGATGCTGGTCGTCAACTTGCTCGGCGGCGATGTGGCGACGATCGGCTCGCAGTTCCACTATCAGCTGGCGGACGGCACTCAGGGCAACGGCATTCCGCAGCTGCTGCCGCAGCTGGTACTGCCCTGGGATATGCCGGGTTCCAACTTTACCCTGAGCTGGGCTTCGCTGCAGGCGCTGCTGCCCGCGGCTTTCTCCATGGCGATGCTGGGCGCTATTGAATCTCTGCTGTGCGCGGTGGTGCTCGACGGCATGACCGGTACCAAACATAAAGCCAACAGCGAGCTGATTGGCCAGGGGCTGGGCAACATCGTTGCGCCGTTCTTCGGCGGGATCACTGCCACCGCGGCGATTGCCCGCTCGGCGGCGAACGTCCGCGCCGGCGCCACATCGCCGATCGCCGCCGTGATCCACGCCCTGCTGGTGATCATGGCGCTGCTGATCCTCGCCCCGCTGCTCTCCTGGCTGCCGCTGTCGGCGATGGCCGCCCTGCTGCTGATGGTGGCATGGAACATGAGCGAGGCGCATAAAGTCATCAATCTGCTGCGCCACGCGCCGAAGGACGACATCGTGGTGATGCTGATGTGCATGTCGCTGACGGTGCTGTTTGATATGGTGATCGCCATCAGCGTCGGGATCGTGCTGGCTTCGCTGTTGTTTATGCGCCGTATCGCGCGCATGACCCATCTGGCGCCGGTCAACGTCGAAGTGCCAGACGACGTGCTGGTGCTGCGGGTGATCGGTCCGCTGTTCTTTGCCGCCGCCGAAGGTTTATTCAACGACCTGGAGACCCGGATCGCCGGCAAGCGCATCGTGGTGCTGAAGTGGGACGCGGTGCCGGTTCTCGACGCCGGCGGTCTGGATGCCTTCCAGCGCTTTGTGAACAAGCTGCCGGAAGGCTGTGAATTGCGCGTATCTAACCTCGAATTTCAGCCGCTACGCACGTTAGCGCGCGCCGGCGTCAAGCCGCTGCCCGGACGCCTGAGCTTCTACCCCGATCGTCAGGCCGCGCTGGCTGACCTGTGATCACCCGGCGGCAGGCCCCTGCGCCTGCCGCATCAAGGCTCCGGTCGCCTGCTGCAGCCAGCTCAGCACCGCCGGCGTCATCCAGGTGCCCTTCATCAAATGCGGCTCCTGCTCCATTGCCTGACGAAACTTCTGCAAGGTCTGCGGCCGGGTGCCGGCGTAGGACTGAAACAGCTCAAGCCACGCCCGGGCCAGCGCCTGACCCGACGCCGAGTCCGGCGCTACGCCCTCGCGGCACGCCTGATGCAGCTTCGCCACCAGCGCTGGCCACTCCTGTAGCCGGTCGAAGTAGTGCCGGCGGGTGAACGCCATCTCCTCGTCGTCGAGATACCGCGCCCAGATGGCCAGTTTGCTTTCGGCAAAGGCTTCGGTGATAAAGGCAATGATGGCCGGGGTGACGCCGGTCTGTTCAACCATTTGCGGCTCGGCGGCATGCATCTCGTTCAGGCGGGTCAGAAACTCCGGGCGCCCGGCCGTATCCTGCTCCAGGCGCTCCATCCAGCGCGTCGCCAGACTCATCGCCTGCGGACTGTCCGTCGGGCAGCCGCTCGCCATCAGCGTCTGCACCTCCTCTGTTAGCTCGCGCCACGCCTGCGCGCGCTGTTCATCCTGTGCCGCAAACGGCAGCACGGCTAACTCCTGTTGACTAAACCAACGATCGTACATTTTCATTAACTCCAGCGTCTGTAGCCAGGACTCCAGATCGGGTTCATTGCCGCTCGCCAGCGCCTCACGCAGCGCCAACAGCCGGTCGCGCAGCCTGCCGACATCGCGCAGTTGGTCATTAAGCGTCTCTATCTGCTGCGTCAGCAGTTCGGGTAGCGACAGCGTTCGCCGATCGAGATAGTCCTTGATGGTGGCGAGCGTCAGCCCGGTCTGCGCCAGCGCCTTGATCATATGCAGGCGCTGAACCGCGGACAGGTTATAGAGCCGATAGCCCGCCTCGCTTCTGGCCGAAGGCGTTAACAGCCCCGTCTGTTCATAATGATGCAGCGTACGCACCGTCAGCCCGGCGCGCTTCGCCAGCTCTCCCACCTGAATTAACATGACTGCTCCTCTCTGTGGCCAGGTCCGCTACTCTGCTGCCTGACGTAACGTCAGGGTCAAGCGAAAAACGCGCTTGATATTCACTTTTGGCGGCAACCATAGCATCACGAAGGTCAGGTCGGAACGGGGGTCGTCAAATGGCGGGAAAAAGAAGAAGAGATAACGAGAGGCACAGTAAAACGCATCGGTCTTCAGGGACCGATGCGGGAATCATGCTGCGGTTAGCTGTGGCGATGCTGATTACGACGGCAGCGTTTATCGTAGTGGCGCACCCACCAGTAGCGGTCGCTGACCTGCTCGTGGCCGCCAATACGGGCACCGGCCAGCCAGAGCACCGCACCAACGAAGATGCTTAAGATTGCGCCATGCGCAAAGAATTGTGGCAGGTTAAGCTGCGGAAGCTGGTTCAGAATGGAGTAACCCACCCCCACAACCATCACCACCAACCCTAACCCCATGAGTACGTTACCGAGTAACGAAGCGTTTTTGCGTTTCATGTGTCACCTCCGGACTTTGGGTTGCCAGGGAATGTCCCCAAATCTTATAGGTGTAGTATAGACAAGGTCTCTTCTGTGGAGTGCGCCCACGATCACATTAGTGAACAGCAAATAGACAAAAATTTACAAATAAGCCTATGAACAATATCAAATTCTAATGGTTTAGAGAGTAAATCATCAATGCTGGTATTGTCTCGAGGCCAGAACTTTGTCAAGCGCGCCCGCAGACAGTACACTACGCGGCAGAGAATGCCCCATGCAGGAAAGAAAACGTGACCATTAAACTGATTGTCGGCCTGGCCAACCCCGGTGCGGAATATGCCGCCACCCGGCACAACGCTGGCGCCTGGTATGTGGATTTACTGGCGGATCGCCATCGCGCGCCGCTGCGCGAAGAGAGCAAATTCTTCGGCTATACCTCGCGCATCAACCTGGCGGGTGAGGATGTTCGCCTGCTGGTGCCCACCACCTTTATGAACCTTAGCGGTAAAGCCGTGGCCGCGATAGCGACCTTTTATCGCATCAACCCGGACGAAATTCTGGTTGCCCATGATGAGCTGGATTTGCCGCCGGGCGTGGCGAAATTTAAGCTTGGCGGCGGCCATGGCGGCCACAACGGCCTGAAAGACATCATCAGCAAGCTCGGCAATAACCCGAACTTTCACCGCTTACGCGTCGGGATCGGCCATCCGGGCGACAAAAACAAGGTTGTCGGCTTTGTACTCGGCAAACCACCGGCCAGCGAGCAGAAACTGATTGATGATGCCGTCGACGAAGCGGCGCGCTGTACGGAAATCTGGTTAAAGGATGGTCTCACTAAAGCGACCAACCGTTTACACGCCTTTAAGGCGCAATAAGCCGTTGTCGTGCGGCATTTTTGCCGCGCACCGTGTATAATAGGCAAAGCTATTCAATTTTCTGCAATCTGTTCCTGATAACAGATTGATTATCCAAAGATTAAGGTGATTTAAATCATGGGATTCAAATGCGGTATCGTCGGTTTGCCCAACGTCGGCAAATCCACCCTGTTCAATGCGCTCACCAAAGCGGGTATTGAAGCGGCCAACTTCCCCTTCTGTACCATTGAGCCGAACACCGGTGTCGTACCGATGCCCGATCCGCGTCTGGACAAGCTGGCTGAAATCGTCAAACCGCAGCGTATCCTGCCGACCACCATGGAGTTCGTTGATATCGCGGGCCTGGTGAAAGGCGCGTCCAAAGGCGAAGGTCTCGGCAACCAGTTCCTGACCAACATCCGCGAAACCGAAGCTATCGGCCATGTGGTTCGCTGCTTTGAAAACGACAATATTATTCACGTGGCAGGGAAAGTGAACCCGGCGGAAGATATCGACGTTATCAACACCGAACTGGCGCTGTCTGACCTTGATACCTGCGAGCGCGCTATTCACCGCGTCTCCAAAAAAGCCAAAGGCGGCGATAAAGACGCGAAAGTTGAGCTGGCCGCGCTGGAGAAATGCCTGCCGCAGCTGGAAAACGCCGGTATGCTGCGCGCGCTGGATCTGACCAAAGAAGAGAAAGAGGCCATCCGCTATCTGAGCTTCCTGACCCTCAAGCCGACCATGTACATCGCGAACGTCAATGAAGACGGTTTCGAGAACAACCCATACCTCGATCAGGTTCGCGCTATCGCCGAGCAGGAAGGGTCTGTAGTGGTGCCGGTGTGCGCCGCGGTTGAAGCGGACATCGCCGAACTGGACGATGAAGAGCGTGATGAGTTTATGGCTGAGCTGGGTCTCGAAGAACCGGGCCTGAACCGCGTGATCCGCGCTGGCTACGCCCTGCTGAACCTGCAGACCTACTTCACCGCTGGGGTGAAAGAAGTTCGCGCCTGGACCATTCCGGTCGGGGCGACCGCGCCGCAGGCAGCCGGTAAGATCCACACCGACTTCGAAAAAGGCTTTATCCGCGCGCAGACCATCGCTTATGAAGACTTTATCGCCTACAAAGGCGAACAGGGCGCGAAAGAAGCCGGTAAAATGCGCGCTGAAGGTAAAGACTACATCGTGAAAGATGGCGATGTGATGAACTTCCTGTTCAACGTCTAATCCCGCTGGCTGGCGTTTCTGCCGCCATCGAGTAATAAAAAATCCACGCTCCGGCGTGGATTTTTTTTCCTGTGCGCAAGGCGGCGCGCTACTCCACGATATGGGTCTCTTCTGCCGCCTCGTAGCCATCAACGATCTGCACAATCTTTTTTAACTCGTCCTCAATAAAAGCCGGGCTGGCGCTTTCTCCTGAGGCCGGGTGATGAAGCTCCACCGAGATGCCGCTGGCGGCATTGGTCAGCGACAGGCTGATCTCCTGCGGATCCGCCGCAGACGAGGGTCGCCCGATATGCTGCGCGATGGTCGCCGCCGCCACGCGCGTATCAACTTCCGCGAGATGCCCCCACCTCATTTCAACATGCCCCTGCTGCCCTGCCTTTATCACCTGCAGCGTGTAGCCGCTTTTTGCCGTTGCCATCTCTTTTCCTCCGGTTTCGTTGCCCGGGCGTCATATTCTCAGCCCGGTTTTATCAGCAAAGTTCGAACATTTCTGCCTTGCCGTTAATGACTCTTTTCCACATAGGTCTGCATGTTTTCTTTGGTCACTAACTCAAACGGGATCCAGACATGGGACTCGACTTTTTCTCCTTTAATCAGCTTCAACGCCACCGCTAAGGCCGTTTTGCCCTGACCAACGGCATCCTGGAAAACCGTTACCTGGATCTTATCGCTGGCCAACGCTTTCAGCCCATCCGGCGTGGCGTCGATGCCGCCGATCAGCAGCTTCTTCTGGCTCTTCTCCAGCGCCATCGCCGCGCCAATCGCCATCTCGTCGTTGTTCGCCGCCACAATATCAATCGCTTCCCCGTTGCCTGTCCAGTTCTGCATCAGATCCATTCCCTCGCTGCGGGAATAGTTGGCCGGCTGTTTCTGCACCACTTTCATCGCCGGATATTTGGCCACCACCTGCTCTACGTCCCTGGTGCGCTGCAGCGCGCCGGCATCGGTGAGATTACCAATCATGATGGCGACGTTGCCTTTGTAGTTCGCCAGCTTCGCCAGCGCTTCCATCTGCAATGTGCCGGACTCCCGCTCGTCCGAACCGACAAACACCACGCCAGGGGGTAACGTTTTATCCCCCGGCGTCCGGTTCACATACACCAGCGGCATCCTGGCCTGCTGCGCCATCTTCGTCAGCTGCGGGGTGCTGGCGGAGTCAACGGGGTCAACGATGATCGCGTCCACGCCGGAGGCAATGAAGCTCTGCACCTGATCGGCCTGGCGTCCGGTGTCGCCGCGGGCGTCTTCGAACTGCACCTCGACCTGGCGGGCTTGAGCTTCTTTCTCAATGGACTGACGAATAATGGTGAGAAAGTTTTGATCGAAGTAAGCCATCGAGACGCCGATCTTCTCCGCCAATGCCGAAGCGGAACTGGCCAGAAGGCCAACTAACAGGATGATGTTACAGTGCTTCATAGCATGCCCTCAGGGTTTGAAATAAAATTTTCAATATAAAACCAAACGATATATTTAAATCATTTTCAGACTACGAAGGGCGTAGAGTTCTTGCAATCATGATGTAAAGAAAATGTTGCCATGCGCACACTTTATTTCACCGCCTCACTCACCGAGGGCCCACCGGTTGCGGGTCGCGCAGCGGGCGGTGGCGCCGGCTGTTTTCGCTTCAGCAGGGCATACTCCACGATCAGCTGTTGCAGATGCAGTTCGGCGAGACTGCCGCGGGCGGCTGGCCAGGGTTGACCTGCGGGGAGCGCGGCCAGCTCGCGCAGCTGCTCTTCCAGCGGAACGGCGCGGTTAAGCGACTGCATAATGGCAAACACCGCCGTTTTCAGTTCGCTCACCGTCAGGTACTTCCCCTTCTGCTCGTCGAGGGCATTGAGCTGACCGGCGAGCCGTTGCAGCTGACGCATGCCCTCCGCCCAACCGGTGAGGTTTTCCGCGGGCAATGCCGCAGCGCTTAGCTGCCGCTGCCACTGCTGCGCCAGGGGCTTTGCCTGTTCCGGCCAGCGGCTCAGGGCCAGCTGGACCAGCCGGTCGCCGTAGCTTATCGCCCAGTCAGGCGCCAGGCGGCCGAGATCGTCAAGCTGGCGCTGCGCCTGGCGCAAATCGACCGGCGCGTGGGGAGATCCCCCCGGGAGGTCCGCTAGCGGCCCGGCCTGTTGCGTCATCACAGTCGGCGGCAAATCGGTCTGGCGCAGCGCCAGCCATCCGCCGACGGCGATGCCCGACACCGCCAGCATGGTGACCATTCCGGCGATAAATGGCTTCCAGCGCGACGCGGCGACCGGAGTCGATGCCATCCCTGGCGCGGGCCGCTTTGCTGGTGAAGACGGAGCCGGCGGCTCAGCCTCTGGTCTACGTTGTCGTTCTGGCGCTGGCTCAGCCTTCGCAGCATCCTCTTCGCTGACCAGAGCGTCGGGAAGCGCCGCCTCAGACATCGCCACCGGCGGCGCGACGGGAGGCGCTGGCGCAGGGTCGAGGTTCTCAAAGCGGGTTGCCGTGCTGCGCAGCAGCGCCCGCAGGTCATTCAGCGGGTTTTCAGGCGCGATCTCAAGGCGCTGGAGCACCGCGTCGAAGGTTTGCAGCGAACACTCAGCCTGGCTAAGCGACGCAAGATCGTCCGGGGTGAGGTTCAGGGTGCGGATCACCTGCCGCAGCCGCTTGCTCAGGGTGCGGAAGATCTCGGTGCGGGCCGGGAGCGCCTGCGGCCACAGGTTTTTACCCTGGTGGGCCAGCAGCGTTTCCAGCAGCGATAGCCCCTCGTTGATCCCTGCCAGGCCGTCCAGCCGGGCGCGGGCCAGCGTATACCAGGCGACAGTCTGCAGATCCGCGCCGTGATGCTCCAGCAGTGCACGGGCAAGCTGCTCGGCATACGGCCAGTTAATATCCGGCCGCGCCGGGTGGCTGAGCTTGTTCATTTCCGCACGCAGGGCAATAAAATCAGCCAGCGTGCGTGGGTCGCCACCGGTTTTATAGCGGCGGTCTTTATGTGTTGTCATCATGATGTCTTTCAGCGAGAGATTAGAGGGCGGAGCGGGCGTCAAGGTACTGCTGACGTTTAAGGTGGCGGATCAACACCCTGCCTTCAGGCATAAACTCTGTGCCGTAACGTACCAGACCGATATCCTTCAGCTCAGCATCAATGGCATAGCGCAGTTCGCCGGGCGCATCCTGATCGAGCATCACCACCGCGATCCGCTGCAGGCGCGGTTCGTATTTCAGCAACACCGCCGACAGCGTGCTCATCAGCTGATGCGCCGACGCCGGCATGCCCTGGAGGATAGCGGTCATATCAGGCAGGCCGTAGTCCGGCAAATGCGCCAGCGTTCCGGCCCGACAGTTGAGGATGCGCTGCATGTTATCGAGCACCGACAGGATGACCTGATCCGTTTCGCTGACGTTGTTCAGGTCCAGCCCGCCGGCGAAATTGCCGTAGAGGATGTCGTACAGGGAGGGACGAGGCATTTCACTTCTCCTTAAGCGGGTGCAGCGTCAGTTGATTTTGGCTGGCTTCGATAATGCGCGGTCTCGCCGGGTCGAGATCGTCCCGGGTGAGTACCAGCCGCCAGCTATTTAGCGTCAGGTCTGGATCGATAAACATGGCCGCCACAGCCACAAACTGCGCGCTGGTTTCCATGGGCATATCAACGGTCACCGATTCGCCCGGACGCAGGCGAATATCTTTTTCCGCCACCCGGTCCGCCTGCAGCGCCTGGCCATCACCGGCAAACAGCGACGGGTAGTCAGTATTGTCAAACGCCTGCCGGTCCTTCAGCTGGTAAATACGCACCACCGTCGCCAGGGAGGCGCCTTTGGCGTTGTTATTCACGCCTTCCCGGGCGCGAAGATCCAGATGAAGCGTTTTCACCTGGGGGTAAAAAATGGACTGGGTCACGGAAACGGCGCCGTCTTTCACGGTCTGCGTCAGGCCGCAGCCGGTTAAGAGGGTGACCATGAAGAATGCCAGTAACGTGGCAGAGGGTTTAACTGCGGTAATCGCCATCTTCATCGCTCTCCCTGCGGTGGAGGTTTTCCCGGACGCGCTGATAGCGCCCCAGATAAATCGTGATCCTGTCGTCAGCCTGCTTCTGCGCATCCAGCGGTTGCAGCACAGCCGTTCTCCCGAGCTGGACGGCATGCGCCTGCTGGCAGCAAAGTTGCGCATCCGGCAGTAAATGGCGGGCGACGCAAAGCTGCAGCCGCACGTCGAGATGAGATCCGAGCCAGACGTGCAGGAGCGCCATCAGGTCGCTGAACAGTTCGCCGCCGGGCAGCCAGCCGCGGACCTCATCAGGCTTTTCCGTCGCCAGCTGCAGCAACACCTGACCGTTCACATCCGTAGCGTGAGTTCCCATCACTGGCCTGTGTTGCAGGCTAACTGGCTGGCGGATGCTCATCGTTAACGGCTGCGACAAGGGGATCCGGCAGGGATCGTGGTGGTACACCGTCGCCCGGGTCCCCGGAGCCAGGAGCGCCACCAGCGCCTCCATGCCTTCCCCGGATCTCCCCGGCAACATCATCCCCGGCAGCAGCGCCAGAAATCGCGACAGCGGCGCTGCGGCGACAGCGGCACATCCCGGTATGCCCAGCCCCGCCAGGCCCAGCAGATACTGCGAGGTGTTGTCCGTGCCACCTACCCGAAAGGTTGCCGGGTAGGAATATTTGCGCCAGATACGGTAATACTGGGCGATTAGTCGATGGTTGAAGATATCGAGAAAATCCTCGGTAGCCTCGACGCCTTCCCGCCGTTGCGCAATATCATCGCTATAGTGGGTCGGCAGCGGGGATTCCACGCCGTAGAGACCCATAAAAGCAACGCGAACCGCCGGCGGCCGGGGCGGGTCAGGATCGTCCATTCCACGGATTTCGCCGGCCGGGAAACCCATCCCCGGATGCGGGCGAAAGCGTATGGGTTCATCACCCACCAGCCAGCCGCTGCCGATGATCGGCGCCTTCGGATGGTTCTCCTCCAGCAACTGGCAGAAGCGGTAAAAATTCATGTACGGCAACTGAGGCCGGAGCTGCGCCATCAGCCGGGCAGGCGCAGACTGTGATTCTCTTTCCACCGGATACATTTCCCTTCAGGTTGAACAATGAGCGTCAGCTGGATGAACTGATTCATATCGGCATACAGCGCGAAAAAGCGGTTGAGCATGTCGCCAAACAAATGGACATCGCCCGCGCCGGTAAATCCGCTACCGTCGAGCGTCACTTCGATATCCAGCCCGCGCAGCAGGAAGCCCTGCTCGAAACGCTGAATTCGGTGATGACTTACCGCCAGAATGGCGTCCAGACGGCGGTTATTGAGCTCATCTTCCCGCCAGTTGTAGAGCGACAGCGTGCCGCGCAGCACCTCGGCGCTGCTCATCATGTTGAGAAAACGGGTGCCCAGATGGCTCATGACCCGCCAGTGGTAGCGGTCTTCCGCCGGGGGATATGCCGGCAGCGTGGGTTTACAGAGATTACGGACGGTAAGCGGCGTAGCTGATATCGACTCACAGCGATCCAGCAGCGTGCTCTGTAGCGCCCGGCGCGGCAGCTGGCCGTTAGTGCCGGTGATGCGCAAGGAGACCGTTTCCCGCGCCAGCGCCCGGTCAGCCTCCCATTGCTGTCCGCCGAGGATAAGCCAGGTATCGTGCATGCCGGTGACGCCCCGTTTGACGCGGGTGTGGTAGTAGCGCTCCGGCGCATGGCGACGCATCATTCCCCCCTGGTGACGAAAGCGGGTGAAAGGCACATAGCGCGCCTCCCCGGTGCGCCCGGAGCCGGTCACGCTGTCGACAGAATAGATTTCGGTATGCCCGTCCTGCAGGCGCTTCGGACGCAGGAGGTATTCGCTCTCCAGCCCGCTGATGGTCAACGGGTCAGCCTCGAGGGTAAACAGGTTAATCACCGGCACACAGTGCAGGCGCAGGCTGCTTGCGCTGACGGGTAAATCGCTTTGCCAGACCTCGCTGAACACCACCTCAAGCGTGAAATGCGATATCCCCGCCGGTAGCGTCATGTTTTCGAGGCCATTTAGCTGCACGAACATAAATTTTTCGCGAAAGGTGAAATACTCGAGCAGCAACTGATAGCCGCTGAAAGCGCTCTCCCCCTTCGGCCATAAACGATCCTCCTCGCTGAATCCCCCCGGCGAAAAATAGCCGTCCAGACTTACCCGCTCCGCCTGCCCTGGCAGACGCAGGTAAATCGCGGCCTGGCGTCGGGTCAGCCACAGATGAAGAGCGCTGCCGGTAACGGCGTCTTCCCCCAGGTACAGCGGCAGGCGGCGGAGATCGGTCTGCGACCAGTCTGCCAGCTCGCTACAGGCGAATCGTAGCCGCAGGGCCGAACGTCCGTCCGGCTCTGCCATCATCACCGCCTCCTCTATCGCCAGCGGGTTAAGCGTCAGATCGCGGGTGGTTCGGTACCGGCACACGGTATTTTTCGGCCCCAGTGGGCGGGAGCTTATTTCAAACCCGGCGGGCACCGTTTCCACCATCTTCATCGCCGGCAGCGTTGGGGTCAGCGCCACGATCGATAGCGATGGAATGGTGCGCAGGTAGTGCGGCCACAGCATGCTGACCAGCCCCTCGGTCAGCTCCGGCAGATCATCATCAATTTTTTCGCGCAAGCGACCTACGGAAAAGGCAAAGCCTTCAAACAGGCGCTCAACGTAAGGGTCCGGCGTGCCGGCTTTATCGAGATCCAGCATCGCCGCCCGGTCGGGGTGAGCCTGCGCGAACGCTTTTGCCGCCTCACGCAGGTAGCGCATTTCAGCGTCAAAATATCGCAGGGTTAAATCGTCCATTATGACTATTCCATTATTCGTCTTCAGGGAGACACGCAGCATGGCTGCGCGGGCAGATTAGTTGGCCGCCGGGGGCCATGAGCAGAGGCGGCCCGGCGTCGCAGGTCAACGCCAATCAGTGAGGGAGGCGGTTTCAGTATCCCTCTTCGCCGGGTATATCGTCGGTCAGCGGAACACGCTCAGCAGGCGCGCGCACGCTGAATATCGTCTCAGGTAGCGTAAAGTTTCGCAGGGCCAGCAGCGCCAGCGGTCCTTCCCCCGACTCGGTACGCAGGGTGTAGTTCAGCGACAGACCATCCGGCGCTTTCCAGCTCAGGCTCCAGCTGCTGCTCGTTCCGGGGTAAGCGCTGACCACCGCCTTATCCAGCAGGCGGATCCAGCCCCAGGCCCCCTGAAGATCTGCATACTGGCGGGTGCCCGCCCGGGTGCTGATCCAGCTCAGACTGGCGCCCGGCGCTTCGGTATCGGCGGGCCAGCTGAACCGCCGCCAGGCCGGCATCTGGTTCATGTAGACAAGTTTCTGGCTGTCGATGACCAGCTCCGTCTGCATCACGCCATCCGCGGTGCCGGGGCGTAGCGCAAAATGCAATCCCGCTTCGCCGTTGGCGAACGCGACGTCGGAGAGATGGCTCAGGGTATTCATCGCCTGCAGAAAGGCCGGGTTAAACGTCAGCCCCTGGGCATTGATACTGTCCGCCATCCAGCGGCTCCCCTCTTTATGCAGTACGCCGTTCAGCCGGGTCTGCAGAAAGCGGGCGATGCGTCCGGTCTCGCTATTGAGATATTTTGCCAGCAGCGGCAGTGAAACTTCACTGCTGGTATTTTTAAAGGGGTAGCGACCGCCAAAAGCGCTATTCCAGTCCTCCACCACCGCGCTGCGCCACTGGGCGTTGAGACTTTCCGCCGCCGGGGTCAGCACCTGCTGCCAGGCCTGCTCCATCGGGCGAACAAACAGCGTCTGCCCAAAACCACTCCACTGCTGGCCCAGTCCCGCCGCCACCAGGCTGCCGTAGTCGCGCGTTTCGGTTAGATCCACAGCCTTGCCCTGGAACACCGTCTGCGCAAGCAGGCGCGTCATCGCCTGCGGGTCGGTGGCGTTGGTGACCTGCTGCAGGCGCAGACGCACCTGGGTGACGCGGGTCAGGAAGGTCTGCAGGCTAAGACGGCTGGTGGGCGTCCCGCCGTCGCGATTGTCCAGCAGCGCCAGTACGGGCCCGAAGGTTGCATCCAGAGGACCGCGCGCGCCGGACTGCTGATCGATGGCGGGTGGGTTGTCACGGTTGAACAGCTGCCTGGCCGATTTGACCAGCGAATCGGCGATGGCTTCCCCGGTCTGGCCGGTTCGCCCCTGCACGCTCAGGGTGTTCATCAGCGCCACCAGCGGCGATTGGCGCACATCGGCCATCAGGGTCAGCTGGTCGATGGCATCGGAGAGGGTCTCCACGCGCTGCCAGCGTAAGCTGTTGAGAAAATCCAGCCAGGCGCCGCTGAAATCAGCGAAATAACGCTCCGCCAGCCGGACTCGCAAGGCTTCCGGCGACGCCGACTGCGCGGCAGGCTGCTTCGCGTCGCTCAGCACCCAGTCCATGTCATCGCGGCGTTCCGCGACCACTTTCTCAATGGCGGGCTGCACCGTCTCTTCCCAGGCTTTCCGGCTGAACATCCCCGGCACCACCTCATCGGTGGTGAACAGGCGCGACGCGTCGGTGTCGCCGGTCATGTCCGCCAGGTGCAAGTCCGCATACTGGTTCGCCACCTGCGCGAGCATCTTCTGATATAGCGTGGACTCACTGTTGCGCTGGCCCAGTTGGCGAATTAACCGTGTGCGCGCCTGGCTGACCAGACCGTCGTCGACAGGCAGACGCCACTGCGGATGCGACGCCAGGCTGGCAGCGTAAAATGCCAGTAACGAAGGGCCGCTGCCCTGCCAGACGGCGTCGGCCACGCCGGAACGCTGCGGCCACTCGCGCATCAACGCTCCCGCAAACCACGCAGCATCCATTCTCTCCGGGCGGGTCAACATCAGGTACAGTTTCAACTGGTCGTAAGCGGTCTTCGTCATCTTCTCACGCAGCGGGCTGTCCGGCGGCAGCTGTGCGAAGGCGTTCAGCTGCCGCTGAAGGTGCGCTGCTGCCGCATCGCGCAGCAGCGGCTGCGCCCTCTCTCCGTAGCGCGGAAACAGCGCCGCCAGCAGGTCATCGTTCTGGCTGAGGCCAGCGCGGAGGTACCAGGGTACTCCGTGCTGTGAGCGGTATTCCAGTTTAGAAAGCGTTTTCTGTAACGCGGAGAGCGCATGCAGGCGTACGGCCAGAGGCTGTTTTCCCGCCGAGGCCTGCTGCACCTGCTCCTGTGCGGTCGCAACCAGCTCGCGGTTGGCGATAAAAGAGACTGACATTGAGACGGCCCAGAATAACATCAGGGCGGCAGCGGCCACGCTCATCCCACGCATCCAGTCGACGCCCTGTTTGCGCGGACGTAGACCGGCTGGCAACCACAGCACAGAGTCTGGTATCGTTTCCCAGCGGTTATCCCGTCCCCAGTGATGACTGACACTGCGACCAGCCTCTACTGATGCCTCACTAAATACCACCCCGGCCAGCGGCAATGGTCGGTATGGATTAAGCAGTATCGATAACGGTTCCACCACCGCTTCCGCTTCCCGAGTCAACTGGTCGGCCAGCGCGAGTAAAAAATTGTGCTGTGGTTGCCCGCATATCTGCTGGATGCCCTGCTCTATCAGTAACGGCGCCAGGGCAGTGAACTGTTCGGCAACTATTTGCGGCGTACAACCTGTGGGTAACAGGCAGCCTACAGGCTGAGTGATACGTCCATTTTTTTCGTTGCCCTCCTCATACAGCGACCAGACGTATAGGGGAAGTTTCCATCCAAGAGCTTCGTAGCGTAGCTTTAGAGAGTGAGACACATTGTCCATTTCATCTGGCGTGAGCCTGGGCTTCGTTCTGTTCATCGTTGTCAAAACGCCGTCAAAGCCCGATGTTACCCACACCATACCATCAGCCGGGCGATAACGCAGTTTACGCAGCGCTGTGAACCAGGCGTTATCTACCGCTGCCCCAGGGTCTCCACCCCACAGCAATAATGTACCCTGATCTTCCTGCCAGAGTTCCTGCGTGAGCTTTGGGGTCAGTTGTTCTACGTCTCTGACTGAGCCAATTATCAGCAGAATACGGACTTTGCGGGACCAGGCGCGTCCATACTGATAGCGCAGAGTCTGGCGAATTTCCCCCACCGTAATATGATGGGGAGGTGTCAGCGCCACGCGCCCTTCTTCGCCGGGTAAGATGTTGGCCTGCTGCGACTGCCGGCGATATAAACTCTCCTTCACACGGCGGGACATTGCAGGAAGGTAAAAAACAAATACCAACGCCAGACAGACCAGAACAAACGCCAGTACCTGCTCGCCCCGCGTATTGATATTCAGCATGCCGCCATAGCGGGTGATCCCCCCCCATATTGCAGCCATCCCGGCCAACGTAAGCCCGGCCAGGCCAAACCGGCCCAGGCCATTACCCGGTATATTCATCTTCACTCCCTGGGGTGATGGTACTGATAAAATGTTCCTGTTCGCTGGAAAATAACGCCAGCAGGGGCTGTTTACGGAGGCTGACCAGATCGGCTGCCAGCGCGGTCAGGAGCCAGGGCGCTGCGGGTCCCGGAATACCGCACCATTTTTCCAGCAGCGCGATATCTTCAGCTTTCCATGGGGTATGCATTTTGCCGCCCTGCGTGATAAGCGCGGCGCTTCTTTCCGTCCATTTTTTTGCGTCCCCGATAACGGAGGGCGTCTGGCAGGCGACAGTCTGGGTTTCCAGAAACAGGGTGATATCGTCTTCAAAGTTCGTCATATCTAAGGGCATCGGACGTAACAGCCGTGATGAGTGCGGCAGATGGTATTTTTGCGCCACATCATCGCTGGTCAGCAGCAACACGGCCAGCCCGTCGGAGTATGCTGTACCACCGTTGAGCTGGATGACCAGGAGTAGATTGACCGTCAGTACAGGCTGCTTCAGGCGCTCCTCCACTTCCGACAGTGAGAATGAGCCGGTAACGGTAATATCATCGGACACGGCGCGGCCAGGAATGTGTTCTTTCCAGAGATTACTGAAACTGCTGGTCAGCTCAGGCGAGGGATTATCCGTGATCAGGGTGACATGCAGCGGTAGCTCTTCCGGTAGGCACTGCACGCGCTCTTCTATACTGGTAAGCAGCGCATGCATCGCACTCAACTGCACGGGCTCTTCTGCCGGAAGGTAATTAATCCTGCGGGTAAGTCCGTATTGCTGAGGCCGCTCACTCCCCCAATGCGCCGCAGAAGTATGATCCGGCAACAGCACTGCACTGCCCAGAACGGCCAGCCAGCGCCCGGCCCAGTCTTCCCACCTCTGCTGTCCGTATTCCGCCTCTTTCAGCAAGAACTGATGCGCTTTCAGATCCCTGTCCCACAGGTAGCAACGCAGACAAAAAATCAGCAACCAGCATCCTGCAGGCATCAGGGATACCCACCAGATATTTATCACTGAGAGAATTTTTACGGTGCCGGAAGCATGGAGGATAAAGAGCAGGACACCGATAATCGCCATCAGTACACCGGCAAACAACCATCGGGTCAGTGAAGGAGCCGATGGCTGCTCCATGGTCAATGCTTTTGTTCGTACCCAGCCCATTTTTTATCCTATCGCGCATTCCGGCGCGCCGGAAATCACCTGGCAACCGCACTGACATTTGCAGCCATCGACCACGATGGCTTTACCATCGGAAGACCATTCCGGCGCTCCCTCAATAATGGCATTAGTGCCATGTCCCGGAATCGGGCAGCTGACTTTATCCCCCACCAGCGCTACGGGCTTTCCATTTACAATGATGGTGGAGGATGCGGAAATAACAGCACCGCCGTGCGTGGTTTTATCGCCGAGTAATACAAAACCTTTGAACATTGAATTTCCTTTTATATATCAGCGATACAGTAATTATTAATTAGAATACTCAATCGCATCAATTTCAACCTAAAGAGTGAGGCAATAACATTTAATAACAGACAAAAACCGGCTACTCCTATCAAAGAAAGGATAATAAACATAAAATAATATCTGGAATATCTGCACACCTCTCTTTACTTAATATATACTTCTTCCCCCAGGTGATATCCCCTACATTAAGGAAGGTGCGAACAAGTTCCTGATATGAGATCATCATATTCATCCGGAGCGCATC